>CP003940.1:2772500-3145000 GCA_000317655.1 Cyanobacterium stanieri PCC 7202
GGGAGAGAAACAATATTGGAACTAATAATATTATAGCCAATTCTCTTATTTTTGATATTCAAAAACCACCATCAAATATACTTTTATTCCATTAATTTTACCTTAATTTATATGATTAATAATCGCCTAGTTGTAAAACAAAAACTACTTTCCATCATTGAAAATACAGCCCAAACTCTTAACATTAATCCCAACTATCCCATCACCGACACTTTAATAAAACCATCAGAAGCAGAAAACATTGAACAACTAACCCAAAATCTCGAATCCCTTAACCCCTTTCCAAACCCACTCCAGTTTACTCCCCAATTATTAGAAGGTATTTGGCGATTACAATATTCGAGTGCGAGGGAAATTCGTTCCTTAAATAAACTACCCCTAGGATTTGAACTCAGACAGGTATATCAAATTATTAATATTCAAGATGTATCCTTTTTTAACATCGCTTTTGTGGAACATAGCTCAAAACTAATTAATGGTTATGTAAAAGTTACCGCTAGTTTTGCCCCCAAAATTGAACCTAATCAGATATTACCCACCAACACCATTAACGTTAACTTTGAAAAAAGATATGTTTCCATCAAAAAAATAGCAGGGGTAAAAACACCCATGCTAGATCCTGTCAGGGAATTTGATGCCCGTAATCCTCAAGGTAGAATCCCTAGTCTAACCATTACCTATATCGATGAAGATGTCAGAATTGGTAGAGGAGGAGATGGCAGTTTATTTATTTTGTCGAAGCAGGAAAAAATGACGGAATTATAAGATTAAGTGAGAGTATTTTTATAAACCTTGCCATCTTTGACAATGACCTTAAAACGATTGGTATAATCTCCCATGATGGAAAGATCTTCCAAAGGATTACCATCCACTAAAATCACATCGGCATAGGCATCCTTTTCAATGACACCCAAGGCTCCTGATTTGTAAGGATTACGTTCCCCTGACATTTTCAATAACTGGGCATTATCATGGGTGACAAGTTTTAGGGCTTCAAAGGGGGTAAACCACTCTGTTAGTTTAACAATATCTTGATTTTGTCTTTGATTGCGTTCAGGATCAAATAAATAATCTGTTCCCCATGCCAACTTGACATTATATTTTTTTGCCCAATTAAAAGCATTAGTTACTCCCTGAACCACCAAAGCTCGTTTTGCTCTTTGTTCGTCGGTAAAACCGGGGGTTTCTCTTTCCTCAAAGGCTTGGGCGCTTAACCAGATGTCTTTTTCTGCCAAAATTTTCATGGTGTCTTCATCCAACAATTGACCATGTTCGATACACTTTACCCCTGCTTCAATGGCTCTTCTGACGGCTCTGGGGGTATAGGCATGGACCGTTACATAGGTTCCCCAATCTTCTGCCGCTTCTACCGCTGCTTTCATTTCATCGAGGGTATATTGGGTAACGTCTATGGGGTCATAAATAGATGATACTCCACCCCCTGCCATTACTTTTATTTGGGTTGCTCCGTGGCGTAGATTCTCTCTGGTGGCGGTCAGTACGTCATCTCGTCCATCGGCGATGAAAGTAGCTCCCATCTCTTCCCCTCGGGAAATGGTGCCACCAAAGCGACGAGAGCGTTCGTTGAGGGTACGAAAATCACCATGTCCTGATGTTTGAGAAATCATGGCACCACTAGGGTAAATACGGGGGCCAGGGATTTGTCCTTGGTCAATTTTTCTTTTGATTTCAAAGGAGGGGCCTCCTAAGTCTCGGATGGTGGTAAATCCTCTTAAAAGCATTTGTTCTGCTTGGGTTTCTGCTCGGGAGAGGAGGGTTTCTTGGCTAAGGTTGGGGGATAAAAGTTCGGGTAGGGTGCTGGATGTCATGACGATATGGACGTGGTTGTCAATTAATCCGGGTATTAAAACTCTACCGTTACCATTGATTCTGGTGAGGTTGTTGGTGGATGGGGGGTTTATCCTGTTGGTGCTAATTTCGTTGATTTTGTGGTCAATAATCAAAACGTTGGAGGGGGGAGAAAGTTGTTCTGATTGACCGTTAAATATACGCACATTTTCAAACAGAATACTACTATTTTGGGTTGGGTTTTGAGCGATACTCAATGGGCTTTGGGCAAAGGTTTTTTGGGCGGTGAAGGCCAATAATATTGTTAATAATAACCCTATGATTAGTTTATAAGGCGATCGCATTTATGTTTTCTCCTTTCGTTATTCATTCTAATATTAAGGGTATTATTTTTTCCTAGGATGACTATTATTTTTAGGACAATCTTAATATTTCTTTTGGTAAACTTTTCTATAATTATTTTGACTTTTTTCTTTTAATTCTCTTACACTGAATATTATTTGTTTTAAATTTGGTGCTGAGGTTTGTTGTAATGTTGAAAAAAAGTTGGTTTTTTTATCCAACAATTATTGTTGGTTTCGGAGTTTTTATTTATTCGGGCGCCCAAGCATCGGAGGAGAAAGAAGCTACTGTCGATATAGAAATAGGTAGTTTTCGAGCCTCTGACCTAAATTCTACTGAGTTCCAGAGTGACGATAAAAATGCCATTATTTCCCCATTTACGCTTCAGGAATCTATGGAAATGGAATTATATCCAGATAATTTTCATCACTATGCTTCAGAGATTGCCATGGAACCAATTACCCCATCAAACTCTTGGCATTTTCTTTTTCAACCATCTATTTATATACCTTTCACCATTTATGGTGATGCCAGGGCAGGAAGTTTAACGGGAGATTTTGCCCTTGATGCTAGTCAAATCAGAAAAAGTATCAAGGATGATCTCAATTTTGCTTTTTTTGGGAGAATGAAAGCCTGGACACCTGATTATCGTCTCGGACTTTTTGCGGATTTTGATTACTTATCTTTGGATAGTCGTGCCTCTGTAACTCGCACTTTACCTGTTTCGTTAGGTTCTATTCCTGTGACTTTAAATGCAGGGGTTGACAGTACATTATGGTCGTTATCTTTTGGGGGGGCATACCGTTTTTATAATTCCTCTCAGGTAAACCCAGAGGGAGTTAACACAGAGTTTGATCTAGGATCATCAGTATTTGATGTATTTGCTGGACTTAATATTACAGGCATTGATTTGGGCTTGGATTTTAATGCCCCAGGGTTGGGGAGCGCCAGGTTTGATGGTAGTAAAACTGTTGTATCTCCCATAGTGGGAGGGCGTTTTAGGTTTAATGTACATCCCCAATGGGCGATCGTCGGAGGGGGTTCTTTTTCTGGTTTTGGCATCAATGGCTTACGACAGTGGAATCTGAGTACGGGGGTTGATTGGCTATTTTCCGAAAAGACCTCTTTAGGACTAGGTTATCGCTTCGGTTATACTGGTTACAATTCAACCCTAAGAACTAATACGGATTTTGGGATTGATGTCAATCAAAATGGCCCTTATCTGAATTTATCTTTTCGTTTTTAATTTTTTTTTGCCCACAACAATAGCTAATGAATAAACTTTTTCAGCGCATATCTTCGGGACTTTTTTTAACAGGACAGATTTTGGTTCATCTGATCCAATTAAAAATATATCGTCTTAATACCATCGAGCAGATGTCTTTTGTGGGGCCTGCATCTTTGCCCATTGCCCTGATTACGGCGGCTTTTGTGGGCATGGTGTTTACCATTCAGGTGGCGAGGGAGTTTATTTATTTTGGGGCAAGTAGTGCCGTGGGGGGGGTATTGGCGATCGCCCTTACCCGTGAATTAGCCCCCGTATTAACGGCGGTAGTATTAGCAGGAAGGGTGGGCAGTGCCTTTGCGGCGGAAATAGGTACCATGAAAGTAACAGAACAAATTGACGCATTACAAATCCTCAAAACTGATCCTGTGGACTATCTTGTAACTCCTCGAGTTTTATCTTGTTTTCTAATGCTTCCCATCCTTACCATCTGTTCCTTGATTGTGGGTATTACGGGGGGATTAATCATTGCCGACTCGTTTTATAACATTCCTAGCCGAGTATTCCTCGACTCTATTCGCAATTTTTTAAGTACGTGGGATGTGGTCGCTTCCATGATAAAATCCGCCATTTTTGGAGCATCGGTTGCCATCATTGGCTGTAATTGGGGTTTAACTACCACAGGAGGAGCCAAGGGTGTCGGGCAATCTACCACCGCCGCCGTGGTCATTTCTTTGATTACCATTTTCATGTTTAATTTTATCCTCTCTTGGCTCATGTTTCAGGGTACAGGAAGCGCTGTTATTGGTTAATAAAGGCGGCTCAAAATTCACGCAGACAAACAGTCAAGTAATAAATCTGCTACCCCAGCACTAGAAGCAGGATTTTGTCCTGTAATTACTCTATTATCTTCCACCACAAACACTCCCCAAGGCTCAGACGCTTTTTGATATATTCCGCCTTTTTCTACCAGTGCATCCTCCGTTAAAAATGGCACAACCTTATCTAGTTCGATTTGTTTTTCCTCCTCATTAGAAAAACCCGTTACTTTTTTGCCACTAATCAGATAATCACCATCCGATAAACGGGTATTCAACAAACCAACCGAGCCATGACACACAGCCGAGACATAACCGCCCTGCTCATAAATTTTTTTGCTAATAACCTGTAATTCTTGATTATGGGGAAAATCCCACATTACCCCATGACCTCCTGCATAATAAATAGCCACATAATCATCAGGATTAATCTCACTGGGTTTTAAAGTATTTCCCAAACGATTCATAAATTCTTTATCTTGATACCATTGCCAGTCAATTTCCTCTGCCATTGCCAAACTATGGGGATCAATAGGAGTGTAACCTCCTTTAGGGCTAACATAATCCACCTCGTAACCCGCCTCTTCAACTTTTTTGACAAAATGAACCGCTTCCCCCAACCATAAACCAGTGGCACGATTTATACTGGGATATTTTTCAATGCTGGTTAAAACTACTAATATTTTTTGTTTGGACATACAGAGCAGAAAAATTGATTACTAAAAACTACAAATTATTACTATTATTTTACCCTAACAAATATTTTAGAAAATTTGAAGTAATTGAGAATACAGCCCTCTTTAAAATGACAAATATTAATTAGCCGTTATTACTTAGATACTTTGATTTTGGGAGAGCAAAATCTAAGCTAAATCAGAAAATATACGGATTACCGTAATTAAGTACCCTAGCGAAAAAAAAAATTATATCTATCATGAAAATGAAATTTATATAAGAAATAATTTACGATTATGGTAGATAGAGAAACAAAACAAGGACAAATGGAAGAAACCCTCAAAGAGTGGGGAGCAAAACTTGACTCTTTGAAGGCCGAAGCTGACAAAGCTGGTGAAGATGCCCAGGCAGATTTACAAAAAAGAATCGACTATTTAGAAGAGAAAAAAGCCGAAATGCAGAAAAACTTAGACCAACTAAAAGAGTCTGGCGATGAGGCTTGGGAAAGTGTTGTAAAAGGTTTCCAAGGAGCATGGGAAGAGTTAGGAAAATCTTTTGAAGAGGCAGCTTCTAAATTTAAATAATTAATTAAATAGTAGTGTTTATTACTTTCTGGATAAAAACACGAAATAAGATAAAATAATTTTGTTACTGGACTACTAAGTTATAATTTTTGAAGGTATTAATTACCTTATTCATTAATTCTTGACTTGGGGGTTCAGTATTTTTTAGTTGATAGTCAAATCCTAATTGTTCCCATTTATATTCCCCCATTTTATGAAATGGTAATACTTCAACTTTTTCTACATTTTTGAGTTGAGAAACAAATTTGGCTAATCCTAAAACATTATCTTCGGCATCGGTTAATCCCGGTACTAGGACAAAACGAATCCAAGTAGGTTTATTTATTTCGGCTAGGTATCGAGCAAACTTTAAGGTAGGTTCGAGGGAGACACTGGTAACGGTGCGATAGGTGTCAGGGTTAAAAGATTTTATATCTAATAATACTAAATCGGTATGTTCAAGGACGGGTTTAGCGGCATCGAGGGTGACATAACCAGAGGTATCTAATACAGTATGGATGCCTATTTTGTGGCATTCTTCAAAGATTGCCTTGACAAATTCGGGTTGCATTAATGGCTCTCCCCCTGTGACGGTTACGCCTCCTCCTGAGTATTGAAAATAGGAACGATATTTTTTGATTTCGGTGATTAGTTCTTCGCTAGTTACTTTTTTACCGTCTTCTGGGTGTCGGCAGTCGGGATTATGGCAGTAGAGGCAACGAAGGGGGCAACCTTGGGTGAAAATTACAAAGCGAATACCTGGCCCGTCCACGGTGCCACAACTTTCGAGGGAATGAATTAAGCCTTCTGTCATGATGGTTGGTGATTGACAATTATTAAGGTTGCCCCTAACAATTTAGTAAGGGTTTTCTGATTTCATTATAGAAATTTTTGGGAATGGAATTAATTAAAGATTTGGGAGAGCATGAATTATTAAGGCGATTGAAGGCTTACTGTCATCCCCATTTGGTGGGGGATGATGGGGCGGTTTTACAGGTGTCTGAGGGGATGGAATTGGTGGTTAGCAGTGATATGTTGGTGGAAAATGTCCATTTTAGCGATCGCACCACTCCCCCTTATATGGTAGGTTGGCGTAGTGTAGCGGCGAATTTATCGGATTTGGCTGCCATGGGGGCCTATCCTTTGGGCATCACCGTTGCCCTTTCTCTGTCTCCTCAAACCCCTTGGCATTGGGTAGAGTCTCTCTATCAGGGCATGAATGATTGTTTGAAATCTTTTCATACCTCCATTGTCGGCGGAGATTTAACTAGGGGAGAAGTAAGTGCGATCGCCATTACCGCCCTAGGAGAAGTAAAACCTGAGCAAAAAATTCTCAGAAGCACCGCCCAAATCGGTGACTCAATAGTCATTACAGGAAACCATGGACTATCAAGGGCAGGACTAGAAATTCTTTTATCTCCCCAAAAATATCAACATATAGACCAAAAAACCCAACAAAAATTAATCCTCGCCCACCAACAACCCCAACCACGGCTCGACTTATTACCCCTCCTTAATCCATATCACCCCATCACAGGCATGGATAGCAGTGATGGATTAGCCGATGCCATTATCCAAATTTGCCAACAAAGTAACCGAGGAGCAAAAATATATCAAGACAAAATCCCCATTGCCCCCGAAATACTCCAGATTGCTGATCTCAACACAGCCCTAAAATGGACACTATTTGGAGGAGAAGACTTTGAATTAGTATTATGTTTACCTCCAAAAAAAGCCCAGCAATTAATTAATCATCATCATTCCAAAACTAAAATAATCGGTGAAATTACCGAAGAAAAAAAAGTCGTTTTAATAGATAATAATCAACCTTGCTCCGAACATTTATTAACCCAGAGCGAAATCTTTAGCCATTTTTAGGTATAATAAATAGCGAGGCTCAATTTCTTTAATTAATCTACTCTTCTTAATTATTCATTATTAATCAAATCATGATTAAAATATTAGTAGTTGATGACAGTCACGCTCCCAGAGAGATGATTTGTGATACACTCAAACAATTTAATATTCAAGTAGCAGAGGCTATTAATGGGGTAGAGGCGATCAAAGTATTAGAAGCCGAAAAATTTAACCTTGTTATTACTGACGTAGTAATGCCCGAAATGAACGGGTATGAATTATGCCGCTGGATTAAGGAAAATCCCGGCACCAAAAAAGTTCCCGTCATCTTCTGCTCTACCAAAAATCAAGACTTCGACATCCATTGGGCCCAAAAACAAGGAGGAGATGCCTACATCGTCAAAGAAGAATTTATGAAAGACAAAATGCAACTCCTCAAAACCATTAAATACTTACTCAAACAAGTAAAATAAACATCCATAACCCCTACAAAATAAAATTAAAATATTACAATCAAGTCTAATGAGCCAAAAAGGTATTATCGTAATTGGTGGTGGTTTAGCAGGAACAGAAGCAACTTGGCAAATTGCCCAGGCAGGGATTCCCGTTACCCTCTACGAAATGCGCCCTGTCAAGCATAGCCCCGCCCACCATAGCGAACACCTAGCCGAATTAGTCTGTAGTAACTCCTTTGGTGCCGATGCCACCGATAGAGCCGCAGGATTGCTTCATGAGGAATTACGCCGCCTTCAGTCCATCATTATCCACACCGCCGATAAACATAAAGTACCCGCAGGAGGAGCTTTAGCAGTAGATAGAGGAGTTTTTAGTCAAGATTTGACCCAAACCCTCGACAATCACCCTCTTATCACCCTTAAACGAGAAGAAATTAAATCAATTCCCTCCGATACCATCGTAGTTTTAGCCACAGGCCCCCTTACCACCGAAGATTTAGCTAGTGAATTACAAGGGTTGACGGGTATGGAATATATGAGCTTCTTTGATGCCGCTAGTCCTATCATTGTCGGTGAATCCATCAACCAAGACATCGCCTTTCTTGCCTCCCGTTACGACAAAGGAGAAGCCGCCTATCTCAACTGCCCCATGAATAAAGAGCAGTATATCAACTTTTGGCAAGAATTATGTAAAGCCGAACAAGCCGAACTAAAAGACTTTGACAGAGAAAGTTCTAACTTTTTTGAAGGTTGCTTACCCATCGAAGAATTAGCCCAAAGGGGAGAAGAAACCATGAGATATGGGCCTCTCAAACCCATCGGCTTATTTGATGCCCGTCTCGGTGACTTCAGAGAAAACAAAGACAAACGCCCCTATGCTGTAGTACAACTGCGACAAGAAGACAAAGCCGGGCAACTCTGGAATATGGTGGGTTTTCAAACAAACCTTCGTTGGGGCGAACAAAAAAGAGTATTTCGCCTCATCCCCGGATTGGAAAATGCCGAGTTTGTACGCATGGGAGTAATGCACAAAAATACTTTTCTCAACGCCCCTCAACTCCTCCATGCCAGTTTACAATTCAAAACCAGAGCCACCCTTTTCGCCGCTGGGCAACTCATTGGCACCGAAGGTTATACCGCCGCCTGTGCAGGGGGTTGGTTAGCAGGTACCAACGCCGCTAGGGTATATAAAAATCAAGAGCCTTTGGTGTTATCACCCTATACTATGATGGGAGCATTATTCGATTTTATTAGCTCTGCTGATGCCAAACATTTCCAACCTATGCCTCCCAATTTTGGAATTTTACCTACTTTCGAGAAAAAGATCAAAAATAAACGAGAACGTTATCAAGCCTATGGAGAAAGGGCTTTGAATATGGTTGATAACTTGTTAACTCAGGTTTAAATTAGAAAATAATTACTCTTTTTCTTCTTAATAATGATGAAGTTGAAATATGACTTAATTTTGCTTGGTGGTAGTTTAGAAGCTATGTGGGGAGCTAAATATGCCGCTAATCTTGGGGCTAGGGTTGCCCTGGTTATTGACATTGATTTTGATACGGTAGAAGGAGAAAAATATTTATTTCAACAGTTACAAAATGAGCTTTTATATCCTGATAATTTTCATAATCGGAAGGATATTTTAGAGCAAAAAAAATTATTAATTAAAGATCAACTTTTACCTGAGTTAGAAAGTTTAGAAGTTGATCTTATTTTTTCTGATTTTCAATTTATAGTAGAAAACAAGCAAACTGCTATCAAAACCCAAAAAGATATTTTAATCGCCAATGGTTATATTATTACTACTCCTTTGTATGATTATCAGCCCCCTAGTTGGCAAGGGATGGAGGAGATTAATTATTTAACTGGTTATGATATTTTTGAGCAATGGGATATGGATTCACTACCTGATAATGTGCTTGTCATTGGTGATGATGTCATGGCGGTTAATTTGGCAGGTTTACTCATTCGTCATCAAAAACAAGTTACTTTACTTACTTCTCAAAAGCATCTTTTACCGACAGAGGATGAGGATATAGCTTTTTTGATTCAATGCCATTTAGAGAGTTTGGGGGTTAGGGTATTGAATGATTATCCTGTTAGTGGAGTTAAAGGTAACTGGATTCAGGCAGGAAATAAGATTATTAAATGTGACCAAGTTATTATTAGTGATGGTTTTTTGAATAGAAAAGTTAGCTTTGATTTTAATAATTTGAAAAGGAAAAAATCAGCTATTTTTAATCAACAGAAAAACAATATTATTGTTAATGAGAAGTTACAAACTGATAATAATACAATATATTGCGTTGGTGATTTATTGGGGGGATATAGTAATTTAACAATTACGGAAAAGGAGTTAAGAACTGCGATTGATAATATTTTGTTTTTACCTCAAAATACTATTAACTATGATTTAATTCCCTATAAAGTTAATATTAGTTCGGGAGTTTTTCGAGTTGGTTATAGTGAATCTCAAGTAAGAGATTTATATGGAGATAGTTGGCAAAGTTTTGTGGTTCAAGATAGTTTTTTATCTTCCTATGATGTGGGGTATAAAAATATTTTTCTGAAAGTATTATTAGGTAAGGAAGGAAATATTTTAGGGGTTCATGGTTGGGGATATGGAGCAGAGTTACTGGTGAATATTTTTGCGGTGATAATGGGGGAAAATAATCATATTAATAATTTATTGCGGCAGGTTATTGCTGATGACTTTGTGAGGCAGGTAATTAATAATTTACAGGAAATGATTGTGAAAAAACGAAGTCGTTATATAATACAGTTTTTGGAAAGTTGGTTTATCTGGAAAAGAGTGTAAATTATTTTTTGATAATTGTTATTAATGAAAATTCATAAGGGATTATTTATTGTTTTTGAAGGGGTAGATGGTGCTGGTAGTTCTACTCAAGCTCAAATGTTGCAGGATTATTTTACGAAAGTTGGACAAAAATCGGTCATTAGTCCTGAACCCTCATCGGGCCCTATTGGCAAGTTATTAAGAACTTTTTTAGGTGGTAAAAATGATTTTGATGATCAAGATTTATATGATCAACAAATGGCTTATTTATTTGCGGCCGATCGCCATTATCACTTGTACAATAATTTAGATGGGGTATATGATTTAAATGCTAAAAATATCCATGTAATTAGTACGAGATATTATTTTTCATCCCTTGCTTATAATGGCAAAACAAAAAAAGACTATGATTTTGTAAGTATTTTAAACCAAAAATTTCCCCCTCCAGATCTAGTTATTTACCTTGATATTCCTGTTAAATTAGCACTAGAAAGAATGGAAAATCGCCCCTCAAAAGAAATTTACGAAACCCAAGAAAAATTATTAAAAGTAAGGGAAAGATTTAGCGAAATATTTGCCAATTATCCCCATAAAATATTAAAAATTGATGCCAAGGAAAATCAAAATACCATTCATCAAACCATTGTTAATTATTTGGAAACATGGAACAAATAGAATTACTTGAGGCAGGATTACTAATATTTGTTAATCTTTTTAAATTGATACTAGAGGCGATCGCCCTTTTATGTGTAGTATGGGGACTTATCAAAACCATACAATTAGCCATAAGAGTTAACCGTCACCATCGTCGCCATAAATTCACCAAAATTCGCCTAGAATTTGGAATGTGGTTAGTGTTAGCCCTCGAATTTCAACTAGGCGCTGATATTGTCGCCACTACCCTTAACTCTGACTTTGCTTCCCTCGGAAAACTGGTCATAATTGCGATCGTCAGAACCGTATTAAACTACTTTCTCACCAAAGAATTAGATCACGACATACAAAAATCCAGACAGAATGAATTACCAAACATTAATTAAATATTGATTAATTATTGCATGAAATATAATTGAATCATACTAAAAATTCAGACTTCAAAATATTTTTACCGTTGCCTGTTCCCTGTTCCCTATTCCCCACCTAAATAAGAAATCATATCTAAAATCAGCAACGCCCCTCAAATTAATCCACCGTTTCATAATCTCCCGTAATAGTCTCATCCTGATCATAATCAAAATCAAACTCCGCATCCCCCCCAGAAATCTGGCTCAAACCACTAAGAATTTCATCCTCAATACTCTTAAACTCAGGATCAGCATCATCATCAGCATCCAAAGACTCGAACATCGTTTCTCCAGAAGGTTCCGCCCCCATTTCAGGAGACTGGGAAACACTTTCATAGGCTTTTGCCCCCAAGCCGATAATGGTCTCTCTCAAGTCAGCAATCATCGCCTCAATGCGCTTGACAGGCACATCAGGGGATTCAATGGCATCAGCAATATCAACTTTTTTCTGGTTAATCTCATCCTGAACATTATCACCAACTAGAAAAGGATTTTTTTCCAAACTCAACTCATAACTGTAGAGTAAGCTGTCTAGTTGCTTTTTAATTTCCACCAATTCCACCCGACGACGATCCGCAGAAGCGAATTCTTGAGCTTCTCGACGCATAGCCTCGATTTCTTGGGCATCTAAAGAACCAGTATTACTAATCACAATCCCCTGCTCAATGCCCGTACCTTTATCCCGCGCACTCACCTTGAGAATACCGTCGGCATCAATATCAAAAGATACCTCGATTTGAGGCACACCTCGAGGGGCAGGGGGAATACCTGTCAACAGAAATTTACCCAAACTCTTATTATCCTTGACCATGGAGCGTTCCCCCTGCAATACATGGACTTCCACAGAAGTTTGTCCATCCACGGCGGTGGAAAATACTTGGGTGCGACTGGTGGGAATAGTGGTATTACGTTCAATAATTTTGGTAAAAACTTCCCCCAAGGTTTCCAAACCGAGGGATAGGGGAGTAACATCCAATAATAATAGATTGCGCACTTCCCCACCTAATACACCCCCTTGTACAGCAGCTCCAAGGGCTACGGCTTCGTCAGGGTTGATGGAACGGTCTATGGGAATACCTGTACCAAAAAACTCCTCAATTTTGGCAGAGATGGCAGGGGTACGGGTAGAACCTCCCACCAATACCACCCGATGGATCTGTTCTTTGCTTAGTTCTGAGTCTGCCAATGCCCTTTGCATAGGGGGAACTATCTCCTCTACCAAGGGGGCAATTAGTTCTTCTAAATGAGGACGGGATAGTTCTAGTTCTAAATGTTTGGGCCCGTTATCATCGGCGGTAATAAAGGGCAAATTAATGGAGGTTTCCATGAGGTTGGATAGCTCAATCTTAGCTTTTTCGGCGGCTTCTCTCAGCCTTTGCAATGCCATTTTATCGGTACTAAGATCAATGCCTTCTTGTTCTTTAAATTTTTCGATTAACCAATCAACAATAATGCCATCAAAATCATCCCCTCCCAACTGGTTATTTCCCGAAGTGGAAACCACCTCAAAGATACCGTTACCTAGTTGCAAGACTGAAACATCAAAGGTACCACCCCCAAGGTCAAACACCAACACATATTGATCTTGATCTTGTTTATCTAAACCATAGGCAAGGGCAGCGGCGGTAGGCTCGTTGATAATCCGCATCACTTCCAATCCAGCAATGGTTCCTGCGTCTTTGGTCGCCTGTCTTTGGGCATCGGTGAAGTAGGCTGGTACGGTGATTACTGCTTGGCTGACGGGTTCTCCTAAAAATGTTTCTGCGTCGGTTTTGAGTTTTTGCAGAATCATGGAGGAGATTTCTTGGGGAGTATAGCTTTTATCCTGTATTTGCACATCTACGGTATCATCTTTACCTTTGACACACTTGTAGGTTACTCGGGTGCGATCGTGATCACTATCAGACCATCTGCGACCGATAAATCGCTTAATACTGTAAACGGTATTTTCAGCGTTGGTGACGGCTTGACGTTTGGCAAGTTGCCCCACTAAGCGCTGGGTACCTTTGCCAAAGCCGACAATACTGGGGGTGGTTCTTGAACCCTCTTGATTATTAATAATTAAGGGTTTTCCCCCTTCTAACACTGCGACACAACTATTTGTTGTTCCTAAGTCGATTCCGATTACTTTTCCCATAACTGACAGCAGTTGCGATTTTTTTTTATTCTATGGTGGTCTTGATTTGGATGGCTTCTAACAGGATACCCTAGGATTATCAATTGTCATCAATGATTGTTTTCAAAACAATTATTTTTGATGTTTAATACTCTAATTTAAGTTTAATTGATTTTATTCTAATAGATTTATTTATATAGAGCCAAACTTGGCTCCTGTTTTAGTATCCTGACAATAATTTGTTTTAATTATCTCCATTATCTGGAGTTGCTTCCTTTGGCTCGTCTTCTCCGGGGGCTGCCACTTTCACCATAGCGTAACGCAATACTTCGTCATTGAGTAAATAACCTCTGACTAATTGTTCTATTACTGTGCCTTCGGGATATTCATTGGTGGGTTCCCTGAGCATGGCTTCTTGATAGTTGGGATCGAAAGGTTGTCCTTCTGGACGCATGGCGGAGACACCTAATTTTTTGAGGCTTTCTACAAAGGTTTTGTAAACTCCTTGATAGCTTTTATGGATTGCCATTTCTCCGTCACTATTGGGTTTAATTTGAGTTCTAGCTCTTTCAAAGTTATCTACGACGGCTAGTAGTTCGCCGATGGTTCTTTTTTTCACCAAGGTTTCTTGCTCTTCTTTTTCTTTGGCGGTGCGACGACGGAAGTTATCAAAGTCGGCAGTTAGCCTCATGAATTGACCTTGGATGCTCTTGGTTTGTTCTTTTTGGTATTCTAGTTGTTGATTGAGGTTGGCTATTTCTTCTTGTAAAAGGGCGATCGCCTTTAAACTCTCATCTTCTTGATCGTCAACATCTTCAGAAGATTCTTTTTCTTCTTGCTCTGGGGAGGTTTGAGCCTCAGAAGAGGTATTATCATCAACTTCCGCAGAGGAAACTTCGTTGGATTCTTCTGCCAAAACTTCAGACTCATTCACAGAAGCACTATCAGCAGAGTCTGCGCCTTGATTTTCTTCTATACTTTCTTGTTCTTTAATTTCCTGATCCAATTCCATATAATTGTTTGTTTCAGTCATAGCTAACTGCGATAAAATTTATTTGATAGTTATTAATAATTGTAACTAATTATCGGTATTTCGTTAAGTTCGGGAACCCAGAAACCGATTATTTTTAAATAAGGGGAGAGCAATCAATTTGAGTGCTCGAAAAAAGTGAATTACCCCCTCGAGTTTGAAACCTGAAGCCTAACCACACCGATGATTGTTAGCTAAGCTAAGGTTAAGATAAAATAAAACGAACAATACTGTTATCCATAGGCAAATTATGACCCGTAGCTATTATTTTGATTCTGAAACCAAAAAAAGTTTTGAATTACCAGGAGCAAAACCCCATTATAATCCAGATCGCTACGGACAAGTACAACACATTTTTCTTGATTTAGCATTAGATATAACAGCCCAAAAATTTGCTGGTACTTGTAATATTACCCTTACTCCCATTCGTCAAAATATTCAGCAATTAACCCTTGATGCCGTTGATCTGGAAATAGAATCAATATTGATTGATAGTGTCAGTCAACCCTTTGATTATGACGGAGAAATTTTAACCATCAATTTACTACAGCCTACCACCACAAAAGACTTAGTAATTAGTATTAAATATAGTAAAGAAAAACCCCAAAGAGGATTATATTTTATCGCCCCTGACCAACACTATCCCCATAAACCCAGTCAAGTCTGGACTCAAGGAGAAGACGAGGATTCCCGTTACTGGTTCCCTTGTTTTGACTACCCAGGGCAGTTGGCAACCTCAGAAATTAAAGTAAAAGTTCCTGCGGATTATACTGCTATTTCTAACGGAGAATTAGTGGCAGTTCAAGAAGTAGAAAATAGTAAAATATATCATTGGTTACAGCCTCAAGTTCACCCTACCTATTTAATGACTTTAGCAGTGGGTAAATTTGCCAAAATTGAGGATAAATGGCAAGATATTCCTGTAGATTATTATGTAGAAAAAGGGCAAGAAAAAGAGGCTCAAATTAGTATGGGAAAAACTCCCAGAATGATTGAGTTTTTTAGTCATAAATATGGTTATAGCTATCCCTTTTCTAAGTATGCGCAAGTGTGCGTAGATGATTTCATTTTCGGAGGTATGGAGAACACTTCTACTACCCTATTAACAGATCGTTGTTTGTTGGATGAAAGGGCGGCTTTGGATAACGATCGCACCGAAAGCCTTGTGGCTCATGAGTTAGCCCATCAATGGTTCGGGGATTTGGTGGTAATCAAACATTGGAGTCATGCCTGGATAAAGGAGGGGGCGGCTTCCTATGCGGAGGTATTATGGACAGAGCATGAATATGGGGATGATGATGCCCGTTATTATCTTTTGGGGGAGGCAAGGAGTTATTTACAGGAAGATTCTTCCCGTTATCGTCGCCCTATTGTAACAAATGTGTACCGGGAGGCGATCGAATTATATGATCGTCATTTGTACGAGAAAGGTGCTTGTGTATATCACATGATACGCTCGATTTTGGGGGATGAATTGTTTGACAAGGCGATTCATACTTTTATCAATGATAATGCCCATAAAACGGTGGAAACCGTTGATCTTTTACGTGCCATTGAAAAGTCCACGGGCTATAATTTGGGTTCTCTTTTTGATCAATATGTTTTCAGGGGTGGACATCCTGATTTTAAGGTGAGTTACAGTTGGGATAATGATTCTAATTTGGCTTGTGTGACGGTGAAACAAACCCAAGCAAAGGAGGAAAGTGGTAAATATATCGATTTATTTGAGTTAAAAATTCCCCTTGCTTTTGGTTATTATTCCGCTCAAAATGGTGTTAGTTTAAAACAGTTTTCTCTTAAACTTAATCAACCTGAACAGTCTTTTTATTTTCCTGTAGCTGAAAAGCCTGATTTTATTAGCTTTGATGTTAATAATAACTACCTAAAAACTGTTAAATTAGATTATGGTTTTAGTGAATTAAAGGCACAGTTAAAATATGATCCAGACCCTATTTCTCGGATCTATAGTGCGATCGCCATTGGCAAAAAAGCAAATTTAGAAGCGGTAAAAACCCTCAAAGAAGCCTTTTTAAGTGAATCTTTTTGGGGTGTAAAAGTAGAAATTGCCAAACAATTAGGCAAAATAAAATTAGATCAAGCCGTTGATACCCTCGTAGAATTTTTGGGCGAAGAAAATCACCGTGTCAGAAGAGCAGTTGTTGAAGCCCTCGGTAAACATAAAACCGAAACCAGTTATCAGGCCCTCAAACAAGTTGCGATCGCCTCTGACCCCAGTTATTATGTAGAAGCCTCCGCAATCAACGCTCTCGGCTCCTTGGTCACGGGTAGCCTAGCGGATAAAGAAAATGAGGTAATCGAGCTTTTCGGTCAAATACTCAAGGAAAGAGAAGGCTTAAACGAAATAATTAGATCAGGAGCCATCAACGGACTAAGTAAACTCAAAACTTCCCCCGCCGCCGCCGACTTAATAGCCCAATATACCGAACTCGGCACCCCCCAACCCCTGCGATTAACCGCCATTCGTTGTTTGGGTGCCGTTGCCAAAGGACAAAAAGCCGATAAACTCACCGCCATCCTCGAACAATTTGAAGACATCCTCAAAGACACCTTTTTCCTTACCCAAATGGCAATCATTAGCGGATTATCACAGATAGAAGACAATCAAGCCATCAACCTCCTCTCCACCCTCGCCGAAAGTACCCCCGACGGCAGAGTAAAAAGAAGGGCAGAGGAAGCCATCAATCAAGTGAGAGAAAAATTAGGCAAAGACAAAAATATCGAAGACTTACGCCAAGCCGTCGATAAACTCAAAGAAGAAAATCAAGAGTTAAAAAGCCGTCTAGCCAAACTCGAAGCCAAATAAATCAGTAGGGTGGGCATTGCCCACCTAAAATATTTTCCTCCTTATTGTCTTTTCCCATTAAGAAAGGTTGTCTTACTTCCTTGATATACTATAAAAAGTAATTATTACTAATGGATAGAAAATGTTAGCTAAATTAACCAGTAAAAATCAGTTAACTCTACCAAAACGCATCACTAATCAGATTGGGGCAGTAGAATATTTTGATATAAAAGTAGAAAATGGGCAAATCATCTTAACCCCGGTAAAAATTCAACGAACAGATGAGGTAAGGGCAAAATTAGCACAGTTAGATATAACCGAGGAAGATATTGCCAATGCAATCTCTTGGGCAAGAAAAGGGAAAAATGAAGAAGCATAAACCACGAGTGGTTATTGACACTAACTTAATACTTTCTGCCTTAGTATTTGGAGGAAAAGTCGCTCAATTACGCCTTGCTTGGCAAAACCAGCAGTTTATCCCCTTGATTTCTAAAACCACCATTACAGAATTAATTAGAGTTCTCCATTACCCTAAGTTTCAACTAACAAAATCGGAACAAGAAGATTTATTATTAGACTATCTCCCCTATACCGAGACGGTGAAAATGCCTACTAAACTACCAACTATTCCCAAGTGTAGGGATGTTTTTGATGAACCGTTTTTACTTTTAGCCAAGGTAGCTAAAGCCGACTATTTAATAACAGGGGATAAGGATTTATTATTTATTGATGATGAGTTTTTTTGTCCCATTATTACCTTGGAGCAGTTTTGGGATAAACTACAATAAATATAAAAAATCTGCAAAAAAATTAACTATAATTTAGCACACCCTCACATTAATTTAATGCTTATCAATGGTATATGTTAAACGTGTAGAATTATCTCGCTTCAAGTCTTTTGGTGGCAGTAATGCTGTTCCTTTTTTACCCGGTTTTACCGTCATTTCTGGGCCTAATGGTTCAGGAAAATCAAATATCTTAGATGCCCTTTTATTTTGCCTTGGTTTAGCTAGTTCAAAGGGTATGCGTGCTGACAGATTACCCGATTTAATTAATAACAGTCACAAGGGTAATAATAAAACTTTAGAAACCATCGTTTCTGTTACTTTTGATGTGTCTGATTTTGAAGATTTAGATAATTTTGAGCAAGGAAACAGTGATAATAATGAAGAAGAAAACGATAATAATATTGATCTAAAATCTTTAACGGAATTAAAGATAACTCGCCGTTTAAGGGTAACAAAAAAGGGCAGTTATGCCTCTACTTTTTATGTCAATGATCAACCTTGTACCGCCACAGAATTACAAACTCAGTTAAACCGTTTACGCATCTATCCTGAAGGTTATAACGTAGTCTTGCAGGGGGATGTGACTCGCATTATTACCATGAATGCCAAGGAGAGAAGGGAAATCATTGATGAATTGGCAGGGGTGGCAGAATTTGACCGCAAAATTAATCAAACTAAAGTTACCCTTGAGGCGGTAAAAGAAAGGGAAGAAAAATGTCATATTATTACTCAAGAATTGTCTGCCTATGGGGAAAAGTTACAACAGGATTCCCAAAAGGCGGCAAAATATCAGAAATTAAAAGCAAAAATTCAAGAAAAAAAAGAATGGGCTATTGTTATTAATTGGCGTTATCTTCAGGAGCAAGAAAAACAGTTTAATCAACAGATAATTAATATTGAAAATGAGCAAGATAATAAACAAAAAGAATTAACTTTTATAAGAGAACAAAGTGCGATCGCCCTTAATCGTTTAGAAGAACTAAATCAAGAAGTAAAAGCATTAGGAGAAGAAGAACAAATTTCCATCGCCTCCAAACTTGCTACCCAAAAAGCCAAAAAACAACAATTAAATCAAAGACAACAAGAACTAGAAAAACAATCCCAAAACAATCTCAATAATCAAGAAAAAATAATTACTAATCAACAAGAATTAGAACAACAATTAGTTAATATAAATCAGCAAAAAGAAGACCTAGAAAAACAAGAAATACCCACCCAAGAAACCAAAAAAAACGAACTTAAAAAAGTTCTTGAAACATTAAAACAATCCGCCCAAGAAATCGCCGCCCAATCCCAAGCATGGGTAGAACAACAAACCGCCCTCAACCAAGAAATTAACCAAATTCAAAACCAACTAAACCCCCAACTAACCCAAAAAGCCCTATTACAAGCCCGTAGCCAACAACTACAAACCACCATCAAAAACCAAAACCAACAACTAACCCACATAGAAAACCAACTCAATAACCAACCCCATCCCAACTTTGAGCAAGACATCCAAACCCTAGAAACCACTATCCAAAAACTAGCCCAACAACTCAGCAACCTTGAGCAAGAAATAACCCTCAACCAAGAAACAGTCAATCGTTTGTTAATCGAACAACGAGACAAACAAAGACAACTAGATAAACTAGAAGCCACCAAACAAGCCCAACAAGAAGCCCAAGGCACCTACGCCAGTAAAATAATCTTAAACTCCGACTTACCTGGGGTATGCGGTTTAGTAGCCCAACTTGGACAAGTGGAAACCGTTTATCAACTCGCCCTCGAAATCTGTGCAGGGGGAAGATTAGGCTTTATCGTTGTCGAAGACGATTCCATCGCCGCCGCAGGAATAAAATTGCTCAAAGAAAAAAAAGCAGGTAGGGCAACCTTTCTCCCCCTCAACAAAATAAAAGCCCCCCGTCTCCATCAACTAGGAGGCATCCAATACGCCCAAGGTTACATCGATTTAGCCGTTAACCTCATCACCTGTGAAGACAAATATCGACCTATTTTCGCCTATGTTTTCGGTAATACCATGGTATTTTCTGACCTAGAATCTGCCCGTAATTTTATCGGTCAAGAAAGAATTGTTACCCTTGACGGCGAATTATTAGAAGCCAGTGGTGCCATGACTGGGGGGAGTATCAGTAAACGCAACGCCCTTCACTTTGGCAATGCCATTAACACCGATTCAGCGGAAGTGGATATATTGTACAAACGTATTCAAGAAATTGAAGACATAGTTATCCAGCTTAACCTTAAAATAACGGAAAAAAGGCAACAAATCAAGACCCTTAGCGAAGAACTCAGTCAAGCCCAACAAAATAGACAAAAAAAACAGCTTGATTTTGAACAATGGCAAAAAGAAAATAGCCGTTTAGAAACAGAAAAAGAAAAAATAATTACTGACAACGGACAAAATTATCAACAGTTAGTAGAAAGCACTCAAGAATTAACTAACCTTGAGAAAACTATTCCTATTTTAGAAGCTAAATTAAAAGAAAAACAGACACAATTAAAACAATTAGAATCGAGTTATGATAATCAAGAATGGCAAAATTTACAATCACAAATTCAAGCCCAAGAGCTAGAGTTAGAAGAGCAACAAAAAATAATTAATCAAACTCAGAATAAATTACAATCTTTAGTGAATCAATCTTTAGATATAGCATTAAAATCTCAGCAAAATCAAGATAAATTAGACAATATTATTCAATCCCAAGAGAAATTAATTGTCGAACAAAAAGACAATCAAGAAAAATTAACTCAACTAGGTCAAGAAATTACTAATTATCAAAGCCAATTTCAAGAATTAGCCCAAAAATTAGCCGATATTAAAAAAGCTAGGGATGATCAAGAAAAAGCCCTGAAAAAATTAGAAAATCAACAGCAACAACTTAGCTGGAATTTAGAAAAACTTTTATTACAACATCAAGAAACCCAAACAAAATTAACAGAATTAAAAACTCAATTAGCAGAAATTACCCCAGATTTACCCAATCCTTTACCTGAAATTCCCTATTTAGTGAATAAAGAAGGAGAAGACAGTAAAATTGTTTTTGATAACTTACAAGAACAATTAGAACAAATTAACAAAGAAATTCGCAACGGAGAGAAAAGATTAGAAGCCCTTGAACCTGTTAATATGTTGGCATTAGAAGAATATGAAAAAAATCAAGAAAGACTAAAAGAATTATCCGATAAATTAGCAACTTTAGAAGGAGAAAGAACGGAATTACTATTACGGGTAGAAAATTTTACTACCCTCAGATTAAGGGCATTTCAAGAAGCCTTTACAGCAGTAAATGAAAACTTTAAGACTATTTTTGCTACTCTTTCCGAAGGGGATGGTTATTTAAAATTGGAGGATGAAAATAACCCCTTTAATGGTGGTTTAACCCTCGTTGCCCATCCCAAAGGAAAACCCGTTACAAGGTTAAGTTCCATGTCTGGGGGTGAAAAATCTTTGACTGCTTTAAGTTTTATCTTCGCCTTACAAAGATACCGCCCTTCTCCTTTTTATGCCTTCGATGAAGTGGATATGTTTTTGGACGGTGCCAATGTGGAAAAACTCTCCAAAATGATTCAACAACAGGCAAAATTAGCTCAATTTATTGTGGTGAGTTTACGTCGTCCTATGATTGAAGCCTCCGAGCGCACCATCGGCGTAACCCAGGCGAGGGGGGCATACACCCAAGTATTAGGTATCAAATTATGATACTGAGATTAAAGTTAAATATTTCTTTGTCTGAGTCGATAATCACAGAATAATAGTGTACCTCCTGATACACAAAGGGGTACTACAATTAAGTTTAATAAGGGAATACTAATTAAACCTAAACACATTAAACCAAACCCTGCACTACTGGGAAATCGGGCTAAAACAAACTGTATTTTGTGTCTAAATTTTAATTTTCTTCTTTCTAAAGGTGCATCAAAAAAGTCAAGGCAAATAATGAATACAGTTAGACTTAATCCGCCGATACCTGAGATAAGATTGCCAAAAGCTGGAATGAAATTAAGTAAAAATAAAGGGATTGCTACTAGGGCAATAAGTAATAGCTTTTTGAGTTCAAATAGTAATGCTCTAAGTATATCTTGAAGTGCATTTACTTCTACCAATTCGAGATTTCCTAGTTTTATAATTTCTATTTCTTCTGATAATTTACCATACCAAGGAGAGCCTAAAACACTACCAAATTGAACAATTATAAAACCGATGAGAACAAATAATATGATGGTTAATAAGGTTCTAATTACTATGGCAAAAATTGAGGTAATAGGGAGCAAGAACCCAAGAGCTTCTGGTAATCTATTGACGTAACTAAGGGCGATCGCATTTAGATCATTTTGTAGAATATCAAACAATAATAAACTAGGTTGTAATAATAAAAAATAAACACCCACACCAACAGCAATATTGATTAAAATAGGAATAATTAAATATTGCCATAATTTTTGATATTTTAGAATCATTTGTAATGCTTTAAAAGGATAGATAGCTCCTTTTAAAAATCCGAATCCCGTAAAAATATTTTCAAACATAATAGTACAAAGTAGTTAGTTTACAAATAAAAATATTACTTTTGATTAGTCTAGCTTACAATACATACATAACCTATAAAATAAATAAGATAAGTAAATAAATCAAACAATATTATACTGACTTTATTTTTTAAATTATGGATAATTCTTTATTTGTAGAACCAAATTTAACCATTATAACCCCCACCAGAGAAGGATTTTCTTCTCATTGGCTCGATGCATTAATTAAAGTTGAGGGAAATATTGAATTTATTTTAGTTCATCCTCCCAATATGAAAAAAATAGAAATACATGATTATCGATTCCAACAAATTAATGCACCTTTCCGAGGGGAAATTATACAGAGGATGACAGGTTTATTAAATGCAAGAGCTAAATATACATTAAGTATAAACTGTGACGAATATTTACATCCTGAGATTCTTGAAATAGTTGAACAGTATTTTCAACGTTTTCCTAATAGTTGGGTATTAAGACTCGCAACACAATCCTATGCCTATGGGAAAAAAAATGAATTATCTATTTCCTGGACATTTTCGCCTCCATCCATACCAGAGTTGCCTATTTGGGATGGTCAATTAGAAACAAAAAACGATTCTTGGAATAACTGTTATTTACGAGAAATGCCCATTGCTCCCTTAAAAAATAAGTTAAATTTAACAACTTTTTGGAAAGAAAGAAAAGATCATCATGGCAGACACACAGAAAATTTTGATAAAAAGGTTTGGAAAACTGATTTAGTAAAACAATCTTTATTGAAGATAAATCAGAATATGATCTTACTGAAAGTGTTTAAATATTTACCATTTTGGTGTATGGATCGCTTATTAGGATTAGGAGTTCAAGCTAACTTTTTTACTAAAAACAATGAGATAATAGGGCATATACTCCCCTCACCAGAACAACTTAGAAGTGAAGATAATCCCCCTGAATATCGCAGTAAAGTAAGATATTATGTGTTAGCGGAACTAATTTTATTAAAAACATTTCCTCAATATCCTTATATGTGGAATTTAGTTATTTCTAATACCAGAAAATATGGATTTTTGTATTTAAAAGAAATACTTAATAATATTTTTAAAAGGAAGAATAACTCTGGTATTAATAGTTAATTAGCTTATTAAAATAGTTAAATTGTTGGCGTTGCTGATTTTAGATATTCTTTCTAAATTTCTAGTGTTATTCAATAATATTTCATACCATAATTAATTAAGCAATGCCCATTTTTTATTTATATTGCTTGACGAAATTTAATTAAAAAGTAACGTCATTAGCTCGGTTTCCAATCCAAATAAAATACTTTTCAATTTTATATTAACAAGACTTATAAGTTACTTTACAAAATCTTTAAGCAAAAATACTCACTACAGTGTAAAATGTATGCTTTAACACGGCTACAATTAGATATATCCGATAACCTGTAAATTAAGAAACACAATAGAAAGCCTAAAATCATCATGAATAACAACCCCTCAGCAAACAAAACTCCCCACATAGTAATCGTAGGTGGTGGCTTTGCTGGTTTATACGCCGCCAAAGAGTTGGGTAATGCACCCGTAAAAGTTACCCTTGTAGATAAGCGTAATTTCCATTTATTTCAGCCCTTATTATATCAAGTGGCGACGGGTAGTTTGTCTCCCGCAGAAATTTGCTCTCCTTTGCGCCTAGTGGTTGGTAGAAACGAAAATACTCGTGTTGTGTTGGATGAAGTGGTAGACGTTGATCCTGACAAAAAACAGGTCATCATGCAAGAAGGGGTATTAAACTATGATAAATTAATTATCGGTACTGGAGTAAGTCATCACTATTTTGGCAATGATCAGTGGGAAGATGAAGCTCCCGGATTGAAAAGTATTGAAAATGCCCTCGATATTCGTCGTAAAATTTTCCTTGCCTTTGAGGAAGCCGAAAAAGTGTCTTCCCCCGAAGAAAAGCAAGAATGGCTGACCTTTGCCATTGTGGGAGGTGGCCCTACTGGGGTGGAATTAGCAGGTGCGATCGCCGAAATTGCCCACAAAGTAATTAAAGATGATTTCCAGGAAATAGACACTACCAAAGCAAAAATCCTGTTGATTGAAGGTATGGATAGGGTATTACCTCCCTACTCCCCCGACTTATCCAAAAAAGCACAAGAATCCCTAGAAGAATTGGGTGTAACCGTACTGACTCAACGTATGGTAACTAATATCGAGAACAACACCCTCAGCATTCGTCATGGGGAAGAAAGCGAAGAAATTAAAGCCCGTACCATTCTTTGGGCCGCAGGAGTAAAAGCCTCTGGATTAGCCAAAGTTTTGGCGGAAAGAACTAACGCCGAAACCGACAGAGCCGGTAGAATTATCGTAGAGCCTAATCTCAGTTTATCGGAATGTCCTGATATATATGTAGTCGGTGACTTAGCCCATTTTGCTCACCAAGATAACAAGCCCCTGCCCGGTATTGCACCCGTTGCCATGGCACAGGGAAAATATATGGCAAAATCTATCAAAGACGAAATCAAAGGAAAACCTGTTGCTCCCTTCAAATACGTAGATAAAGGAAGTTTGGCGGTAATCGGTGATAATCATGCCGTGGTGGATTTGGGATTTGTAAAACTCTCTGGTTTGATAGCTTGGTTAGTGTGGGTATTTGCTCATATCTATTACCTCATCGAATTTGATAACAAATTAACCGTTATGCTTCAGTGGGGATGGAATTATCTTACCCGTGGTAGAGGTGCTAGATTGATTACTGGGGAAATTAGTGAGAAAGACTTGGTTACAAAATCTTTTAGTAACCCCCATTATCCAGTACCAGAAACTGCTCCAGATCCTGAAAAAGAGACTATTAAGGTATAGTCAAAAAAAACGTAGGGTGGGCATTGCCCACCATTTAACACTTTGGGTTCAAAAAAATTTAACCAAAGAAAGAGAAAAATGTTTGACCAATGCCCTTGTTAACAGGAACGATATTATTAGCTGTTTCGATGGGGGTAACTATATTTTCTTCTGGCTGAACATTATCAGCACCAAATTCAAAACTACCAATATCGACATTGCCATTTACGATACGAGTTAAGCCCCTTTGGTCGGTTAATGCCTCTTGAAATATGGATGCAATCTCTTCGATAAAGATATTATTCCCCGCATTAATAGCTGGACTGCCTTCTCGTAAGGGATAAAAACCTCTTTGATCGAATGCACCTAAAAGTGGATCAACGGGGTTATTTAAGCCTCCAGCGATATTGCCATTCACTCCATTTACAATTAAACCGTTACCATTACCCACAAGGTTGAAAGCACTACCAACACTGAAAAAACCTTCAATATCAGGACTGCCAGTATTTCGGGCGACAATGCTATTGCGAAGCAAAATCCCTTCTACATCACCATTGGAGAGGATACCAGAACCAAGTTCAGCGTCATTATCTACGATAGTAGAGTTTATGATAGTTACTTGACTAGGATCAGAGGGATTTACTAAATCTATTAAGATACCACCCCCTCCAGCAAAGGCGACATTTCTGGGATTACTAGGATTAATGGGTTGAGGCCCTGCAAGTAACGCTCTATTTTGAGCAATGGTACTATTGAGGATGGTAAGGCTTCCCCCTTGGTGCCAAATACCTCCTCCTCCTTCTACTTGATCAACATAAAAGGTTCTAATATTGGCATCGTTACCAATGATGGCACTATTGTTAATGGTCATTGCTCCATTATTAAAAATAGCCCCCGCATTGACATCTGATTGGTTATTTCTGATGATCGAGTTATTGATTTCTACGGTTCCCAAAAGGTTGGCGATCGCACCTCCGTTCACGTTAGCAGGGGAAGTAAAACCATCCCAAGCAGAAATATTTTCTTGGATAATAGTATTATTGAGGGTTAATTGACCATTTTGTAATACCCGAATAGCACCACCGAGGAAGGAATCGGGATCTCTTGTTCCTACTGGTCCTCCTTCAGGAAATGTTCCTTGGGTAATACCATTTTGAAGGGTCACATTTTCTAAAATTAAGTTGCCCCCTTCTTTGATGTCAAAGATGCGATCGCCCAATGCACTAGCATCAATAATAGTATTGTTAGGATCTTCCCCAATAATAGTGACTCTGACGCTAATATCTAAATCTCCACTTCTAAGGACAGTATTATCAAAAAGACCTAAAACACTATCTGGTGCTTGTTCTGCTTCTTCTCCATTATCCCCATTATCTCCATTATTATTTTCTTCTCCATTCTCTTCACTATCTCCTGAGTCTCCCTGTCTTTCCCCTTCTAATCCCTGTTGATCGGCAGAAGAACCTACTTGTTCTTGAAAACGGAAATCCTCGTTACCCTCAATGGTTAGGTTATAAGTTCCTGCGGGTAATTGAATAATATAGGGTTGAGTAGGATTGCGATGGGCGATGATAATAGCATCCCTAAGAGATAGACCATTACTGGCGTTACCATCATTTTGATCTTGAAAAGTATTAACCACCAAAATAGTGGGTTCTAGTCCTTCCATTCCTCCATTATTCATGTCATTGAGAATGATGGAATTATTGTCTACAAAATCCCTAAAACCATCATCTCCGAAAGAATCATTTAGATTTGTAAAGCCATTATTTGCTCCAAAAGAATTAACGATGCGATCAAATTCTGCCACCGTTGCGTTAAAATCTATGCGCTCTACCATATTGATTAATCCTTTTTTATATATTAATTTATTCTACTTCTATACTTTTAATCATACCCGTTTAACCCTAGGAGGATTACATTTTTCTTTAATTTGTGACTAAGTGGTTTGGAATATATTTTGAATCATTTTTTTATCCAAATTGAGGGCAATTTCCTCTAATTCTTGGACTTCTTGATCACTCAAACGCCACCCCAAAGCCCCAATATTTTCCTGGGCCTGTTTAAGGTTTTTTGCTCCAGGGATGGGAATTGTACCCTGACAAATACACCAATTTATGGCTACTTGTGCCATGGTTTTGCCGTTATTAAGGGCGATCGCCCTTAGTCGTTCCAACAGAGGTTGAACACTGGGCAATAATTGCTTAAATAAGAAGCGACGGGAGCCTTTAGGTAGTGGGGTATCTAAACCATATTTCCCCGTCAATAAACCCAACGTTAGGGGGCTATAGGCGATAATTTTGATGTCCAACTCCCCACACAAATCCCTTAACCCTAACTCAGAAATGGCATAGGTAGAAAGTAAAGAATATTGTACCTGCAACGTACTAATTTTAACCCCTTGAGCTTGGAAAAACTGATGGGCTTTGAGTAAATTATCAGGGCCATAATTAGACAAACCGATCGCCCTTATCTTACCCTGATGATATAACCTCGCCAAACCCTCTAAAAGGGGCTTTTCTTGCCATGGAAAATACTTGGTAGGGGGCCAGTGTAACTGTACCAAATCCACGGGTTTTTGGAGCCTCTGGGCGGATTTCTCACAGGCTTTGACCATGGATTGAGGAGTTAAACGCCAAGGATATACCGCTAGTTTAGTGGCGATCGCAATATCCCCCCGATGTTCCCCCTCATACGCCGCCACAAACCGCCCCAAAAGAGACTCACTGCGCCCACTAAATTTGCCCGTGCCATAGGAATCCCCAGTATCAAACCAAGTCACCCCCTGCGACACCATCAAATTAAAAACCCTTTGTAACTCCCCATCCATCTCGGGAGTATAACCCCACAAAAACTGATTTCCCCACGCCCAAGTACCACAACCCATGGCAGACAAAGATAAATCATCCGCCACCTTAATCCTTGATTCCACAAAAGTCAACCTAATACCTCCCTCATCACAAATCAAAAATCGATACACTAGATCGAATCATACCGAAAAAGCCCATTAATTCCAAAAAAACTCCATGACACCAAATCCGATTAGTAAAGTTTAGTATTATCCACCGTCTGACAATTGAGAATAAAAAATTATTATCTGTTCCCCGTTCTCCGTTCCCTGTTCCCCGCCCTAATTAGTATATTATTAAAATAGAATTTAGTATGACATCATCCACCAAACCCACCGACAAAGAAATTCAAAACATCTTCAATAACATCGCCCCCATCTACGACCAAATGAATAACTGGCTTAGTTTTGGGGTTCACCATGTCTGGAAAAAAATGGCAGTAAAATGGAGTAACGCCCAACCCCACCATCAAGGGTTAGACCTCTGTTGTGGTACAGGTGATCTTACTTTCTTATTGGCAAAACAAATCACCCACGGCAAAGTTTACGGCGTTGACTTTTCCTCCCAACTCCTTGCCGTCGCCCAAGAAAAACAACAACAAAAACCCTCTATCAATAACATAACTTGGATAGAAAGCGATGTTTTAACCCTGCCCTTTGATGACAATACCTTTGACTGTGCCACCATGGGTTATGGACTTAGAAACGTTATTGATATACCCCTCGCCCTAGGAGAAATCCACCGAGTTTTAAAGCCCAACTCTAAAGTCGCTATCCTCGATTTTCATCGCCCCTCCGATTCCCTCCTTGCCCAAGCCCAAAGATGGTATATAGATAATGTTGTGGTCAATATGGCTCAATATTTTGGCTCCACCGCCGAGTATGCTTATATTAACCCTAGTTTAGACCGATTTCCCGACGGTAAAGAACAAATAAAACTCGCCCACCAAGGGGGATTTAGCTCCGCCGTCCATTATCCCCTAGCAGGTGGTATAATGGGAATCTTAGTATTAACAAAATAATTAATAAAACTTCTTTTTTTACAGTGAAAATTCAAGTAATAAAATACTTATTTAAACAGACAAATTAATACCAAATCCTTGAGATATTGTATATCTATTTATTAACTTAAAATTGGGCTTCTCATAATCCTTAAAACTTAATGTTTATAATCAACTATTCCCCGTTCCCTGTTCCCTGTTCCCTTTTCTCTGCCCTGATTGGTATATTATTGAAACAGGATTTAGTATAAGAAGTAAAATAGTTACCAAAAAGAATTAATGTTTTTAGGATTCAATAACTGGTGGCAATACGCTTTACCTCCCGTTGCAGGGGCAGTAATAGGTTATTTTACCAACGATTTAGCGATTAATATGCTATTTCGCCCCTATCGTCCTATCTATGTTTTTAAAAAAAGACTTCCCTTTACTCCCGGTTTAATTCCCCGTAACCAAGAAAGACTGGCGAAAAGGGTTTCTGATACTATTATGGGTTCTCTTTTAACCCCTTCTGAGTTACAAAATTTAGCCAAAAGATTATTACAAACTGAACGAGTAGAGGGTGCCATTACTTGGTTGTTACAATTAGCCCTCAAACAAATCAAAGAAGATAAAAATAACAAAACTGCTCGAATTTTAGCAGACATTTTAAAGGATTTATTCGGAGAATCTTTCCCTAAATTACTCAGAGCCTTGGCAAGAAAAGAGGATTTTTTTCAAGCTCAAATAGATCAAATTTTCGACCGTATTTTATTAGAATTTACCCTTACAGAAACCCAAGCTAAACAGTTATCTGATTGGTTATTAAAGGTAGTTTTTTCTCCTGACTTTTTGCGAGAAAGTTTGGTTAATTTCTTAACTGATAGAAATATAAATGTTATCGATGAAGGATTTAGGGAAAAAACCAGCGGAACTTATTGGGTAGTGGCTAATTTGTTCGGGGTTAAAAATACTCTACATCGTCTAAGGGCTTTTTGTTTGGACGAAAAGGAAACAGCGAATTTACGCATCAAAGAAATTCTTTTATCATTAGAAGTTAGAACTCGTTTAAAGGAGTTTTTCTTGAGTTTATCTTTACAAAATTTACCCGTAGCAACAGTCAGACAACTAAGGGAAACCACAGGAAAAATTGTCCGACAATATATTCAGGAGAAAGGGGTTGATTTTTTACAGGATTTTAGTTCTTCCATCGACTGGGATAAGGTGGCAATTTTAATTATTAGTCGTCTCCAATCTTCTACGGTGGTAAATAGTTCTATGGAATTAGTGAGTAAGGAATTGGCATTAATTTTGGAGCGTTATTTGGAGGAAGATTTAGAAAAAATTGTCGCCCAAGCTATTCCCATTTTATCCATTGATCAGGTAATTATCGATCGGGTAAAAGGCACTTCTCCTGAACAGTTGGAAAATGCTACTCAGTCCATTGTAAAAAGTGAGCTACAGGCGATCGTTAATTTGGGGGGAGTTTTAGGGTTTTTTATTGGTACTTTACAAGCTGTTATTTTATTCTTTAATTAGGGTTTGCAGCAAAAAGTGGAGTCGTGAAGGCGGGGAATAGAGAATGGGCAATAGGCAATAGTTTCCATATTTTACCTGATTAGTGCAGTGTTTATCATAGAGTTGTTTTGACTGTGTTTTTGTATATTTTTTGATAGTTATATTGTGTTCAAATACCTGATATGTCTAGTTTATAATTTATTCAGCAGACCCTAACTAAGTTATAATTTCTAAGGAATTTTAAGTAATTTATTCTATAAAAATAATGAATGAAACATTAAAAGTGGGTGACAAGGTGAGGGTAATAAAATTACCACCATACCTAAAAACAGCCGAACCAATGCCAATGTTAAAGTCCGCCGATGAAATTACCATCGGGGAAGAAGGAATAATTTTAGCTCCAAAACCGGGGGGATATTGGGCAATTCGTTTTACTCAAAAGGCTTTTTTATTAGAAAAAAATTATTTTGAAAAAGTAGAATAAAGTTTATTTTTCTATTTTTAAATCCCCTAAATATTTACATAAATAAGGAGAAAAAACTTCATAGATTAGGGTTAAAGGTTTACGATTGTGCCAAAAAAGATAATGCCTACCCCAGAAAGGGCCTTTTTCTCCGAAACCTTCTTCTAAGGCTGGACAATTGCCATAATAGATACCTTGAATGTCTCGATATAATTCGGTGTGTAGTCTGGATAAACTTTCCCAGATGGGTAAGGCTCTATTTTCCAAGTAATGATCGACATTTTCCGCAGTCCACCAAGAGGAGGCGTAGGCGAGTCTTTGCCCTGATGCGGTTTTGAGCCATACTTGCCTTCTTAATCTAGGGCCGGGTACATTTTCAATGTCTTGGGGGGCATTATCTTTATCCATGCCAATTAATGACATATCAATGACATCCACTTGGGTGGGTTCCCCTGTCAAAAGTCTTAAATGCCTTGTGGGCGAACCATCTCCCAATAATAGTATCTGCCATGGAGGGGCTAGTTGACTATGGGGTAAGCCTGTTTTGATGGTTTCTTCTCCCCCTTGCCAGAGGTTATCTAAACTATGCCATCGAGTTATGGTTGATTGAGTATTCAAGGTTTTTTTTGAGGTAGTTTACAAAACTTAATACTATTTTAACAGCTATTTTTGCCAATCTGCGGAGAATGGGATAGTTAAGAAGCGGTGGGGTTGTGTTGTTATAATAGGTAAATCTTGTTTGACGATCTCAATAATGAATTTAAGAATTAAAAGTAATGATTGGGGATTAGTGTTAAAAATACTACCCTATGCAAAACGTAAATCTCCAGTTTTAATATTATCTTTTATTTTACTGATACCCCTTTCTGTGGCGGGGGCGATTCAACCTTTAATTGTTGGGCAAGGGATTTCTTTGTTGCGAGAGGAAGACACGTGGGGTTTTTTAGATGCCTATTCTGTGGCTGATGGTCTAAATTTACTGGCTTTCATTTTACTAGCAACTATTATTTTTCGGACTATTTTTTTGGCATGGCAGGGTTTTCTTGTGCAAAAGGTAGGGCAGGAAATTACTGCTTTTATTCGTCAAGATTTATTTGATCATGTTACTTCGTTATCTTCTAATTTTTTCCACAAAACCCCTGTGGGTAAGTTGGTTACAAGGTTAATCAATGATGTGGAGGCCTTGGGGGATGTGTTTGCCACGGGTGCCATTGGCATTATCAGTGATGTGATTTATATTTTGGCTATCATCATCACTATGTTTTCTTTGCAGTGGCAGTTGGCACTGTTGCTGGTTTTGATGTTGATTCCTGTATCGGGGTTAATTATTTATTTTCAGAGGCAATACCGTAAGGCAAATTATGTGGCGAGGGAAGAGTTGTCGGTGTTAAATGCCATGTTGCAAGAGAATGTGGTGGGTATTAATATCGTGCAACTATTTCGCCGTGAAAGGCACAATAGCGAGTTGTTTCGCACGGTAAATGATCGTTATCGCATTGCGGTGGATAAAACTATTTTCCATGATTCGGCGGTGTCTGCTACCCTTGAATGGATTTCTTTAGTGGCGATCGCCGTTGTGCTGTGGATAGGAGGGGTGTTAATATTAGGGGATAACCTCAACTATGGTACTTTGTCGGCTTTTATCCTTTATGCCCAAAGACTTTTTGATCCCCTCAGACAATTTGCCGATAAGTTTACCATGTTCCAAGCAGGATTTACCGCCATCGAACGTATTTCCGAATTGATGAACATTCCCATCGAAATCCAAGATCGAGATAACGATATTAGCCTCCATGATAACCCCGAAAATCAGGATGCCGTAGGGGAAATCCGTTTTGAAAACGTCTGGTTTGGTTATAAACCCGATGAATATGTCTTAAAAAATCTAAACTTCACCATTCACCCTGGGGAAAAGGTTGCCCTTGTGGGCCCCACAGGGGCAGGTAAAAGCTCCATAATTCGACTTCTTTGTCGTTTATACGAACCCACCCAAGGAAGAATTTTGGTAGATGGTATCGACATCAGAGACATCACCCAAGCCGAATTGAGAAGTCATATCGGGGTCATTTTACAAGAAAGTTTCATCTTTGCAGGGGATGTCAAAAGAAATATCACCCTTGGGGAAACCTATGATTTTGATGAAATTGAAAATGCAGTGAAATTGACCAACATTAAGCCTCTAATTGAAGATTTACCCCAAGGTTACAATACCCAACTACGGGAAAGAGGAGCAAATTTATCCGCCGGGCAAAAACAATTACTGGCTTTTGCGAGGGTTGCCATTCGTAACCCCAATATTTTGGTACTAGATGAAGCCACCTCCAGCCTTGATGTTTCCACCGAAGCAGATACCCAAAAGGCACTTGATGAATTGTTAATTGATAAAACCGCCATTATCATCGCCCATAGACTTTCCACCATTCGCAATGTGGATAAAATTTTGGTTCTCAAACAGGGTGAATTGATTGAATCAGGTAATCATGACCAACTATTAGAGCAAAATGGTTTATATGCTAGTCTCTATAAATTACAAATGTTAGCAACAGCTTAAGATTGACCATGAGAACCGATAAAGCCCATGACATCATGCGCACCTACCATAACCCCCTCAAATTCATGTTTGCCCCCCAATCAGTGGCACTCATTGGGGCAACGGAAAAAGAGGGCAGTGTGGGGCGTACTTTACTCTGGAATTTAATTAGTAATCCCTTTGGGGGAACAGTTTTCCCTGTTAACCCAAAACGTAAAAGTATTTTGGGTATTAGGGCTTATCCCAGTCTCAAGGATTTACCCGAATCGGTAGATTTAGCCATCATTGCCACCCCTGCGCCCACAGTACCTGATTTGATTCGTCAATGTGTGGAGACAGGGGTAAAGGGTGCGATCATTATTTCGGCAGGATTTAAAGAAATTGGGGCAGAGGGGGTTAAATTAGAGCAGGAAATCTTAAAAGAAGCCAAAAAAGGTAATTTACGAATTATTGGGCCTAATTGCTTGGGTTTAATTTGTCCTACTTCGGGATTAAATGCCAGTTTTGCTAGTACCAGCCCTCGCCTTGGTAATGTGGGTTTTATTAGTCAGAGTGGGGCTTTTTGTACTTCAATTTTAGATTGGAGTCTACGAGAAAATCTTGGTTTTAGTGCTTTTATCTCCATCGGCTCAATGTTGGATGTGAATTGGGGGGATTTGATTTACTATTTGGGGGATGATCCTCAAACTCAAAGTATTGTTATTTATATGGAATCTATCGGTAATGCGAGGGATTTTATCTCGGCGGCGCGGGAAGTGGCTTTAACGAAACCGATAATCGTCATCAAAGGAGGACGCACGGAGGCGGCGGCTAGGGCGGCGGCTTCCCATACGGGCGCACTGACAAGTAGTGATGAGGTATTGGCTTCTGCTTTTAGGCGTTGCGGAGTTTTGCAGGTGGACACCATCAGCGAAATTTTTAATATGGCGGAGTTGTTGGCGAAGCAACCACGCCCGAAGGGTAAGAGGTTGACTATTTTAACCAATGCAGGGGGACCAGGGGTTTTGGCGACGGATGCCCTAACTTGGGGTAAGGGTAAATTGGCGGATTTGAGCGAGGAAACCATGGAAAAATTAGATGAAATTTTACCCCCCCATTGGAGTCGTAGTAATCCCATTGATATTTTGGGGGATGCTACCCCCGAAAGGTATGCTCAAGCCTTGGAAATTGCCTCTAAGGATGATCATAGTGATGGGTTATTAGTGATTTTAACTCCGCAGGATATGACTGATCCGACACAAACGGCGGAGGCTTTGTTACGGGTTGCCCAGAATATTAAGGATAAACCGATTATCGCTAGTTGGATGGGGGGAAGTACGGTGGCGACGGGGAGGGAAATTCTCAATCGTGCGGATATTTATACCCAGAGTTATCCTGATGATGGGGCGCGGTTGTTTAATCTTATGTGGCGTTATAGTAATAATCTGAATGCTCTTTATGAAACCCCTAGTTTTGCTGAGTCTGAGCCGTTAATCGATCGCCCTTTAGCCTCTAAAATAATTAGTCATGCTCAGGCAACGGGGCGTAGTTTGTTGACGGAATATGAGTCGAAACAGTTACTCAAAGCCTATGGCATTCCCACGGTGGAAACTCGTATCGCCCTCAGTGCTGAGGAAGCAAGGGCGATCGCCCTTGAGATAGGCTTTCCAGTGGTGCTTAAATTGCATTCTGAGACTGTTACCCATAAAACTGATGTGGGGGGTGTTCAGTTAAATTTGAGGGATGAGGAAGCGGTTATAAATGCCTTTGAGAGCATAAAAAATGGGGTGAGTGAAAATGACTTTTTGGGGGTGACGGTGCAACCGATGGTTGACCTCACGGGTTATGAATTAATCTTGGGTAGTAGTGATGATCCTCAATTTGGCTCGGTGTTATTGTTTGGTGCGGGGGGCGAATTGGTGGAGGTATTTAAGGATCAAGCCCTTGGTTTACCGCCCCTAAATACTACCTTGGCACGGCGTTTGATAGAACGTACTAAAATATTTAAGGCTTTACAGGGGGTAAGGGGAAGAAAACCCGTTGATATTGCCCAACTCGAGCAAATTTTGGTGTTATTTAGTCAGTTGGTCATCGAACAACCGTTGATTAAGGAAATCGATATAAACCCCCTCCTTGCCAATGAAAATCAGTTAATCAGTTTGGATGCGAGGGTGTTGTTATATCCCCCTGACACCAAAGATATTCCTCGTCCTGCCATTCGTCCTTATCCTATCCAATATATTAGTCATCATACCCTGAAAAATGGCGATCGCTTTACCATCCGCCCCATTCGCCCCGAAGATGAACCAAAGATAGTCAATTTTTGTACGGCATTATCAGAGCAATCGGTATATTTTCGCTTCTTCCACTCCATCAGTCGTCAATCATTGATTTCCCATGAACGGTTAGCCCGTATTTGTTTCATCGACTATGATCAAGAAATTGCCCTCGTTGCCTGTGATGAGGAAGAAGACATAAGGGCGATCGCACGGTTGAGCCGTATTCATGGCGATTTAGCATCCGCAGAAATAGGGTTGTTGATCAAAGACAACTATCAACATCAAGGGTTAGGCACAGTATTAACCGAAAGCATGATCAACATAGCCCGTCAAGAAGGTATTAAATATCTCAGGGCAGATATGTTAATCGATAACCATGCCATGCAAAATCTCTGTCGTAAACTGGGTTTTGAATTGCACAGTCATGATCATCTCGTTCAAGCAATATTAACTATTGATGATATCACCCCATAATCTCCCCTAGGGCGTATTCAAGGGCGATCGCACTGTGAGTCCAATGGGTACCCCCCTGACAGAAAGCGATGTAAGGCTCTCGTAAAGGACCATCGGCAGATAATTCAGATGTACTACCATCAATAAAAGTACCCCCTGCCATAATCAAATTACTCTCATAGCCCGGCATAGGGGCAGGTACAGGATCAAGATACGAGCCCACGGGGGAATACTTCTGAATAGCACGACAAAAAGCGATGAGCGCATCAGGATTACCAAACTTGATTGCTTGAATAATATCCCGTCGGGGGCTAAAAGGTAAAGGATTCACTTCATAACCCAACTCAGAAAACACCATGGCAATTAGATGGGTACTTTTAATGGCTTCCCCTACCATTTGCGGAGCTAAAAATAAGCCTTGGAAAAGGAGACGATTTTGGTCAAAAGTTGCTCCCCCACTACTGCCAATCCCCGGTGCCGTGAGACGACAACAGGCCTTTTCCACCAAATCCTCACGCCCTGCGATGTAACCCCCTGCCGTTACAATAGTTCCCCCCGGATTTTTTATCAACGAACCTGCCATTAAATCTACCCCCACCGCCGTCGGTTCGAGGGTTTCGATAAATTCCCCATAACAGTTGTCCACAAAACAAACCGTATCAGGGTTTTGAGCCTTAACTATAGTTACAATCCTTTCAATGTCCGCCACTGAAAGACTTTTACGCCAAGAGTAACCACAGGAGCGCTGAATTAAAACTAATTTTGTTTCTGGTTTTACCGCCGTTTGCAAACCCTCCCAGTCAATTTCCCCAGAGGGGGTTAAATCCAATTCACGATATTTGATTCCCAATTCCTTTAGGCTTCCTTGCCCTTCTCCCCGAATGCCGATAACCTCCTCGAGGGTATCGTAAGGATGTCCTGCCACTGCTAACATTTCATCTGCGGGGCGTAACACCCCATATAAGCAAGAGGCGATCGCATGGGTACCCGAGACTATCTGCACCCTTACAGCACTACTCTTCGCCCCCACAACCTTCGCAAAAACCTGATCTAACACCTCCCTTCCCAAGTCGTCATGACCATAACCACTCACACTACTAAAATGATGCACTCCTACCTTATATTCCTGAAAAGCCTGTAATACCTTATGGAGATTATGCTTTATCTGTTGATCAACTTCGGCAAAAGTGGGGGCTAATTTTTCGGTGGCGGTAGCGATTAATTGAGATGGATTCATGATGAAAATCTACGGTGGACAATTAAAATTAACCCGAAAAATGTTCCAAAAGTCAACATAAAAAAAGGTGGGCATGGCCCACCCCTAAAAGAATTAGTCAATTAAAGCATTTAAGAGTACCTGACTCAAAGACATTTGTTGCATATCCTCCAAAGTGACAGTATCTACAATGTCAAACTTTGCCCCTGCATCCTCTAACAAATCATCCAAGGCCTTAAAATATTCCGTGGCTTTTCTATCTTTGCCCACCTGAATAAAAGAAATTCCCAATTCCTCACCATTATCTATTCTATGGGTAGCATCAATGATTAATTTGATAATCTCTTTTGGTTCATCAGGAATCCCATCTGTAATAACCAACATGGTTTCTCCGTTAGCCTTGGCTTCACCTTCAGCTTTTCTTTGGAAATAATTTTCCAAAGCATCTTGAAGTACACTTTTTAAATCAGATTTGCCCATGGGTTCATTAACTGCATAAATATCTTTAATTTTTCCTGCCGTCACATTGTCATAACGACGAAAACGACCAGAATAAAGATAAATGGTAATGCCATCACAATCTAACTCATCACATTTTTGAGCTAAGGCAAAGGTTGACTCTTGAGCTATTTCCCAACGGGTTTTGCCCATACCGTCATCGGTATTCAAACTGCTACTTTTATCAATAATCAGGGTGTAGTCCCTATTATTAACAATTTCGTTTATGTCCATAAAAATAATTCCTTAAGATCTTCTCTATAGAGGATCATAGCTAAAAATACTCAAGAGATTATCAAAAAAATATTTGAACCTTGATAGTTGATAAAATCTTAAATTTTTCTAAAGAAAAAAAGTAATGTAAATTGTTATTGCAAATCTAGTAAAAACCTTAAAATTTAAGCTAAAACGGACTTACAGCTTTAGGTTAAAGATAGTAATTTTTTTATTAGAACTATGAATAACGAAAATAAATATCGCATGATTTGCACCCTATCATTTGGGGATATTTATGCTCAAATTATTGTTTGGTTAATAGTCATTTTTGTTAGTTTAGCCAGTACCCTCGCCCTTTGGAGTAGCACCAGACAAATTTATGCTTTTGCTACGGTGGGTATTGTGTTGGTTTTATCTCTACCTTTTCTCCTATTCGCCTTTGTGACTACTTTATTCAATCACATCGAATTTGTACCCGTTGACCAAGAAGAGGAAAAAAAATCCAAGGCAAGAAGACCTAAGTTTCGGGGTAATAAACCAGCTGAGGCAGTTTAAATATATCAGTTTATGGAGTGCGATCACCCAGTGGCGCTGCGCGATCGCACGGTGTTATTTCGAGATCGCATCCTATGCTCATTGATAATAATTTAATAATTCCTGACGGGGATTAAAAGTTTCAATTTCTCGAATTTGCTTGTATAACTCCTTTTCCTGCTCCGAAACCTGATTAGGGGGAACAATACGCAAAATCACCATTTGATCACCCCTTTCCCCTCTAATATTGGGATAGCCCTTATCAGCTAACTTTAACCTTTGTCCAGATTTGACCCCTGCAGGAACATTCATTTTTACCAAACCGTCAATGGTAGGAATTTCGATCGCCCCTCCCACAATAGCCTCCGCAGGAGTGAGGGGAATTTCACAGGAAATGTCAGTTTTTTGTAACTTGAAAAAAGGATGTTCCTCAATCAAAATTTTGAGGTATAAATCACCTCCTCGAATCCCCTGTCCCTTGAGTCGAATTTTTTGTCCATGGTACATAGCAGGGGGCATATCAATCTCCAAAGAACGTCCATCCTCTAAGCGAATGCGCTCCCTACCCCCAGAATAAGCCTTTTCTAAGGGCAAAGATAACTTTGCCTCAATATCCTTCGATTTAGGACGGGGAGGCACAGATTTAATCCGTTTAGCGGTACTAGATTGATAATCTTCGGTGCGGGTGGAGCGAGTACGATTATAATTGTATGTATTACCACGAGAAACGTTGGTTTTAGTAGTGCTGGTTTTAGAAGTATTACGCAAATCATCCCAAACACTGTTGATATTGGTAAAAGGAAAACCCGAAGAATTATTATTACCCTTTGGACGTACTAAACGACGACGGGAAGCGCCAATGGACAGATCATATTGAGAACGCTTACTATCATCAGAAAGAGTATCGTAGGCCTCATTAATTTTTTTAAACATCTCCTCGGCACTTTTATCTCCCGGATTCAAGTCAGGATGATAACGACGAGCAAGAATACGAAACTCTTTTTTTATATCCCCTAATGTTGCTGAAGGGTCAACCCCTAAAATTTGATAATAATTATTCACAGTATTGCGCAAATTTCCCGTGTCAAAACTCATAATAATATTGACATCTTCCCATGAGTAAATCAAATTTAGAGATTTGTTAGGAAGAATTTACCTACACAGTATAACATCTACCTCAGTGTGATGAATATCTTGTTATGAGATAAGGTAATGATGAAAAAAATATAAGGTCGGGAGAATGTAATGGGTTTAACAGCAAGGGAGGTTAAGGAAAAAGCGAGGGAAATTGGTTTCCATGCCGTGGGCATTGCTTCGGTGGAGGAAATGGACGATTATCGCCAAAAGGCAGTAAATCATCTACAACGATGGCTAGATAAAGGGTATCAAGCCGATATGGAGTGGATGGCAAATCCTCGCCGACAGGATATTACCCAGTGTATGGAGGGGGTAAAGTCAGTTATTTCTGTGGCTCTTAACTATTATACTCCCCATGAGCGCTCGGGCAATGCCGAGGATGCTAAAATTTCTCGCTATGGTTGGGGTAGGGATTACCATCGCATTATTCAAAAAAGGCTCAAAATTTTTACTCAATGGTTAAAGGAGAGGGATGAGGATTTAGAAGCCAGATATTATGTAGATACTGGGCCCATTCAGGATAAGGTATGGGCGCAAAAAGCTGGTCTTGGTTGGATTGCCAAAAATGGTAATTTGATTACTCGAAATTATGGTAGTTGGGTTTTTTTGGGGGAGATTTTGGTCAATATTCCCCTAGAGGTGGATAAACCCCATACGAGCCATTGTGGTACTTGTAGCCGTTGTATTTCCGCTTGTCCGACGGAGGCTATCACCGAGCCTTTTGTGGTGGACGCTAATCGCTGTATAGCTTATCATACCATAGAAAATCGTGCTGAAAATCTGCCCAGTGCGATCGCCCTTAACCTTAATGGTTGGGTGGCAGGGTGTGATATATGTCAAGATGTCTGCCCATGGAATCAAAGATTTGCTCAACCCACGGACATAGAAGACTTTAACCCCTACCCAGAAAATCTTAACCCCAAATTAAAAGAATTAGCCCAATTATCGGAGGAGGAATGGGATAAAAGATTTACGGCCTCGGCACTGAGAAGAATAAAACCTCCCATGTGGCGCCGTAATGCGCAAGCACAACTTAATAAGTAACCTCAATTCGGGATAATGGTTGTCAGTATGGTAGGGGATGTAGCATGCTACGTCCGTACAGGTTGCAGGTTTAATTTTTTTATATAGCGTGATCAATCAAAATATGAAAACTATTGCCCATTGCCCATTCCCTATTCCCCGTCTTAAAGGGTAATTGTTAAGTAAAGCATCAGTTAATACAGTTTTTCTGAGCAAACAAGTAAAATGAGATTAAGGGAGTTAAGCTAAGAGAGGGCAAGATATGTTAGTAATTCTCCAAAATGAACAACTATTATCTACCGAAAAAGTTTGTAATGGTTGCCTAATGGCAAATCATGGAGGGACACCCCGTTGGCAAAAGGGTAAACTAGGCTGTGGTCAGTGTTTGGGCAAGTCAGGACAAAACCAACCAATGATATATCAGTGTCAGATGGGCTTTCATCTTGTTAATATCGAATAGGTTAACAAAACAAAATACACTATTTAATTTTATGACTCGCCTAGGCTCAAATGATTGGAAAGATAGACTATTTGCTTCTTTAGTCTATCTCATCCCTCTTTACTATGTTCTGGAGTTTGGAATATTTTTATTTAATCAATTTCCCTTTTTGCGGTTAATTACTATTCCTCTACTTCCTTTGGCTTATCTTTACAGCATTATTCCTTTTGCTCGTTTCATTATCTTTATTGCTTTATTCGCCTTAGTGATTCGCAATTCTAAATTTAGTCATTTTTTACGTTACAACGTGATGCAGGCAATTTTGATTGATATTTTACTCATCTTGGTAAATCTCATCGTTGGTATTTTGCTTGGGGGCATTGGCGGATTATTTATTGAAACTCTCTATAATGTCATTTTCCTCGGTACTTTAGTTGCTTGTGTATATAGTATTTATCTATCTGCCACTGGTAAATATGCCGAGTTACCGGGTATTTCTGAAGCGGCATATTCCCAAGTACCTTTTTAGGTAGATGGGTTGGCACTGACTATATACACTGGATTGAGGGGGTTAAATCGAGTCATATTAGCAATAGATAATGATCTCGATATTTGGGTGTGTAATATTTTATAATCCCATCCATGTTTATTCAGCCATGATTGGGCTTGAGTTAAGTTTTCTAGGGTGGCAAGGGCGATCGCAATTTTACCTCGACGATTAATTTTTTTATCAATAATATTTAAAATTTCGTCCATTTCCCCTCCACTACCACCAATGAAAACTCGATCTGGATGGGGTAATTTTTCTAATACTTTTGTAGCTGAACCACTAATTATTTTTACATTATAGACTCCAAAATTGCGACAGTTTTTTTCTATTAAATTAACGGCGATCGCACTTTTTTCTATGGCATATATTTTACTGTGGTGAGCAAACCGCCCCATTTCAACAGAAATGCTTCCTGTACCTGCTCCCACATCCCAAATAATTTGATTTTGTTGTAAGCCCAACTCCCCTAATATTAATTGTCTAATTTCTTTTTTTGTCATCAAACCAGGGCGATCAGGAAAACCTAAAAAGAGATGATCATCTAAACCAATTAAAGGTAAATCTTGACTTTTTATTTGTTTATAAATATCCTTATCTTTTAATAAAATAACAATGTTTAAACTAGATACTCTTTCTAGGGTATCCCCTTCATGCAAATCATTAATTAAAGAAATTTTTTGATTTTTAGCACCAACATTCTCACATAACCATATCTGATAATGATGGGGTAACGACAACTGATGATAGAGATTTATAATAGCTTGAGGACTATTTTCCATGTCCGTAAGTATGGCTATTTTCCCTGCCCCATTTTTCATTTCCTTAATTAGGGGTTCTAAATCTCGACCATGAATACTCACTAATTTGGCATCTTGCCAAGGAATTTTGAGGGCATTAAAAGCAATTTGAACGGAGCTAAGGTGAGGATAGAAACTTAATTCTGATGGTGCAAAATTTTCCAACAAAAAACGACCTATCCCAAAAAATAAAGGATCTCCTGTGGCAAGAAAAACTATATTTTCCTGTTTAATTTGATATTCCTTAATCTTGGAAATTAAACTATTTAAATTTTGAATTTTTACCTTGATTCCTTGGTGATCTGGGAAATAGTTTAAGTGGCGATCGCCCCCTACTAAAACAGTAGCTGATTGAATTAAGGAGAGAATATGAGGAGATAGCCCTTCGGAACCATTTAAGCCAATTCCAATAACTTTAATTGTCATAATAAAAAGTAAATGTTTAAAATAATTATTAATTAATAGTTGTCATTAATTTGCCCTTTAATTTTAGTAACTTTAGTAGAGTAAATCAGAAAAAACTACCAAAATAGTATACACATATAATAATATAAAATCGTAATTATATATTCAAAAAAAATAATATAACCTGCTAATTTTTTCGATAATCGATAAATAATAAATAAAACATATATACCTACGTAGTTTTTTGGTGATTGGTTCAAACAAACTTTATCAAAACAACCCTTAATCCCCCCCAAATTTGATTACAATATGAGAGTGATTATAAAATCTAATAACTTATATAAACAAATATATGACCAGCATCCTATTGGTAGATGACCTGAAATCAGAGCTAGACTTGCTCAATGAGTATCTAACATCCGCAGGTTATCAAGTCACTACCGCCCAAGACGGTAAAGAAGCCCTCCAAAAAGTGATTGAGGTGAAACCTGATGCCATAGTCACCGATTGGATGATGCCCAATATGGGGGGGTTAGACTTGTGTCGTCAACTCAGAAAAAATCCTCATACTGCGAATATTCCCGTGGTAGCCTGTACCGCCAAAAACGGTAATGTGGATCGAATGTGGGCGGAAAAACAAGGAGTAAAAGCCTATGTGGTTAAACCTTGTACCAAAGACGACATAGTAAATGCAGTTAAAAGTGCGATCGCCTAAAATCCTATGTCCTCAACCTCTTCTTTTTCCAAACTACAGGAACTATTACCCCAACTGTTTCAAAGCAGTAACATCAAAGGTAATCTTTACCTCAGATGTCGTTTAGGGGTAGCCGATACCTTTTTGATTCCCATGGAATATGTGCGCGAATCCTTGCTAGTAGAAGGAAATCAAATCACGCCGATTCCGCAAATGTCATCCTGTGTCATGGGTTTGATGACTTCGAGAGAAAAAGTTTTTTGTGTCCTTGACTTACCGCAACTGGTAGGCTTTTCTGCCTTACCCACTTATTCTCGGCAACATCATCTCGTGGTAATTTCCGTTAGCCCCTTTTTGCCCCACTATGTTGATGACCAAGAAATATTTTTGGGTTTAGGTGTGAATGAAATTGAAGGTATTACCCGCATCGGAGTAGAGGAAGTTTTTAGTTTAGAAGAGGTGCAGAATTTACTACCCCAAGACAAAATCAACTATTGGTATAACCTCAGCCCCTACCTTGAAGGGTGGGTAAAAACCAATCAAAAACCCCTTGCCCTCCTAAGTCTGAACTCCATTGTCAGGGCAAGTCTGTAAATCCTTTATCCCCTAAACATTATGATTTCTGAACCATCTTCCCTTAATCCTTCTACAGAATCACCCTATATGAATGATAGTGCTAGTCAACCCAAACCCCAACCAAAACAAGGGGGAGGCACTTTACGGGAACGTTTGTTATTAACCGTTGTTCCCACTACCCTAATTCCCTTAATCGTCGTTAGTGCCATTGGAATTAATATTACTCGCTATCAACAGCAACAAAACCAACGCATTGAATTAGAACAAATTGCCCTCATTGCCCGAGAAACTAGCCAGACATTTCTTAATAATATTGCGCCGACAGATAATCAACAACCGATTTTAGAAGCAATTAATAATACTCTCCAAACCTCTTTGCGATTTCAGATTACCGATTCTCAGGTATTGCAAATTATTGATAGTAGTACGGGTAATGTGGTTAATGGGTTAGCAGGAAATGAAGAAGTTAATTTAGACCAAGTAATAGGGGGAGATACCATTTCTGAAGTGGGGAGAATTTTTGCGGAAGGTATTTTAAATAATGACTTGGAAACCACTTTATCATCTTTACAAAACATCAGTGGTTTTGACAATGTCAGCTTAACCAGCCCTGCGGGGGAAGATATTAATATTCTCAGCTTGGAGTATCAAGACAGATTTTTTAATTTTACAATCATTCCCGATACGAACCTGATTACTGTCGTTTCCATGACAGATTTTGATCTTGGTCAAGTAGGGGGGCAATTAATTATTATTTTTGCAACCATCGCTATATTTCTTGGTTTTTTGGCGGTAGGTAATATTATTCTTTTAGCTCAAACCCTTTCCCAACCCCTGACAAATTTAACTGATAAGGCTCAACAGGTCGCCCAAGGGGATTTGAACGCCCAAGCCATTCTTGAAGGTACCCAAGAAAATCGCACCCTTGCTGATAACTTTAACGCCCTTGTGACTCGGGTAAAAGAGTTGATTAAAGAGCAAGAGGCGATCGCCCTTGAACAAAGACAGGAAAAGGAAAAACTAGAATTAGGTATTTTTAATCTGTTGGATGAATTGCAATACGCCGTAGATGGAGATTTAACCGTAAGGGCAAGTTTAGACTCCATGGAAATGAGTACCGTTGCCGACTTGTGTAACGCTATCCTCGACAGTTTACAGGATATAGCCGCTCAGGTAAAAGAATCTAGCCGTCAGGTTGCCACCTCCCTCAATGAAAATGAACAGTCCATTCAAGAGTTAGCAGTGCAAACCATTCGAGAAAGTAAACAAACAAGGAAAACCCTCGAATCGGTGCAAAAAATGTCCTATTCCATCGAAGAAGTTGCCACCAATGCTAACCAAGCGGCAACCCTTGCCGATGATGCCTATAAAGTTACCAAAGAAGGTTCTAGCGCCATGGATGAAACCGTGGAAAGTATTGTCAGCCTTCGTAGCAATGTAGGGGAAACAGCCAAGAAAATGAAACGCCTAGGGGAATCATCCCAGAATATTTCTCAGGTGGTATCCCTCATCGAAGAAATAGCCCTAAAAACCAATCTCCTCGCCATTAACGCCAGTGTGGAAGCTAGTCGGGCAGGGGAACAGGGGCAAGGTTTTACGGTGGTAGCAGAACAGGTAGGGGCGCTCGCAGAACAATCGGCGGCGGCTACAAAACAAATTGCTCAACTGGTGACAGAAATTCAACGGGAAACCCAAGATGTGACCATTGCCATGGAATCTGGTACTTCTCAGGTGGTTAATACCACTCGCTTGGTGGAATCTACCAAACAACGATTAGAGAAGGTTTTAGAGCGATCGCAACGGATTAATGAACTAATGCAGAGCATCTCTCAATCCACCGTTTCCCAAGCCCAAACCTCTCGCTTAGTGACCGAATTAATGCAGGAAATAGCCGATCAATCGGAACAAAGATTATTCTCCTCCGAACAAATTGCTCAATCTATCAAAGATACCGCCACCATTGCCAAGGAATTGGAGTCGGCAGTGGAACAGTTCAAGGTAAATGAGTAATTGATAATTGACAATGGATAATTGATAATGAAATCTCCCTCATACTTAGGGTTTGTAGCAAAAAGTGGAGTCGTAAAGGTGGGCAATAGGCAATGGGCAATAGGCAATGGTTTCCATGTTTTACCTGATTGGTGCAGTCTCTATAATTTTGTTGTTTTAACTCTGTTTTTGTCAAAAAAACATTATTTTTGTGTATTTTTTGATAGTTATAGCGTGCTCAAATACCTGATATGTCTAGTTTATAATTCAGCAGACCCTACTTAACATCTCAAAAAAATGAATCAAGATCAAATTAAACTCAATTTTTTGGAAGAGGCGCAGGATTGTTTTCATACCGTAGAAAGCAATTTATTAAATCTAAGTGCTGAGATAGCCCAACCTGAAATATTAGATCTAATCTTGCGGGAAGTCCATTCCGTCAAAGGAGGAGCAGGAATGATGGGTTTTACTATCCTCAGTGATGTTGCCCACCGTCTCGAAGATTTTTTAAAAATTCTCAGAATTCATCATCACTCTACCCATATCCCCCTCGAGGTGGAAAATTTGATGTTGAGGGCGGTTGATGCCATGGTAATCATTAAAGATGGTTATCTTGGTGAACAAGAAATGACCTCTCAATGGTTGGAGAAGGAAGTAACACCGATTTTTGAGCAGTTAAAGGAACATTTGGGAGAATTGCAGGATGAGGATGAAGACTTATTATTAAAACAACAGGATCAAGCCAGTGATGGGGAATTACTGATGTTTGAGGAGGGGGTTGATTCTATCCTCGATGAGTTGGAACAACAAATAAGTGATTTACCCCCAGAGGAATTGTCTTCTGCTCTAATTTTGACCTCCGAAAAGATTTTGATGTTTGCCCGTATGGCTGAGTTAGAACCTGTTATTAACCTTTGTGAGTCGGTGCAACAAAGGGCGGTAATTTGTGAGCCTGATTCGATTTTTGCTCTTTCTCAAGAGGCTTTGAGGGTTTGGAGGCGATCGCACGGTTTGGTAGTACGAGGTAGCTTGGATAAACTACCGTGGGATTTGGACAGTGTTTCGAGCCTAGAACTAGATAGCGAATCACTAACCCTAGATTTTGATAATGATGAACTATCATCCCTCACCCAAGCCCTCAACGAAGCCGCCGATTTAGAACTATCTTTCGACAACGAAGGTTTATCCTTAGAGGAATTAAGTAACCTTGCCCTTGAGTTTGAAGGGTTAGAAGATTATCAAAAAGAAAACGACCAAGACTATGCCATTGAAGACACCTTCGCTGAAATTAATAACTTTGATCTTACTGAAGAGAATCCGATTCCTTTTCCCCAACCCCAGATAGTCAAAACCCCTCCCCAAACAGGAAAAACAGTCAAAGTACCCGTGGAACAACTTTCCCAATTTAACAGCCTATTTGGAAAATTAATTTTAGAACGTAATCGCCTCAATTTACGCCTAGAACAATTGAGGAGTTTTGCCCAATTGATGCAAAAAAGAATGAATCAATTAGAGCGCTCCAACGGGCAGTTAAGAAATTGGTATGATCACGCCTCCTCGGAAGGCTGGATAAATCCATCGGATTCGGTGGCTTTTCGCCCTTGGGGTAATCAATCTTTAATCACCAATGCCACCCTACAGGATTTTGACACCCTAGAAATGGATCGTTATTCTGATTTACATTTAATTTCTCAGGAGCAAATCGAAATTATTGTTCAGTTAAAGGAAGTGAGTACCGATATTAATTTTGGTATCAATGATCTTAACCAAGCACTGCAAGAATTAAACCATACCATGCAGTCATTACAAAAAAATGCCACTCGTATCCAAATGCGCCCCTTTGCTGATTTAGTGCGTAGTTTTCCTCGATTTATTCGAGATTTGGGGATGCAGTTTAACAAAAAGGTAAATCTAACCATTGAGGGGGAAAATACATTACTAGATCGTACTTTTATTGAAGCCCTGAATGCACCTCTCACCCATTTATTACGCAATGCCTTTGATCATGGCATCGAAGATAGTCAAACCCGTAGGGCTTTGGGCAAACCCCCCCACGGTAATATTACCCTGAGCGCCTTTAACCGTGGTACTCAAATTGTTATTACTATCAAGGATGACGGGGCAGGAGTTTCTCTCGAAAAAATCAGTCAACGTCTGGTGAGTATGGGCATTAGCGAGGAAGAAATTGCACGGATGAAACCTTCTCAAATGATCGATTATATTTTTGAGCCGGGTTTTAGTACCGCTTCCCAAGTCACTGAATTATCAGGAAGGGGAGTGGGTATGGATATAGTGCGATCGAATATCCAAGAGTTGCGCGGAGAAATCCACGCCCATAGCATTCCCCATCAAGGTACTACCTTTACCCTCACCCTCCCCTTTAACCTTTCTATTCTACGGGTGATGATAGTAGAAGCCCAACAAATGGTATTTGCTATCCCTGTAAATAGCGTTAAAGAGATGATTTCATCTCCTCCCCTAAGTAACGATCAAAAAGCAACAGTTATTGATATTGACTGGCAAAATCAAACCATTCCCATGGTGAATATCGAACAAGTTTTCATTTTCAATCGTCCTAGTAAACCCTTTGAAATGTCAGGCAATCCCGTAATTGATAAACCCACCGCCCTCATTGTGGGGGAAGATAACAACTATGGAGCTATTCATCTTGATCGCTATTGGGGGGAACAAGAAGTCACCATTCGCCCCATCGAAACCCATTTACCTTTACCCCCTGGTTTCATTAGTTCCATGATCCTTGGAGATGGGAGAGTCTTACCTGTTATTGATCCCATGGTAATAGTCAAAGAAGCCCAAGAGCAAATTAATACCTCCATTGAGGATGATATTTTAGTTCCTGAATATATCAAACCTTTCCAACCCGAGCGCCATAATACTATTCTCATTGTGGATGATTCTATTAATGTGCGACGGTATTTAGCCTCTACCCTAGAAAAGGCAGGTTATCAAGTAGAACAAGCCAAGGATGGACAAGAGGCAGTGGATAAGCTCTATGCAGGAATTTCCGTCCAAGGGATTATCTGTGATATTGAAATGCCAAGGCTTGATGGTTATGGGGTTTTGGAAGAAATCAAGGGTAAATCTAAATTTAAATTTTTGCCGATTATTATGTTGACATCTCGTAGTAATGAAAAACATAAAAAGTTAGCTTTTAACTTGGGGGCAGATGCTTATTTTTCTAAGCCCTATAATGAGAAAGATTTGCTCGGTATTATTGATCAGTTAATTAATGTAAATTACATTTGACGATCATTAATTTTTAAGATTATTATATTGAATAAGCTAAATCAAAATATATCAAAACAAATCAATAAAACTACTTAGTAATATTTAAATATATTCCATAGTGTTTGTTTTTACCTTTCTGATTGATTATGACTATAATCCTTGTTAAATATGGATTATACAGTAGAAAGCATAAAACATATTACATAATCAAGCAATATAAAATTAGTCTTTTTCACATATAATTATAGACAGTTAAGGTCATAATAAAATTAATAAAATCAAATAAAGTTCAGTGTTTTTACGTAAGTAAAATCGCAGTATATATTAACTAAAAATAGTGATGAAATCTAAAATTAATCCTATAGCTATTCTTGAGTATGGTTGTACCCATAAATTAACAGCCGATTTGCAATTAACTTTTGACTCCATTACTTGGAATATTTACTTTATTAACGGTGAGTTGAAATATGCCCATCATTCTTTACAGTCCTTGGCAACCCTAAAATATTATTTAACTCGTTTAGCTCCTAATGTGGGTAGTAGTATCAATGCAGGTAATTTAAAAAAAGATGTTAACAATCTTGAAATAACCAAGGTGATTAATGCTCTATTACATCATCAAAAAATTAGTCCTCGTGAGAAGAATATTCTGCTCAAAGATTTAACCCTAGATGCTTTGGAGTCTTTTCTTTGGTTACAGGAGGGGGATTATCAATGGCACCCATTACAAGAGGCTCAGGTATTAAAAATGAAGGTTTCTTTGGGTAAGGATATGATGGATTTATCTACCATGATTAAATCTTTACAAATCCGTCATCAACTATGGCAAAAATTATCTAAGGTGGTTATATCGCCTTATCAACGTCCTCTATTTGTCAATCCTTCCCTTGCTAGGCAAAAAGTTCCCCAGGGTAATTTATCTCCCACGGTGTTGGTACAGTTATCAAAATTGATGAAAAAAGCTACTATACGAGATTTGGCAACTTTTCTGAAGCAGGATGAGTTGAAAATTGCGACTTTGTTGGCTCCTTATATTCGGGCAGGGGTAATTACTTTACAAGATGCTAATCATCCTTATAGTGCTTTACCCAATGTGTCTTTTACTTCGGCAACAATACCTGAAAAGGTTTCTTCTCCTCAAACACAGCAAAAAATAGAGGTGATTACGAAATCTGTTGAGAACAGTGCTAATGGGGAAAAATCCGTTAAGGTTTCTGCTCGAGTAGGACAGAAAAAGTATAAAATTATTTCTATAGATGATAGTCCCACCATGTTGGCAACCATAAAGGATTATTTGAATGATGATAAATTTGAGGTGTTGACGGTGGAAAATCCCATGGAGTCTCTTTCTTATCTGTTTGAGAGTAAGCCTGATTTGATTTTGATGGATTTATCCATGCCTCGTATTAATGGCAATCGTCTTTCTCAGATTTTGAAGAGTAGTTCTATTTTTAAAAATGTTCCCATTGTCATTATCAGTGGCAATAAAAATATGTTGGACAAGGAAAAAATGGATGCCATTGGGGCAAAGGATTTTTTGGCGAAGCCTTTTTCTCGGGAGGATTTGTTAAAGGTGGTTTATAAGTATTTTCAAAATCAATATTCTACGGTGGCTCAATAGTTGGGCAAGTATTAATCTAATTTATTGTTTCTTTTAAAGTTATGAATGTTACTTATGATATTCCCCTCGTCATTCTGTCGGCAATTGTGGCGGTGGGTGCGGGGTATTTTACCATTGAGATGTCTCAGGAGATCACTTTTAATAAGGGTTTGGAGCGTTGGAGTTGGTTGATTATCAGTGCTATTACCATGGGCATGGGTATTTGGGGAATGCACTTTATTGCGATGACGGCTTTTTCTATTGAGCCACGGATTAGTTATGATTTTCTGATTGTTTTGGTTTCTTTGGTGGCGGCGGTATTGGGTTGTACCCAAGGGTTATATATTATTACTCAGCCTGTGGTGACTAATAAAACCATTTTGGCGGGAGCTATTACTATGGGTTCAGCCATCGCAGGTATGCACTATATTGGGATGGCTGCCATGAGGGTGGCGGCGGATATTAGTTATGATCCAACCCTATTTATTTTATCAGTCCTAATTGCGATCGCAGCTTCTTTTGCAGCCATTAAAATTGTCATTGGACTAAGAAAAGGAAAAAGAGATACCTTGTATAATATAAAGAAAGCCAGTGCATCTTTAATTATGGGTATTGCGGTTTTATCGATGCACTATACAGGCATGGCAGCGGCACAGTTCCGCATTAACTATGATTTGATTACCCAACAGGCGAACACCCTTGATAGCCAAATTATCGGCTTTTCCGTTGCCCTTGCGGTGTTGGGGATGTTTGCGATCGTCTATACAGTGTTAGTTAATTCCCACTGGAATAGATCTGTCTGAATATTATAGTATAATATATTTTCTGGACAATTATCGCTCAAGTATCAAAATTAAGCCCCCAGATAATTGCGGATTACATTATTGATTGATTATATATAAGGTTTAGCTCATTACAATAGCATGACAAAGCAACAAACAAGACAGTTTGACTACGTAAAAATCGGCATCGCCTCCCCAGAAAGAATCAGAGAATGGGGCGAGCGCACCTTACCCAATGGTATTGTCGTCGGTGAAGTCACAACTCCAGAGACTATTAATTATCGTACCCTCAAGCCCGAAATGGATGGGCTATTTTGTGAGAAAATTTTTGGTCCTTCCAAGGATTGGGAATGTCACTGCGGAAAATACAAAAGAGTACGTCATAGGGGCATTGTCTGCGAACGTTGTGGGGTTGAGGTGACAGAGTCTAGGGTGCGCCGTCATCGTATGGGCTACCTTAAATTGGCCGCTCCTGTTACCCATGTTTGGTACTTAAAAGGGATTCCTAGTTATTTGAGTATTCTCCTCGATATGCCCCTTCGGGATGTGGAGCAGGTAGTATATTTCAACTCCTATGTGGTACTCAACCCCGGTAACGCCACCAACCTAAGCTATCGTCAATTGCTCAGTGAAGATCAATGGATGGAAATTGAAGAGCAAATTTATGCCGAAGATTCCGAGTTAGAAGGTATCGAGGTAGGCATTGGTGCCGAAGCCGTAGAGCGTTTATTACAAGAAATTGAGCTAGAAGAAGAAGCTGATAAATTAAGGGAAGAAATCAGCAATAGTAAAGGACAAAAAAGAGCAAAACTCATTAAAAGATTACGCTTAATTGATAACTTTATTGCCACAGGTTCAAAACCTGAATGGATGGTTTTAAGTGTAATTCCCGTCATTCCTCCTGATTTACGCCCCATGGTGCAGTTAGATGGTGGTCGTTTTGCTACCTCTGATTTAAATGATTTATACCGTCGTGTAATCAACCGTAATAACCGTTTAAAACGCTTACAGGAAATTCTCGCCCCCGAAATCATTATCCGTAATGAAAAACGGATGTTACAAGAGGCGGTGGATGCTCTGATTGATAATGGTAGGAGAGGGCGTACTGTGGTAGGTGGTAATAATCGCCCCCTCAAATCCCTTTCTGATATTATCGAAGGTAAACAGGGTCGTTTCCGTCAAAACCTTTTGGGTAAACGGGTTGACTACTCAGGACGTTCGGTAATTGTGGTCGGGCCTAATTTACAAATTTATCAGTGCGGTTTGCCTAGGGAAATGGCGATCGAACTTTTCCAACCTTTTGTTATTAACCGTCTTATCCGTATCGGTATTGTCAGCAACATCAAGGCAGCCAAAAAATTAATCATTAAAGGTGATCCCAGTATCTGGAAAGTATTGGAGGAAGTAATTACAGGACACCCCGTATTACTCAACCGTGCGCCGACTCTCCACCGTTTAGGTATCCAAGCCTTTGAACCTGTGTTGGTGGAAGGACGAGCCATTCAACTTCATCCCCTTGTATGTCCTCCCTTTAACGCTGACTTTGACGGTGACCAAATGGCGGTACACGTACCCCTATCCATTGAAGCCCAAGCAGAAGCCCGTTTGTTGATGATGGCTTGTCATAATATCCTTTCTCCTGCCACAGGTAAGCCGATTATTGCCCCTTCTCAGGATATGGTATTAGGTTGTTATTATCTCACGGCAGAAAACCCTGCCGCCACTAAGGGCGCTGGAAGTTATTTCGCTAACCTTGAGGATGCCCTCAAGGCTTATGAACAAGATTTAGTAGATTTACACGCCTATGTGTGGGTGCGTTTTGATGGGGGTGTGGATGGTAGTCATCCCAATGATGAACCTGAAAAAGTGGAAGAATTGTCCGATGGTAGTGTTTGGAAGTATTATAGCGATCGCAAGGTACGCGAAACCGCAGAGGGTGAACAAATCGCCCAATATATCCATACCACCCCAGGACGGATTATTTACAACAAAACCATCATTGACGCTTTAGATTTTGAAGCTGTCTAATTAATCAATTATGGGGAGACGACATCGTCTCCCTTTTTTTAGCTAATGGCAAAAATACTTATCTTTGGTAATTCTAGTTCGGGAAAATCCACTTTAGCTCAAAAGATTGTAAAAACCTACCATTTTTCTCCCCTTGATTTGGATACCATCGCTTGGAAACCCGAATTACAAAATCCTCAAAGGCGGAGTTTTGAAGATAGTTGTCAAGATATTCTTGATTTTACTAAAGATAAGAGTGATTGGGTCATGGAGGGTTGTTATGGAGACTTAATTTCTTTTATCGGTAACTATTGTGATAGATTGATATTCCTTAATCCCGACATAGAAACCTGTGTACAAAATTGCCGTCAACGTCCTTGGGAAAGTCATAAATATGATAGCTTAGAGGCTCAAAATGCTAATTTAGAAATGTTAGTCAAATGGATTAAAGATTATTATATCCGTGATGATGAGTTTTCTTTGTCTGCCCATCGTCAAATTTTTGATAGTTTTAAAGGAAAGAAAGTCGAGTATAATCACAACTGGGAAGAAAAAGAGGTTTTTTCTTGGTTAAATCCGTTAGATTGAAATATTATTATTTGTCCATTGTTTGCCCATGCTAATTCCCCTCAGAAAAGAAGCTCTTAATGATATGATACCTGCGATCGCCACAGGAACACAATATAAATATTATTGGGCAAATCTTTCAACCTTACTCAAAAATTTATTTATATCCCTGATAGGAGTCCTAATTTTCTGGCTTTTAGGAGTATTATTCGGTAAAGGGGCCGAAGGTATATCCTTAATTTTGACCGTCAGTGCAGGTTTATATTGGTTATGGAGTCCTGTATATTGGGCAAGTGTACGTAACGGTAAATATAGAAAATATAACTATGTCGGTTTTTGGCGCGGGAGAGTATTAGATGTTTATATTACCGAGGAGTTAGTGAATGAATCTTCAGCCCTGGATAAATTGGGTAAAGTAATCATTGTCGAAAATCTACAAAAAAAAATTAACGTAGAAATAGGAGATAAAAGCGGATTTAGAGCCACCATTACCAGCCCTTTACAACGAATCCACAAAGTAATAAATCGTGGTCAGGCGGTAGAGGGTTTATTATTATCTAATGATCCTGATTTTTTGCGTATTAGTAAAGTTACCGATATTTATATTCCTCGTCATAAACTTTGGGTGGGAGAATATCCCTACATTCGACGAGATATATTCTTAGATGTGAGAAAAGAATTAGCCAAAATTTATGGATAAACATTAAGTTTTAAGGATCATTTTAAGTTAATAAATAGATAACAATCTTTCAAGGATTTGGTATGAATTATAAATATTTGCATAAAAATAAGCCTCCGAAGAGGCTTACTTATTTTAGATGATTATGGATCTATTCCTTATACCTTAGAGAGCGTTACCACGAGGTAATACTTCTTCGGGGAATTCAAATCTTTGGTGAGGCTGATCTTGAGGAGCCATCCATGCACGTAAACCTTCGTTTAAAAGAATGTTTTTAGTGTAGAAGGTTTCAAATTCAGGGTCTTCTGCGGCTCTTAACTCTTGAGAGACGAAGTCATAAGCACGGAGGTTAAATGCTAAACCGACGATACCGATAGAACTCATCCACAAGCCTGTTACAGGCACAAACAACATGAAGAAGTGTAACCAACGTTTGTTGGAGAAAGCAATACCGAAGATTTGAGACCAGAAACGGTTAGCAGTAACCATGGAATAGGTTTCTTCTGCTTGGGTAGGTTCAAACGCACGGAAAGTGTTTGCTTGTTCACCATCTTGGAATAGGGTGTTTTCTACGGTTGCACCGTGAATGGCACAAAGTAGCGCCCCGCCAAGAATACCTGCTACACCCATCATGTGGAAGGGGTTAAGAGTCCAGTTGTGGAATCCTTGTAGGAACAAGATAAAGCGGAAGATTCCTGCTACTCCGAAGGAAGGAGCAAAGAACCAGCTAGACTGTCCTAGAGGATACATCAAGAAGACACTGACGAATACGGCAATAGGGCCAGAAAATGCGATCGCATTGTAGGGACGAATACCGACAAGACGGGCAATTTCAAATTGACGTAACATGAAGCCAATCAAACCGAAAGCTCCGTGTAATGCGACAAAAGACCATAAACCACCGATTTGACACCAGCGGGTGAAGTCACCCTGAGCCTCGGGCCCCCATAAGAATAGGATAGAATGACCAAAAGCATCAGCAGGACTGGATACAGCTACGGTCAAAAAGTTAGCACCTTCTAAGTAGGAACTAGCTAAACCGTGGGTGTACCAAGAAGTTACGAAGGTAGTACCAGTTAACCAACCACCCAAAGCCATGTAGGCACAAGGGAAAAGGAGGATACCAGACCATCCTACGAAAACAAATCTATCTCTTTTGAGCCAGTCGTCGAGGGCTTCAAACCACCCTCTCTGCGCTGGCGCGCGTCCAACTGCAATTGTCATAAAGTGATCTCCGAATGTATATAATTTCTAAAACGGTTAGTGATAGTTTTCTCTGGATTTTTATGTCCTTCTCAGAAAACTTTACTTTTCTTAACGTTTATTGATATATCCATCATACAGGAAAAGCCAAGCCTTTGACAAGTTTATTATTAAGAAATTATAAAAAATCTGAGAATTTGAGGGAAATAAATTAACATTATAGACCACAAAAAATGCCCCCCCATGGATAAAGGATAGATTGATTGTGTAGAAAAGGTTTTCACAATATACCTAATCAATTTTGGTGGTAAATGATAGAATTAGACTATAGTTTGAATCAGCGGAGAATGATTGTGGTTGCAACGACAGATAAAAATTTAGACAGTCTAAATAGATCTAACTCCTCAGATAGAGTCGCTGTATTGTTGATGGGATATGGAGAGGTGGAAAGTTATGAAAATTTTGCCAACTATAATGAACAGGCCTTAAATTTATTAACAGCTAAATTTGCCCCTGTACCTACTTGGATGTATCCCCCCCTAGCGCGTTTATTAGCAGTATTTGATTTGCACGAATGGAGTCACCAACATGGTAATTTTATCTCCCCCCATAATGCTATTTTCGAGGCTCAACGACAAAAAATAGAAGAAAATTTACAACAAACTTGGGGAGATAAGATCAAAGTATTTAAAGCATTCAACTTCTGTGCACCCCATCTGCCTGAGCAGGTTTTGGCTCAAATAAAAGCCGAAGGATATGACAAAATATTGATCTATCCCCTTTTGGTGGTAGACTCAATTTTTACCAGTGGTATCGCCGTAGAGCAAGTAAATGAGGCTCTTACTAAATCAGGTAATGACCAAGAACATTGGGTTAAGGGAATGCGTTACATTCCTTCTTTTTATAATCAACCCGCATATATTAATCTCTTGGCGCAAATGGTGGAGGATGAAGTGAGTCAGAAATTGGCTCAGGCTTATTTACCTTCAGAAATTGGTATCGTGTTGATGAATCATGGTTGCCCCCACGAAGCTAAGGGGTTTACTTCTGGTATTGATGAAAGTCAGGCTCTTTATGAATTAGTCAGGGAAAAATTAATCAATCGTTTTCCTCTAATTTCTGTGGGCTGGTTAAATCATCAAACTCCTTTGATTAAATGGACTCAGCCTAATGCTGAATTGGCAGGGAGAAATTTGATTGAGTTGGGAGCGAAGGCTTTGGTGTTTATGCCTATTGGTTTTGCGACGGAAAATCATGAGACTCTTTTGGATGTGGAGCATATCATGGTTAGTTTGGGGAAAAAGTATCCTCAAGTTAATTATGTACAGATGAAGTGTGTTAATGATGATGATAGATTCTGCACCATGGCGGCAAATTGGGCAAATCCTCAAATTGAGGCTTTATTGTCTGAGGAAGGTTTGGCGGTAAGTCCTAGTTTAGCTCAGGCTTCTGTACCCCATCACCATCATCATGATCATGATCATGATCATCATCACCACCATCATTAAATTTAGTTAGCCAAGGGATAATATCTGCCAAGTTATTTACCTTATGGGGATACTTAATGGGGGGACGTTGAATGAGAATGAGGGGAATTTGCAATTTTTGAGCAACTTTTTGTTTAATATCTTCTCCTCCTGCTTTGCCCCCTGCTTTGGTGACCACTGCTTCTATGTGCCATTGTTGCCATAGGGCTTTTTCTACCTCGAAGGAAATGGGGGGGCGTAGGGCAATAAGTCGATCGCCCTTAAACCCTGCCTGATATGCTTGAGTTAGGGAGTCGGCATAGGGTAAAACTCTGGCGTATAAATCAATGGTGTGATGATAATCCTTGAATAGGTGTAGGGATTGACAACCCACTGTGAGTAATACTCTTTTGCCCTGTAAAAAATTACTGCTTAATAAAGATTCAAAGGATGAAAATGTGATAGTGCCATCTCTTCCATGATTTGTTACTAAAGGACGCTCGTAACGTAAATAAGGTATATCATATCGGTGACAAGTGGCGATCGCCCCTTGGGATACATTCACCGCAAAAGGATGGGAAGCATCTATAATCACCCCAATATGATGCTTTTTGATAAATAAACCCATGTTTTGAGCAGGTATTTTGCCCACCATCACCAAGAGATTTTGGTGAGAAGCATAGAGATTTTTTCCCCCTTCGGTGGCAACAGTTACCACTATCTGATAATTATTGTCCAATAAAAGCCCTGCAATATCTACACTATCGCTAGTACCACCAATTAACCAAATTTTCCTTCCATAGGCAAACACCCCAAGCATCAACCCAAAGAATTAATAATAGTGACAATTTCTCGCTCAAAAGCCACCTGGGCGCGGTTTGTTTTACCCCCCACAAAAGTAGCATTATCCTTCTCCAATACCCATACCTGAGAAAAAGAAACATAACTCATCACAACCCCCACCATCAAAAGGGCAAAACCAAGATAGACAATAGGCACCCCTGGATCTGATTTTATTTGTAATCCCGTAGAGCCAATTAAATCCAACACCTTTAAATTAACCCCATTCACCTCCACAGGCATCCCAGGGCGAGTGGCACCCACCAACTGCCCCGACATATCATATATAAACATAGTTCCCTGTAAATCCTTGGTAATCAAAGATACTCCATTAGTCATATCAGGGGTAGTAGGTATCCATGTACCCCAGATGCGCCCCTTTCCTTTGGTTTCTAATTCTGCCATGGGCAATTGAAAAATAGGACTATTATTGAGTTGAACTTTTACCCCTGCAATGCCCCAACTGGTTTGGTAAAAAGTAACTCCTTTGTATCGGAGAGGTTGGTTGACAAATATGGTTTTGTTTTCTACTTCTTGACCTTCTTGATTAACAATAGATAGGTCAGAATAAAATTGATCTACTGCTCCTTGGGCGGTGTAATCGATGCGAAAATCATTGACTTTGACCGCAAAATTTTGAGGTTTTTTGAGGTTAGTTAATGCCCCTGCTTCAATAAAGTTTTTGATGGTAAATGTTTCCCCTTCGGCGATCATTTCTTGGGCAAAAAAACCTGTAAAAGCACCCCAAATCGCTCCTAATAAAATTACGATCATGCCTATGTGAACAATGATAGGACCTATCCTACCGATGATTCCTTTTTGGGCGTAAAGGACATCATTATCGTGGTGAATTTTATATCCTTTTTTACCTAAGTTTTCTTTAATCTCTGATAAACCATTAATAGATAATTCTGCACTTAAAGCGAGTTTATTAAATTCCCTTGGTTGACGATAATATTTCCAAATTTTAGCGGCTTTTAATGCTGGTAATTGACGGCGAAAAGTACAGGCGATTAAGCTAGTGCCAAACAGTACCAATATTGATAAAAACCACCAAGTAGTATAAACATGATCTAAGCCGATATTTAGTAATACTTGCCAAGTCAAAAAGCCCCATAGGGCAGGATTTTCGGGGTAGTTTTCTTGATAGTAGGAGATACCCTGATTTTGTTCGATGACAGTGCCACTGATACTAAAAAGGGCGATCGCCAATAACAAAACAATGGCCAATCTTAAATCAGCAATAATGGCAAGGAGTTTACGGGATAATTTGTAAATACTAAAAGATAAATTTTCAGAAGGGGAAGAAATACTCATAAACTAGGGCAGAAGGTAATTTCAATATTAAGGATACCATGGCAAGGATGAGGTTTGAGAAGTCGTAAATCGTAAAACCAATGAGCAAACCAATACACTCCCTACTATAATCAGATTAGCAAAATAAAAAACTTATTAAGTATTAGTAACCTAAATTTATGCCTTTATTAACTACAGGAAAAACCTTTATTCGTGACCTAGAAAAAACAGGAGCATTGGCGGTATTCACTCCACCAGAAGGGGGTTTTGAAGGACGTTATCAAAGAAGATTACGCACCTCTGGTTATCATAGCATTAGCATTTCTGCTAGAGGATTAGGGGATTTGAGTGCATATTTAATGGGTGTTCATGGGGTACGCCCTGCCCATTTGGGTAAAAAAAATATCGGACAAGAGGGTTCCGTTGGTCCTATCTATTTTGTTCCTCCCATTGCCCTCTCTCAACTAGAAACCTTACCTCCCAACTCCAAGGGTTTAGTATTATGGATTATTGAAGGGGTTGTGTTATCCCGTCAAGAAAAAGAATATTTGGCGAATCTGAGTAAAATAGAACCCAAAATTAAAGTGGTTTTAGAATTGGGAGGAGAGCGTTATTTCCGTTGGCAACCCCTCACCGAAGCCATTACCGCAGTGGCGTAGGGGATGATTTAGTAATTACAAGCCCTGTCACTGGTGCAGGGCATTTATTCTAGCGAATGTGATTTGTTCACGTTATCATGAGAAGCGACAAGTCTTTATTGTTCAATTTTTAAGGAATGCAAGAGAAACTGCCCACCCACCGAATGGAGATTACTGACGATCTCGATAAACTGTTACATATTTTACCGTTGAATATTCAAAATGCGATCGCCTCTCATCCTGACAAAAAAAGCCTAATCGAAATAGTTTTAGACTTAGGCAGAAAACCAGAAGCAAGATTTGTCGATCAAACCTGTTACTTAAGCGAAGAAGTAGTAAGCAGAGAAGACTTAGAACATTGTACCGCTAGGGTAGGACACTTTAGCGCCGACAACAGAGCAGGAATTGAAGGCACATTACACCGTATCAGTGCCATCCGCAACCGTCAAGAGAAAATTATTGGCTTAACCTGTCGTATTGGTAGGGCAGTTTTTGGCACAATTTTAATGATTCGGGAATTGGTAGAAAGTGGGCAATCGATCCTGTTGTTAGGTCGTCCGGGGGTCGGTAAAACTACTGCTCTACGAGAGATTGCCAGGGTTTTGGCAGATGAATTAGAAAAAAGAGTAGTGATCATCGACACCTCCAACGAAATCGCAGGGGATGGGGATATACCTCACCCTGCCATTGGTAGAGCAAGAAGGATGCAAGTTGCCCGTCCCGAATTGCAACATCAGGTGATGATTGAGGCGGTGGAAAACCACATGCCCGAGGTGATCATCATCGATGAGATTGGCACAGAATTAGAAGCTCTTGCCGCCCGTACCATCGCCGAAAGGGGGGTGCAATTGGTGGGTACTGCCCACGGTAATCACCTTGAGAATTTGATCAAAAACCCCACCCTTTCTGATCTCATTGGGGGAATCCAATCTGTTACCCTCGGTGATGATGAGGCGCGCCGCCGTGGCTCTCAGAAAACGGTTTTAGAAAGAAAAGCCCCCCCCACCTTTGAAATTGCGGTGGAGATGTGGGAACGTCAAAAATGGGTAGTCCATGAGGAAGTAGCCCAAACCGTGGATAATATATTACGTGGTAGACAGATTATTCCCCAATTGCGTCAGGTAGATGATGAGGGTAAGGTATCTATTACCAGAGATCCTAATTTGGCTCCTAGTAATGAAAGATTGCCCGAACCTCAGTGGGAAACTATGATGAATGCCCCTGTAAAACCTTCTGGGTTACGGGCTTCTGGTAAGATGATTCCCCTTCAGCCTGAGTCTTCCCCTCAGATGGAATTTAATCAGTTGTTGGATAATTCTTGGTATCAAGCCGATGAGGTGAACAAAATTCGCACCCCCGGCCCTAATGGGGAGGATTGGCCTGTATATGTTTATCCTTACGGTGTGGGGCGATCGCAGTTAGAACAGGTAATTAATGTCCTCAAATTACCCATCACTTTTACTAAAGATCTCGATTCTGCCGATGCGGTATTAGCGTTGCGATCGCAAGTTAAACACCATGGAAAATTGATGCAATTAGCCAAAAATCGTCAAGTACCCATCTACAGTATCAAATCTAATAGTATCCCCCAAATTACCAGAGCATTACGCAAATTGGTAAATATGGATAACCCTGACACGCCAGAATCTGCCGATCTACGTCTTTTTACCAAAGCAGGTAGCGACGACGAAATCGAAGCCCTAGAAGAAGCAAGACTCGCTGTCGAGCAAATTGTCATTCCCCAAGGGCAACCCGTAGAACTGCTACCTCGTAACGCCAAGGTACGTAAGATGCAACATGAACTCATCGAACATTATCGCCTTCGTTCCGACAGTTTTGGTAATGAACCGAATCGTCGTCTGCGTATCTATCCTGCCTAGTTAATTTACCAAAAAATGGGGGTAAACTCCCCCACTAATTATATTGACAATGACTTGTCACAGCCTCTTCTAACCCCTAAGAATTGAGTTGACGGCGTAATTCTTCCAAATCATCATCCACAGCACTAGAGGACTCTCCAGAGGCTACATGGCTATCTTGGGGTTGACCTTCTGGCAAAGCTGCACTGGCTTCGGAACCCCCAGAAAGTTGTAATTTCATCGCTGCTAACTCATCATCAACATCAGCACCGCCCTCTAGGGCAGCCCAGCGAGATTCTTCTCCTACCCCTGCCAATTCCCCAGCAGATTCTGATACCGCTTCCATTTGTAATACCTTATCTTCCATGCGCTCGAAGGCAGAAGTGGCGGAACTGGTGTTAATATTGCTAATGGTATTTTGCAGTTGTTGATTTGCTTTTGCCGCACTAAAACGGGCTTTGAGCATATCTTTTTTGGTTTTTGCCTCAGAAATTTTACTTTCTAAAGTTACTAAATTCCTACGTAATCCATCTACTTGGGTGGATTGAGAATCTAGTTGAGCTTTGAGGGTTGCGGCTACATCCGCAAAGGATTTTTTCCTTACTAGGGCTTCCCTTGCTAACCCTTCATCCCCTTTACCGAGGGCTAATTGGGCTCTTTGTTGCCATTTATTTGCCTCTACTTGATTTTTTTGGTACTGTTGTTCTGTCCTTTTCTGAGATGCGATCGCCTGTGCCACTGCCTGACGCATTTTGATCAAATCCTCACTCATATCCCGAATACTTTGCTCAAGGACTTTTTCAGGATCTTCGGCTTTATCGATTAAATCGTTAACATTGGCTTTTACAACTCTTCCAAGGCGCTCAAATATTCCCATAATCTCTGTGACCTTCTACTATATTGTTGAACTTTTAAATAACTCTAACTTAATCTATCTTACTTCTAATAATATAGTAGCCGTAAACAACTTATGTCAGAAAAGAAAGTAAACCAACGTTAATATCTTATTGTCGTATAATGAATCTGTAGGCTAATAACAGTAAACCGAATTATATCGTCATAACAACGATTAATTTTTCGACTTAATTTCCTACCTCATCAATTCCTTGAGGAATTTTTTTTGAGTATCAAGAAAGCAAAAACGGGAAATGCTGAATGATTGTAAGCTATTGTGTGAACCCTTCCTGTAAGCAACCAGAGAACAATCCTAACCTGAAACAATGTCGGGCTTGTGGTAGCGAGTTGATCCTACATAACCGTTATCGTGCCTTAAAGAAAATTGGCAAAGGCGGTTTTGGAGCAACTTTTTTAGGAATGGACTTATCTTTGCCCGGAAATCCTTTCTGTGTCATCAAACAATTAAGACCAACATTTGATGATCCTGATACCTTTAGCATGGCATTAGATTTATTTGAAAGGGAAGCCAAAACCCTCGGGAAAATTGATCATCCTCAAATTCCTCGCCTTCTTGATTATTTTGAAGATCAGAAAAAGTTTTATCTGGTTCAAACCTTAATCAAAGGTGTCACCCTTCAAAAAGAAGTCAAAAGATATGGCCCTTTGAATGAAAATGCCACTAAACGCTTTTTGACGGAAATATTACCCGTACTCAGATATGTTCACTCCATCAAAATGATTCACCGAGACATTAAACCTGCTAATATCATCCGTAGGGAGCAGGATAATAAATTGGTTTTAATTGATTTTGGTGCGGTAAAAGATCAAGTTAATACCCAATTAGCTGTTAACAACTATGGTCAAACTGCGTTTACTCAGTTTGCGGTAGGTACGATGGGTTTTGCCCCCCCCGAACAATTGGCAATGCGCCCTGTCTATGCTAGTGATATTTACGCTTTGGGTTCTACTTGTTTATTTTTACTAACGGCTAAAGCCCCGAAAGATATACTTTGTGATGAGATAACGGGGGAGTTGTTGTGGGAAGAGGAGATAAAAATTAGTGAAAATTTTGCCAAAATTCTCAAAAAAATGCTGGAGGTTGATTTACGCTATCGTTATAAGACGGTGGATGAGGTAATTAATGACCTTGATATGATGCCTTATGATGTGGAGTTACAACAGGGTTTGGTCAAAAATCCTCGTAAAATTGTTGACCAGCAGAAAAAAAATGTTGATGATTCCTATGAGGGTGCAGATAGTGGTAATCGTTCAACGGCAACCTCTCGTTTAGCCATGGCAATCAGGGCAAGAAAATCTCGTCAGGGTAAATCAAAATCTATTTTACCTACTAATATTACTCCTGAGACTTTGTTAAGTTCCTATGCCATGGGGCGTGATGATTTTAGCCATGAATGTTTTAATAATTTTAATCTTAGTAATGCTAGTCTGCCAAGGGTAAATTTTCATCATGCTAAGTTTATTAAGACTAATTTTGAGGATGCTAATTTGGTGGAGGCTAATTTTTATCATGCTGATTTTAGTCGTGCTAGATTGGTTCGAGCAAATTTGACTAAGGCTCATTTATTTAAGGCGGAGTTACAATATGCGGATTTTCGTAATGCTAATTTAACAGGTGCAAATTTGGAAGGGGCAAATCTGTATAAGGCGAATTTGTGCGGTGCGAATTTGACTGATGCCAACATAGATGATATTCAGTTACAGGAGGCGGAAACTAATTGGGCGACAATTTTTCCTGATGGTAAAAAGCGTTTATGGTAAGAGTTAGCTATGTTTTTTTTGATGGGGAGTTAATGGATGGGGATATAGTTTCTTTGTCTGTTAATGATCCTGGACTTTTATATGGGGCGACGGTTTTTACTACTTTGAGGGTGTATGATGGTTGTCTGGATCATCCTTTGACTAATTGGGATTATCATTGCGATCGCATTTATAATAGTATTAAAATTTTTGATTGGGAGATGCCTGATTGGCAGAGAGTTAGGAAGGAAGCCCAATATTTAACTACCCATTATCCTGTGCTCAGAATTACGATTTTTCCCGATGGTAGAGAATTAATTTTGGGTCGACAATTACCTGACAATTTATCACAAAAGCAACAGGCAGGAATTACGGGCAAGGTGATAAAATATGATTTAAATAGTCGTTCTTTACCACTTCATAAAACAGGAAATTATTTAGCTCCTTTATTATGTTTAAATAAAGTAAAAAAAGAAGGTTTTGGAGAAGCCATCTTAACTGATAATAATGGTCATTGGCTAGAAACTAGCATCGGAAACCTATGGGGATATAGTTCTGGGTGCTGGTTTACACCCTTGCTGTCTGAGGGAATTTTACCGGGTATTGCTAGAAAGGTAATTATAGAAAATGCTAATTTTCCCATTCAAAAAAATATTTGGACAGTTGATTTTGTGGAAACACTAGAGGCGATCGCCCATAGTAATAGTGTTATAGAAATAGTTCCCTTTCATACCATTAAAACTGAGGAAAAAACACTAAAAATTGACCCTCAACACCCTGCCATTAAGTTATTAAAAAATATTTTTAAAACAGGATAATTTGTCACCCTACTACTCTAAAAGCACCCTCTAATCTGAATCTTGCTTATTCTTTGAACGGACAAACTCCCTAAACTTGAGCAGATTAAAAGAATGTCCCAACTTAAGAGGTAATAGAGACACCCCCTCAAGACTAGATTGTACCCAACCATCACCCCAACACCACTCCTGATAACCGTCAATCCCCTTACTCAAAATAAAACGGATACAATTATGATCAATACATTGCACCTCATGATCAACCTCCACCACCCCGATATAAGCCTTAAACTTAGTTCCCGTGCTCAAAGTAGAAGATAATCTCTTGTCCAATCGAAAAGGAAAAAACCACTTACTAATATTATCCACCTCCAAAATACTCTGGCGAATAACATCCTCCCCCGCTTCAACCTCAATCCGTAACTGACTGCTTTGGAACTTACCTAACATAAATTTAATCAGAATAATAACAAGATCATCTCTTATCTTGACATATTTTTTCTGATGAGTAGTCAATCACAGTTCTAACATTGCCAAATCTTAAAATTTTAGTGAATCACTGTTCAGTTAATCATTTTTGATAGAAAATAAAAGACTATTAAGTCTATATCAAACTCAAAAACAATGAAAACAATTATCAATCTCAAAAACAAACTATTATTAATAGTAGGAATAATCAGTCTAATAGTTTTATGGCAAATACCAGCCTTTGCTCACCATCCCACGGGAGGAAATACCCCTGACAATTTTTTTGAAGGATTTATGTCAGGATTAGGGCATCCCGTCATCGGTTTAGATCATTTTGCCTTTATCATAGCCATAGGCTGTTTTGCCGCCCTATTCTCCCTTGGTTTAGCCATTCCCACAGGATTCGTCATTGCCTCCCTCATCGGCACAGGAATCCATCTCCTAGAGATTGACTTACCCTTTCCAGAAACCATTATCGCCCTTTCAGTAATTATTAGCGGGGTTATCCTCGCCCTTGGCAAAAAACCTGAGCAACTACAATTATGGATAATCCCCTTTGCCCTCATGGCAGGAGTCTTTCACGGTTTCGCTTACGGAGAGGCTATTATTGGCGCCCGTATCACTCCCCTTGTCTCATATTTAGTTGGTTTTTCTCTCATTCAATGGGCGATCGCCTTTATTTGTTATAAACTTATATCTATGACCAAATCAGATACCGAAAATAAATCCCTCAATTTAAGATTTATCGGTTTTACTATATGTGGTGTAGGGATTACCGTGTTTAGCTCGTTATTTATTTAAATCAGTAGAAACATAGAGGCTTTTCGGGGAAGTCTCTATACTTTTTGATATGATCATTGTCAGAAATAACAAGTCAACAAAATAAATCATGAGTTCTCAAAATCTTGATCAAAATATACCTCTTCCCCCCGGAAAATTTGGTTTACCCCTAATAGGAGAAACTATTAATTTTCTAACAGATCAAGATTTTGCCCTCAAAAGGTATCAGAAATACGGCTCTATTTTTAAAACTAATATTCTCGGTAAACCTACCGCCGTGATGATTGGTAGTGAAGCCAACAAATTTATTTTACAATCTCATTTCGATCATTTTTCTTGGGCAAAAGGTTGGCCTGCTACTTTTCAAGAATTATTAGGAAAATCACTCTTTTTACAAGATGGAGAAGAACATAAAAAAAATCGTAAATTATTGATGCCCAGTTTCCATGGACAAGCCTTAATCAATTATTTTGAAACCATGGAAAGCATCATTAAAAGTTATCTCAATAAATGGGAAAAACAACAAAATTTCACTTGGTTTTCTGAGTTAAAACAAATGACTTTTGAGATAGCCAGTGTATTATTATTAGGCTCAGAAAGGGGTGATAAAATTGATTATTTATCTAACTTATTTACTGATTTAAGTAATGGTTTATTTACCATTCCTCTTAAAATACCTGGTACAAAATATAGTAAGGCCATTCGAGGTCGAGATTTATTATTACAACACCTAGAACAAGAAATTATCAAACGAAAAGAAAACCCTAGCAACGATGCCCTTAGCCTCTTAGTACAAACCCAAGACGAGGATGGTAATAGTTTAAGTATTAATGAGATCAAAGTTCAAGCCCTATTGATGTTGTTTGCAGGACATGAAACCACCACCTCGATGTTAACCTCTCTTTGTCTTGTTTTAGCTCAACATCCTGATATTTTAGACCAAGCCAAAAAAGAGCAAGAAAAGCTCCAGAATACAGATATTATAACCCTAGAACAGATCAAAAATATGACCTATTTAGATCAAGTTCTAAAAGAAGTTGAAAGATTATATCCCCCCGTAGCAGGAGGATTTCGAGGAGTAGTAAAACCTTTTACCTTCAATGGTTATTATGTTCCCCAAGGATGGCAAATTCTGTATAGTATCCAACTCACCCATCAAAATAGTGAAATATTTACCAATCCTAAAACATTTGATCCCCAAAGATTTAATAAAGAAAGGGAAGAACATCGTAAAACCGAATATAGCCTAGTGGGCTTTGGGGGAGGCTCTCGTTTTTGTTTAGGCTATGCTTTTGCTCAGATGGAAATGAAAATTTTTGCGGCTTTACTGATTCGCAACTATCATTGGAATTTAGAACAAGGACAAGATTTAAGTCTTAATCGCATACCCACCCTACACCCTAATTCGGGATTAAAAGTAAAAGAATTTCAGCCTTTGCCAAAGTAAACACCAAAATCTAAAAAAATTTAAAATTTACCTTGACAATATCTAGGGTAAATTCGCTATAATAATTTATGTGCGAAAGCGATGGGATGTCGCCAAGCGGTAAGGCAGCGGGTTTTGGTCTCGCCATTCCTAGGTTCGAATCCTAGCATCCCAGCTCAATAATTAAGCAAGGCTGATTCTTAGCCTTGTTTTTTTTTGCTTATATGATTAATCATTTTTCTGATGCCCTAGAAAATCTTGTTTCTGCTGAATTATTAGATACGGAGGATAAGGTTACTTATTGGTATGAAGGGTATTGCCCAAAAACCAATCAACTTCTGAGATTACCCCGTACATTGTTGGTGGAAAAAATTGCTTATCAATTAATGGATTATTTACAAGAAATTGGTACTTTTCAGGGGGAGGGAAAAATGTATGGGGTTTTATTATGCCAAGATAGTGGAGGAGAATTGAAGATAATCAAGGCTTTTTCTGGACTTTGGCAGGGGAAGGATAATCTGAGGGGATGGGTGAAGCAAATTCCGGGGCGTAAAAAATTTGCACTGGCTGAAAAAATTACCCTCAAGGAATTGGAGAGGATTAAGCAAGAAATTATTAGTTTAGAAACTCTGATTATCAGGGAAGAGTATGATCATTTGCGAAAGAAGTATAATCATGATTACCAAATTTTACGGGCTGTTCATCAAGAGAGAAAGAAGATAAGGGACAAAAAGAGAAAAAGTGATCAAGAAACTTTAGGGGGTATTTTATTACAAGAAAAGTTAGAAAAGTTAGCTCAAGAGAGTAGAAAAGATGACTGGGAGAGAAGAAGTTTTAAGAAGGAGTGGCAAAATAGATTATCTCCTTTTGAGAAACAAATAGAATGTGCAAATCAAACTATTCAAGCATTAAAGAAAGAGCGTAAAGAACTTTCTCGACAATTGCAGTTACAAATGCAAGGAGCTTATTCTTTAACTAATTTTGCAGGGGAAACTTTAAGTTTATCGGAGTTAGTCAACAAGTCTTTTATTCCCACTGGTACGGGTGATTGTTGCGCTCCAAAGTTACTGCATTATGCAGCGGTAAATCATCTTAAACCCATTGCTTTGGCAGAATTTTGGTGGGGAAGCACTTCGGCTAATGGGGAAAGAATTTCGGGTAATTTTTATCCTGCTTGTGTGGAACGTTGTCAGCCTATTATGGGTTTTTTATTGTCTGGTTTGGGTGATCATAAAATTAAGAAAAACAATTACGAAATAGATATTATTTATGAGGATAATTGTTTTTTAGTGATTAATAAACCTAGTGGTTTGTTATCTGTACCTGGAAGGGGAGGAGATAATTTTGACAGTGTAGAATCTCGTTTAAACGTTATGAGAAAAAAAGATGATTTTGTAAAGGCTGTTCATCGTTTGGATCAGGATACTTCTGGTATCCTAGTTATTGCTAAAAATGCAGATATTCATCGCAATTTATCTTCACAGTTTGCCCATCGCAGGGTGAAAAAGGTATATGAGGCACTATTGGCTGGAGTGGTAACAATAGATGAAGGGGAGATTGATTTACCTTTGTGGGCAAATCCTGATAATCGTCCTTGTCAGGAGGTTAATTATAGTTTGGGTAAGGGGGCTTTGACTCGTTTTCGGGTAATGGGTTGTGATAATTTTGAGACAAGGGTGGAGTTTTTTCCTGTGACGGGGCGCACTCATCAGTTACGGGTACATTCTTTGATGGGTTTGGGTTTTCCCATTAAGGGCGATCGCCTTTATGGTTTTATGGGGGATAATAGGTATAGACTCCATCTCCATGCCCGTGAGATTAGTTTTGACCATCCCCATGGTGGAGAGAGAGTATCTTTTACAATTCCTTGCCCTTTTTAATTTAATTTTATTGATTTCCATTTCCCTATGAAATTTTTACCCTATCAAATGAGTAAAGGAAAAAAACCTTTATTTATCTATCTTCCCGGTATGGATGGTAGTGGCAAGTTATTAGAAAGTCAACGGGATTTACAACATAATTTTGAAGTGCGTTGTCTGCATTTTGCCCATGATAGGGCATCGGATTGGCAAGGATTAATTAAACCTCTGATTCATTTATTAAAAAAGGAAGTTGATAGGGAGATATATTCTCGAGTATATCTTTGTGGAGAATCCTTTGGGGCTTGTATGGCTTTAAAATTGGTGGAGATGATTCCTGATTTTTTTGATCGAGTCATTTTGGTTAATTCTGCCTCTAGTTTTTATCGTCGTAGTTGGTTAAATTGTGGCACTTATATCACTTCTTTAATGCCCAATACGGTCTACAATGGGGCAACCTTTCTTTTATTTCCTTTTTTAGTAAAAATAAGTGCGATCGCACCTTCTCAAAGAACAACCCTCCTTGATACCCTCCAATCTCTCCATCCCCTCACCGTTTCCAATCGCATAAAACTCCTCAACCAATTTCATCTCAATCTCGACAAAATTCAACAGTTTTCCCAACCAGTGTTAATCATTGCATCAGGGGAAGATAACCTCCTCCCTTCCCTCGAGGAAGCCCAAAGATTAAAGCAATTTTTTCCCCAAAGTTTAATCAGTATTCTCCCCTATAGTGGGCATTGTTGCCTCTTAGAAAAAGAAATAAATTTACGTAAAATTATGCATAAATACTCATTTTAAAATTGATAAAAAAAGATGTAAAGTTTTGTAAAACCTCATAGCATTGCAGGAAAAAGGTTGTTATAGTATATATATGGAAGAAAAAAGGTTCTTCCTTCGTTAGACTAAACAACGAGTGAAAACGATTGAAAAAGCGAGGTAATTTAACTGAAAAAGATACGTTGTATTATCTGTCTTTCGAGTGCCGAAACAGCTTTTCGTTTTCTGTTTCATTTTTCCTAAAGTGCTACGACAGAGAGCAAGGGAACTGGATCAATGAGTGAACAATTGATTTACAGTGCAACTCTAGTAAACATCAATGTAGATAAGGAAAATCGTTCGATAAAAATAGTGAACACAAGGAGGTTAAATAAGCTGTTTACGGTTAGTTTCATTCTCAAAGGTCGAAAAAAAAGTAGCAGTGGTCAATACTACAGCTCTGATTTCCTAAAATGTGCAAAAGCAGGAAGCAAGGGAACTATTGATGGCTTATTATGCCAGTAGTGCAACTTCGAGCAATATCACCTAGGATAGGAAGTGATTGAGCAGGGTAAATTCGGATCACTGTTATTTTTTTTGTGTATATAATTATGAAAGTTATTGGAAAAGTGGAATATAAAGCTATTGCCCTCGGTACATGGGCTTTGGTTGCCAAAGGAGGAAAAACCTACGAATTATATAATCCTCCTGAACAATTAAAACAAGATGGCATCTCCGTAGAAGTTGAAGGTACTATTCGGGATGATGTGATGACTATCTCTATGATAGGTAAAGTTTTAGAAGTGCGATCGTTTACTATCAAATCCTAACGCCACAAAATCATTGATTTTTTATTTTAAAGGCCACCAAGAAACTTTATCCCTAGTGGCACTGTAAACCTCTTTTAATTCCTCTGGTTGTAAAATATGAATTACATCATCGGAGGTACTATTATTTTTGTCTAGTTTGATTAATCCCTCTTTCTGCATTCCTTTTAATACTTGTTCTACGGTGCGCTGGTTGAGTTGACAGGCTTTGGCGATTACTTCTACCGCCAAATCAAGGATATAAACCCCTTGGTTATTGGGTTGATTTTCCAATTCTCTTTCTTGATAAATTAATGCCCTGAGTAAAGATGCTACGGCTTGGGGGGGATAACTACTACAGTTGAGGAGATGATAGGTAAATTTTTCCCTTAACTCGAATAGTTTAGCATAGCGATCGCCCACTATCTCAAAATGATCATAAATTTGTTTGAGGGCATCAAGGGGAATTTTAGTGACATAGGTAGTTTTGTAAGCCTCCACCAAACTAGGAAAACCTTTACTGGCTAAACCATGACTAAAAGGTAAACTACGCATTCCAAAACAACCACCGCTATAAGTTAAGGATAAAATGCGATCGAGGGGATTACTACGTAATATTATAGGCCCTCCCTCTAAAACTACGTACAAACTATCCAAATCTTCATCGGGGGAAAAGGCAGTAAAAACAGGGCGATTGGAGAATAGTTTTTCTCTGGTAAGACTATCTGGAGGCAAAAAAGCACTTAATTCTTTTTCGTCTAATCCTTTAAATAAATAGGAGTGATTGATTAAAAAAGTAATGATGTTAGATTCACTAAAGTTTTTTCTTGCCATTATTGCCTAATAATTTAATGTAGTCTTCTAAGCATATTTTCCCACAGTTACAGACGGTTTGACATGGGATTTTAATAGATCGATAAAACTTGATTAATGATATTAATGAGTATATCGGCACTTTTTTCTATTTCTTCATGGGTGGTAAATTTGCCGATGCCGATTCTCAATGCACCTTCTATTAATTCATCTTCTAGGTTTATCGCCCTAAGCACATGGGAAGGAGCAAGGGTTTCAGTGGTACAAGCCGAACCTGTGGAGATGGCTAGTTTATCCCTCACCCTAGCAATAATAGCACTATTAGGAACATCAGGAATGGATATATGGAGGTTTCCTGCAAGGCGATTATCGATGTCACCGTTGACGATAAGGGAGGGAATTTGGGCTTGTAATATTGATTGTAGATGATTTCGTTTAAGGGCGATCGCCTTTTCATCTTCTACCATTTCCAATTGTCTGAGGTAACAAGCCTCTCCTAAAGCCACTATCCCTGATACATTGAGTGTACCTGATCGCAGTCCGTTTTGATGTCCTCCCCCATAAATCAAGGGTTGTAGGGTAAATCCTTTTTTGATAATCAGCGCACCTATGCCCTTGGGGGCGTATAATTTATGTCCAGAGATGGTTAGGAAAGTGATACCCCAATCCTCAAAGTTGAGGGGAATTTTACCCACTGCTTGAGAGCCATCACACAAGAAAGGGATATTATATGTTTGGGCAATTTTACCAATTTCTTGGATAGGGTAAATGTTACCGATTTCGTTGTTGGCTGCCATGACACAGAGTAAGGATGCGCCTTGGAGACACATTTTTTCGAGATATTCTAGGTCGATTCTGCCTTTTTTATCGACTTTTAGCCATCTGATTTTGCCTAATCCTCTTTTTACCATGGCTTGACAGGTATCAATGACGGCTTTATGTTCGAGGGGTGAGATAATGAAATGGTTAGGGGGTGTTAATCCTTGGATGACGGTGTTAATGCTTTCTGTTGCCCCAGAGGTGAAAATAATTTCTTGGGCTTGACAGTTAATTAAATTGGCTATCTGTTGTTTTGCTTTTTTGATCAGATTTAAGGTGCGATCGCCCCATAGATGATCTATACTACTAGGATTACCAAAATTATCGATCATCGAGTCATATATTACATCGATTAAGCGGCGATCAACTGGAGTAGTAGAATGATAATCTAAGTAGATAGGGTTAGGCATTAAAAATCATTTAGTGTATAATGTTCTTACATTTACACATTTTACACAAAAAAATGAGAACTAATATTGATCTTGATGATAGTTTACTGGAAGAAGCCTTCCGTTTAACTAATGTAAGAACAAAAAAAGAGTTAGTAAATATGGCATTAAAAGAGTTAATTCGTCATCGAAAAAAACTGAACTTATTAGATTTAAGTGGAAAAATTGAATTTAGAGAAGACTATAATTATAAAGAGTTAAGAAATAACGAAAATGTATCTAATTGATACTTCTGTTTTGATTAATATTTTGCGAGATAAGACAGGAATTAAAAGAAAAAATTTAGAAAATATTATTCAAGACAATCTTTTCTTTTTAAGTCATTTTATCCAAATGGAACTATTACAGGGTGCTAAAGATGAAAAAGAATGGCAACTATTAGAAATTTATTTGGATGATCAAGATTATCTTGCAGAAAATAGTTCTATCTTGATTAAATCTGCTCGTATTTTCTATGATTTAAGACGTAAAGGTTTAACAGTTAGAAGTAGTATTGATTGTTGTATCGCCCAATTAGCTATTAGTTATAATTTAACTTTAATTCATAACGATAAAGATTTTGAGATTATTAAAGAAGTGAGAAATTTACAAACTATTATTTTTTCTTAGAGGTAATCTGTTATGTTAGATTGATCGAATAAATTAAATTAATAATTTCTTCATCACGATGAATTAAATAATCAGCTAATGTCTTTTTATAATGAATACCTTACTACAAAAAGTAAATATTCAAATAAGTTTGTTCTTTTGTTAAAATAGTCATAATCATTCTTCTATTTTTTGATTTAGATCATTTATATAATATCAACAATAATTTCTTTTCCATACTGTTTAAATTCATCATCAAGATTATAGATTAAACTATGAATTTGCTGACGTAATAAACAGGCAGGTTTTAAACAGTCATTCCAATAATCTTGTAAAGTTAAATCAAGATGAGGATAGAGAATTTTTAGAAATCCCGATGCTGTTTTTATAATTCCTTGTTGATGTCGAATAGAAACTTTAGACAGAAAATTTGTATGGGTTTCTGCGTATTGTTGGAAACGGGTATCTCTCCTTAATGCAAATAAAACTTCTCCAAAAAAATCCATTTTTAATCCGATTTGATTAGCCATCATTTCCTTTTGAAACTTGGGTATTTCCCAACCGGGTAAAATACCAGCAAAACGATCTAAAAAAGCCGTTTCTGAGAAAAATTTAGGCAGATTAGCCATTAAATTATATTCATTTTTCGGGCGTTGATATTCATTTAATTCAATATTAGCTAATAATACTAAAGAGCAATCACTGGCTATATCAGAATATCCGCCACGATTATAACTTCCGTTGGCAAGATAAGTTTTTAATGGTCCGATAATTTCATCAGGATTATCAAAAGTTAAACTTTGAACTTCATCTAAAACAACCACGTTATAGCGTCCCAATAAGCCAACTTCTCTAGTTTTTCCATCAATAAATAATCTTGCGGGGGTAATTTTTCCTCCACTGACTACCGACACTTTATTATTAATATTCTCATAAAAAAAACTTTTCCCTGTACCTTTTGGTGCTAATTCAATTAGATGAAAATTAGGTTCAACTAAGGGTAATAAACGACTTAAAATCCATGTTTTTGCTTGATGATTGTAGTCTGGATGTTCAGGATTAAAACCCATCGAACAAAACATTAAATCTCGCCATTTTTCTGTGGAAAATTGAGAACGCAATTCTCCATATGATTTCAAATCGACTGCTGAACATTGAAAAGGAGCAAAATCGATAACTGATACTTTAAATTTACCTTTCATATCTGGGCTATATCTTAAGGTAATTTTTCCCCATATTCCTTGTCTTAATAATCGGCGATGACGATTAACTATATCTGTAGATATTTCACAATCGGTTAAATTTAGAACAGAAATACTAGCAACAGGTTCGGGAATTTGTTCGGAGGTTTTTTCCAATGTTACTCTTACCTGCATTAAGCCAATTAAGGTATAAATTCCTCCCTGGGTTAATTCAAATTTTATTTCTTCTTTATCATCTTTACGAGGAAAGGCTTTATCAACAAAATTACGGACTTTTTCTTTTTCCCCATCGTTTAACTCCCCAGTACCTGCTACAATATGTTCCAATATCCATTCGCCGACAAAACTGGGTACACCAACACTGGTTAAACTACTTGAAGGTAAGCGTTTTTTATCGATAGAAAGTGAACCAAATACTCTAGTTACTAATTCATTGTCATAGGTTGAATAGTTGTTAGAAAAATTCATCTAAACCTCCTGTAAATCCACTGGTAAATATTTGTTTAATTGTTAGTAATGATTGAGCGTCTAATTCTGCTTCTCCAACTTCAGTATTAGCAAAATTAAAGGTTAGTTTTCCTGATAAAGTATAATAATTATTACTATTATCTGGTAGTAATTCTGGACATTTATTTATCTCTAATTTATAATTAATTGTTTGATTAGGGGGAATTACTATATCGAGTATTTTTCCCATTTTTAATTCTCCAATTTCATTAATATATAAGCATAGATTAGTTAAAGATAATTTATTATGATTATTAATAATCATTTCTAATTCTCCTCTATCTTTTGCTTTTCCTTCTCCCCTGCAAGTTATCAATACAGGTAAACGGGAAATTTGTTGACTTAAAATTGAGAATCCTACTACTACTTCTTCAGGAAATAAGCCTCCATGATTACCGATAATTTTCTGATTTTGTGTATAGTTAAAAGAGCCTAAAGAATCCTGACTTCTCACAATACTAATATCATGAGGTAAATCAAATTTTTGAGCAGAAAGTACAACAAAACGAGAGTCATCAGTTGTACCTATTGCCATTCTACCTTGAGGTTTTAAATTATTAGGATAATTGTTCATCTTATCAACTTCTCCTATTATTTGACCATGATCACTCGCAATAATAATTTGTAATTTTTCTGGTTCAGGATATTGCTGTAAAAAGTGTAAAATATCTTTGACAATTCCATCCAAAACTTTTTCACGCTCTAGTTTATACAAAGTTTGCCAATCGTTTTGATGATGATATAATTCGTCTAATTGAGTGGTATCCCAACAATAAATTTGATATTTTTTTTGTTGCAAATCTTCTATTAATTTTGGTTTATTTCTATCTGTATAACGATGCCCATTATTAATAAGAGAAAAACCATCTCCTGCATTATTATTCCAAGAATTATGATTAGGCAAAAGTTGAGTAAATAAACTCCATTTTGCATATTCTGTTTTAGTTGGTAAAATACTAAACTTAGGCTGAATATCTTGTTGAATAGATAATGAGTTTTTCTCTGTTAATTTAAAAATAAGCTCTCGATGATCTAACCATCCTAAACCATCAACTATAACCCAAAGAATGGGGTTATTTTTCGCTAGTTTTTCCACTTGTGGGGTGACACTATAATTTAACCATGATTTTTCCACACTATCTAATTTTAATTCGGGATAATTTTTCACAATCCAATTCACAAAATTATCAGCTAATTTGCTACTAATTTGATTTTTGTCTTCATGATTGTTACTCATGTTATGATTAATTTCCCATAATCTAAAAGGTAAATAATGATTCGTTACCCATTGTAAACAGTCATCTGGTTTAGCATTAATATCTAATGGTTTTGGTGGTGAAGGAGGAATAAGTTGATTAAGTTTTTGTCTTTTATCTGCATTGAGATAAATACTAATTTTTGCTACTCTATCACGGGTAATCCAGTTAGTTTTTTCTAGGAAAATATTATAAGCTATTTCAGCAATCAGTTCCTTTTTATATTCTTGAGGTAAAATTAAATTTTCAATTATCTCCCCTTGAGTTTGAACTATTTTTTCCTCCCAAAAGTTGATAAATTCTTTTTCGATAATCACTGGTAATGACAATGGAAAAATACCTAAATTATCAATTTTATTTAACCTGATACCTACCCAATCTTTGAGTAAATTTAATTTATTATTTATTCGATAATATTCGATTAATTTATTATCATGGTTATGGCTGATGAAGTTTTCTAACCAAAATTGCTCAAATACTTGATATTCTTCTGGAATATTAACACATAGCCATTGGGCAAGATGTTTTTCTGAGGGTGTTATACATTCCCATAGTTTTAATTCTGTGTTAGTAATTTCTGCTAATAAATGAGCAATTTTATTATCTGGATAAGTATTTAGTTGATTTAAAATACCTAACACTTGTTGATCATTCCATTGATTCGGAATAGATAAAGGGTTTAACATAGAAGCTAATAAAGAGCGTGGATTTTCTTTTATTTCAATAATTAAATTTGTTTTATTACAAGCTTTTAACCATTCTTTTGTCCAAGCACAAGGTATTTTATTTTTAATCCAATAAGCGTCATCCTTTAAAGTAAAATATTTTAGCCATTCTACCTCGTTACTAATAATAATGTAATTTTGCTCTATGGGATATAAATTAGTGGGATCTAAAATTATTTTTGTCATTATATTTACTCCCTATTCATTCAAATATTGTTCTAATTTATGATGTAATAATTGCTTATTTTCAAGAGTAAGTTGTTGAAATAAAACTATAATTTGATTTTCTGTATTTTCATTTTGAATTTCAATACATATGTTTCGATATTCTTGAATAAGTTTTTCCTCTTTTTCTTCAAAGCAATCAAGATATTGATTATAATTACAATCTATTTCTTTAAGAAGATTGTTGGCACATTTTAATTTTTCATCTAGTAATTTCTCTGAATTTTCTAGCAGTAAATTATACTGGGGATTTAATTGATTTAGCCATGCGATCGCACTCTCAGATTTTTGTTGACGAATTCTATTAATTTTAGTTGTCAACTGATGAGATATAGACTGATATTTAGTTTCTATATGAGGAGAAATATTAGTTACATTACTACGCCACTGGTTTAATTGTTGTAAACTATTTTCATAGTCTTTTAAATCATTATTTCTTTGATATTCAATAATTTTCAATAGATTTCTCAAGTTGTCAATATCTTGATGTAATCTCTGGCATCTTAGATATTCTGATGATTTTTCCCAGATTGTTTCTGATTTTATTAACTCCTTGTTAAACTTATCTAATTTTTGACTATCATTAATATGTTGAATAGTGACTTCTAGTTTATCTAACTGATTATCAGACTCAGAAATATATTGATTAAGATTTTCCCTTAATTGTTCGATTTCTTGGTTAAATCTGTCAGGATAATTTAGCTTTTCTCTTAAATTATTAATAAGTGAGATCGCATCTTGGCATTCAGAAATATTTTTTAATAAAGAAGGTGTTTTGATTCTTAATTGTTGTAGAATATTTTCATCTTCTTGATGCTTAAGCTTTTCCGCTTCTTCTTCATTTTGCCACTCCAAAATTATAGGATTAAGTTGCTGTAAAAGATTCTCTATTTTTTGACAACTTTCTATATCAGTAAAGCGATTTTTTAAGCTATTAATTTCTTGAGATAAGAAAAAAGCCTGATTTTTACTAATATTATTAACTCTCTCCTGCCAAATTTGTATTTTTTGCTCTAAATAATTTTTCTTATCTTTTATCTCATTAATAATATCAATATATCTTGGATTTTCTTTAATAATAATTGTTTCTTCTGCTAAATTTTCAATATCAAGTAGAGCATCTTGATAATCTTTTTGACTAGCATTATCACTCAACACTCTGCATCGTCTTTCAATATCAGATAAACACTGTTTAATATTTTCTTGATATTGTATATTTTTAATATTAGTTTCAGCAGTTTTGAGGGCATAATTTAAAAGCTCAATTAAATGAGAAGGTAAAGTGTCAACTTCACTAATTTTAGCTTTAGTATTTTCCAATTCTCCTTGATAACGCCCTAATTCTTGCTCTGTTTTCATCTTTTCTGAGCGTTGAGTTAACTCATCAACAAAGTCATTAATTTTATCATTAATTAATATTCTTACTTTTTGTTGACGCTCTTTTTGATTTTCACTAGGATTAACATAAACTGGATGAGAATTATTAACCTTATTAGAATCAGAATAATTAACTAGATTAATAACTCGTTTTGGAGTTAATTCGTCTTGTAAAGATAAATAAAATGAAATTAATTTTTCAATATTAGCATCATTGGATAAATTTTCAGCTTCTTCTACTATTTCAAAATTATTATCAATAGTTTTTATACCATCTAATAAATGAACTCTTTTAATTTTTATTTCATCTTTTTTATATTTTTCTCCTTCTCCAGATTGAATAAAATTGTCAATCTCATTGATTAACTCTTTAGCCTGATTATAGTCAACACTTGAGGGAATTTCAGGGCAAATAATCGGTTTGTGTCTGATAATTTGTGGGCTTTTACTTTTGCCTAAAATCCATTTATTGACAAAGTCTTTTGGTTTATCAAAAATATTGGTTTCTGTCCATTTTTTTACCGGTTGAATATTATAGGAAATATGTTCTTTTTTTCTTTGGGGAATGCCGAAAGTACCACTTATTTTTACTTCATTATAGTGATACCCCAGCCATGCACCAAAAAGCATGGTAAAAGTATATTCATTATAGCCAAAGGGAGGCTTAGATAAAGTTTTCCAAATATCTTCTATTTTAGTGGTTTTTTCTTCTTTACTTCCCAAGTCTGTTAACTCTGAAATTTTATCCCATGCTTGTCTAACATTGCGTTGTGAAGGGAGTTGAATTGAGTATTTTTGATTATTAATTTTTAATAAACCCCAATTACTAATAAATACAGGACTAATTAAATTATTATAGGAGGCATTAGGAAAATTTTGTGGTTTTAACTCATCTTGTATTAATAGTTTTATGGCATAACCAATAATAGTATTAGCTGGATTACTTTTTAATGCCATTTTATCATTTTTTGCAAGGGGAGGTACAAAGGAATAAAGCTCATTTAATAGTAAACTAATGATTGCTTGAGGTTGTTTTTCTTCCTGTGCTGTTAACTTATCTTGATAAAGGCAATAATAGTCACAGGATACTAAAATTTCTCTGATTTCTCTATCTATTTTTTGCTCTAAATCTTGTTTTAATTGATTGTAAGCAGTGCCTGATTCTTGCTTATCAGTTTTTCTTCTGATAATATCAATCATAAACAATTCACGAGGTAAATCTCCCACAGTTTTATTGGGAATAGCTACGGCGAATAAGTGTTTATTTTGAGATTTAGAAAGTAAATCATTAATACGGTATTTTAAATCCTGTAAATCTTCAATTCTATCCGCTAAAATATGGGCAAAAATTCCCTTGGCTTCTGTATTCTCTAAGGTTTTATATCCTGATAATGCCTGTTCAAATTCTTCGATAGTGTAAAACTTATTTTCAAAATACCATTCACCGTTAATGAGTTTATTTTTTTCGATAAAAGTTAAAGCCTCAATGTATTGACTTCTTAAATATTTATCAATATTGTCTTGACAGTATTTAACAGGTAAATTAACTGTCCATTTATGGGGTTGTCTCTCGGCTTCTTCTTCTATTTGTTGGCGAATTTCTAATAAGTTACTACCCGAATAAAAGCGATAAGTGTTATCCCCAGTATTATAGTAAATAACTTGTCTTTCGAGGGATAATTTTTTTAAAGTTTCTGAGGTTTCTGTCTCGGATAAACCACTCAACTCACTAAGAATTATGGCATGGTTTTGATTGTTAGGTTTATGTAATTTATTGCCACTAATATAGAATAGAAAAATAGCTTTTAAAATACTTTCTTCTTCGGTAGTTATAGAAAAAGAAATTGATTGATAGGTTTTTTTATATTCAGCATGATAACGGGAAAATTCTGTTTGAGAAAAATCACTAAAGGCATCAATGAGAGAAATTGCAGGGAGACAATTTAGTAAATTATTCCTTTCTAAAGGTTGATTTAAAATGAAATTTTTAACATCTTCTTTAATATATTGAATTGCCGTTCTTCCTTGAGTAAAATCAAGGTTACAAAGGAGATAAGTAGTTAAAGGATGTAAAGGAAAACTATCTAAGGTAATGTTCCTATGAAATGTTTGTAAATCCCAACCTCTTTCACGATAATATGTTATTCTTGTCTCAAAACTTTGACGGCTATTACCTAATAAAGTATTACCCCATTTGTGGATAAATTCACCCCAAATTGGTTGATGGGATTGTTGTACTAATAAACCTTTAATTACTAATTCTAAACTGGAAATAGGCTCATAGGTGCTTTCTGCTATTTCTAATCGTGAGGCAAGTTTTTTATAGTCGTCTGCCGATTTATTTGGCACTGATTTTAAGGGGCGTATTTGGGTGAAACAAACTAGGGCAATTTTTCCTTTATAATTCTCACAAATGTTAGTAATATTTTGTAAGGTTAATCCCCCAGATGCGATCGCATCTCTTGCCCAAGATTGTAAATAGTTATTTAATTCATCAAATAAGATTAATATTCCTGCATAAGGGGCATTTTCTCCTAAACATAATTTTTGCAATAAATTCTCCAAAATTTGTTCTACATTTAAGTCGGTTTCAAAGTCGATGGCAAATCCTTGATTGAGGTGTTTACTAATTTCTTTTACTTGGGGAATTAAACGATAATTCTCTTTAGTTAAAGATTCAATAATATTATCTAAATCTCCTAATTCTGGATAATTACTTTCAATAAAATTATTAGCTACCTGTTGCTGTTGTGCATCTAAACTTTTAAGATAATTTAAGGGTTTTTGACAAAATTCTTGAGCCAATGTATCAGTTATATTTTCTTCCATTAACGTTTTATTGATTGCCTTAAGAAATGACTTTCGTAAATCCATTTCTTCACCGCTTAAACAAATCACTAAATGTTTTTTATTTCTGCGTTTATAGGCTTCTAAATCTTCAACAATACCCGGATTATTAATCGATGCTTTTCTAACTTGTTCTAAAATTCCTTGTATTTCTTGACTTTCTATCGACTGTCTAAAATAGTTAGCAGTTACTAAAGCAAAATGAGATTTTCCTCTACCATAATCTTGTACAAATAAATGAATATTTGCCTCATTACGACTGCGATAACTGCGTTGAATTGCTTCTAATACTCCTAATGTAGATGCTTTGGGATTTATGGATTCATAATTAAAGACAAATCCTTGACATAATCCCAAGTTTTTTTCTTCATCTTCCATCATACCAAAGTTAACGGCATTGGCTAATATTGCTTCTTCATTAACTCTTACTAATTCGCTGATTTGCATCACTATTACTCCTTTGAAATGAAATAATCTATCGGGGTGTTAATTAATCTATAAACTTTAATTAAAATATTTTAAATATAAATTCAAAAAACTATCTTAATTAATTTGTTGTAAGTATTTTACATTCCAATTAGGGGGGTTTAATTTAGTGGGTAAAATGAGCCATAATATTTTTTCTAAATGCCTCAAACTAGCTAGTTTTTCCCAAAACAAAGTAATGGGAGATGAAGGTTTGATATAAAGATAAGTCAGAAGAATATCAAATTCTTTTAAGATAACTACTGGTTTGATTGCTGTTGAACAAATCTCCTTTATTGCCGTTAATTCTTCATCTAAATTTTGTTCTAACATTAAATATTTTTTCTGAGGATTAATACGGCTTAATAAGTTTTCTCGATAACTAATACATTGGGCATTATTATAAGAAATAAGCTCTTTCAAATCTAATTCAGTGTAGTCATCCCATAATAATAAGTGGATGCGATCGCTCGGTTTAGCGTCTTTTAGGGGTAAAATATTATTGGTTAACATAGGCTTTTTCTAATAAGATTAAAGGAGCATCCCAACGGCGAATAGTTTGATAGGGTGCGACAGTGCGTCTTTGTTCTATAATTCCTAATGATTCGAGTTGATTAAGATGATCTTGTAAAGTATCCGATGTAATGCCTAAAACTTGAGTTAATCCCATTTTATGATAGAGAATTTCATCGGTTAAAACGGAGGTTTCTTGCTCAAAATCTCGCTCCCATAATCTCGCTAAAAAATAGCCAATTAAATAGATATTGGGAGGGATACTTTCACCAGTTTGATAAGTAATAATTTTCGTTTGTGCATCTTTAATCTTCTGAATAAATTGAATCGTTTTTAAGCCATGAGATTCTGTATAAGTTTTTAAAACTTTACTGAAATTATCTTTGATACTCTTTGATGATTCTTCTGAAAAAATAGAGGCAATGTTCCTGTGTAAATATTCAGTAGAAAAACTTAGATTATTAGGAATAAAATCATATACAAAATAAGTCCAACCTCCCCATTCGTAAGACTTATTAGGCACTTTATTTAATCCTTGATCTCCAAAACTAAAATAAAAGTGCATTAACCAATCAGTATTGAATGATTGTAAATAAGGATCTAATTTATAAATTAAATTTCCCTCTGGAGTTAGCTGATTATTTTTAAGTAATCCAGCATGAGTAGCCCAACTTTTTAAAGGTGTAATTTTGGCGTTACCAAAACCTGTTCTAACCATCAGATTCTTTATGGTATCATTTAAACCATTTTCTTCAGTAGCTGTGTGAATAATTTTGGCAATTTCTTCTTTTTTAAATTGGAATGTGCCATGAAATCCTAGTTGTAAATTAGCCATATTGACGAAATTTTTAGTAAGGTTTATCTTAATTTTGTTTTTGTAACTGCTTAATTTACAAATTACAAACTAAACAAGGCAAGGTAGAATCTTCCTCATCTAATACAGACTCCAACGCTTCTGCCAGAGGGCGATTCGGGGCTTTTTCTTGTTTACGGGCGATCGCCCTTTCATGTTGTGCTATAATGTCATCTTTACGCTCCAAAAGCTGTAATAAAGTCTCTCCCTGAGTCCAAGTATAAGTTCTACCATCCCGATGATTTGATTCATATTCCACCGCTTTCGCAAACAAATCAGGATGATTTTCTGCCAACATCACCCACTCATACTTGCGTTGAAAGAAACAAAAAAAACAACCAGAGCGACTACGCCACTTATAATATTCAGGTAAACCGATACCGCTTTCCTCTAGCAAACGAATAATATCAGCCTTTACCAAACCCCTCTCTTTGAAAGGAAAAACAGGTTTAATATTCGGCTTTGTAGAAATGTAACCCTCCCTATTTTCATCCGCACGAATGCCGATGTAGCTGATAGCCTCATCATCACCCACAAACTCCTCGAAGGGCTTAATCTTCATTTTTACCGTACACCAGCGCATTTGAGGAGAAGGCAATAAACCATCATGAATCGCTAACCAATGATCAAAACCTCTTTTTTCGCTAAGATAATTTATTTTAATGCCTAAACGAGCCTGAATGCGATCGAGATAATCGTAGGTTTCCTGTAACTCCTTGTGAGTATCACAAAAAAAATACTCCATATCAGGGATTTCTTTATGTAAAAGAATAGCTAAAGCAGTGCTATCCTTACCCCCTGAAAGCCCTAAAACGTGCCTAGTTTTCTTCCCTGCCATCAACAATATTCCAACGGTAAACTCTGTTTCTTCCCATAGAATAGCAATATTAAAGTCAGAGCGGTTGGACTAAATTTTATTAAATCAAAATCAATTTAATTCAAAACTAATCCCCTCGGTAATCCCCAGTAGTTTGTTAATTTTTTTAACCATAATGCCAATTAGTAGAAAACCCCTGTATTTCTGCCAAAGAAATCAAAGGTTTAAAAGTTTTTTGATAAGCCTTCATCAAAATCTCTAATTTTAATAAATCATTCGGCTCATTTATTTTTAAATCACTTAGATAACAATCAATATATTTTAACCATTTATTTTTAGGTAAAATATCATGAGAAATAATTAACCCTTGATGTTGCAGATTGATAAACTTTTCCAAATAATTAGTTGCAGGAATATTATTGGATTTAGCAGAATTAACGTTATGAATACTAGGAATTAAATTCCATAATTGATCATGAGCAACAAATGACCATGGTAAATAATGATCCACAGAAATACCATTTTTATCTAAAATATGATTAGAATAAATACATTTTAGGGGATTTTTGTCAATAATTAATTTCCAGTATTTTGCTTGTTCAGCAAGAGATTTTCTTTGTACTAAAGGAAATAACTTTCTTGCTAAATTAGGAGTATTAGGATTATTTTTTTGCATATAATTTAACCAACTCCAAGCAACCCACCCCTTGAGAATTATAAAATTTTCTTTGATATAGTTAATCCATTCAGGATGAATAACAATACTATCTATTGATTTATAATCCTGACTATTAAAAGAGTATAATGGCTTTTTTTGCTCAAATAATTCTCGTGATAGCTTAACAATACTATTATTTATATCGCCATCTTTTACTCCTTTTAATTCCTGTAAAACAAAAGGTCTTATTAAACGAAAAGGAACATAACGCATTAAACTATTAATAATATCATCCACATTAGACTTATTAAGAGTAGTAATCAAAATATCTTTTCTGGTGATAGCCTCTTTTTCTGACTGTATATTAAGTTTATCTAACTTAAGAGAAATCTGATCCTGTTTACCAAAAGATAACTTAAAAAATACATGAGGATACCAAGCATTTGCCAACATTTCAACTACTAACTCCCGAAAACTAATTAACTCACAGTCGAATAAATTTCTTTCTAAAATGTCTAATAAAGCACTAAAAAAAAGATACTTATAAGAATTAGTAGTGGAGTTAAACAATTGACTCAAAGCTGAAATATTCAAGCCATGGGAGGGAGGCAAAGACTGGTTATCGGTAAACATAAATATACATGGGCGTGTTAAAAGTTATAGTAGGGTGGGCAATGCCCACCCTACTATAAGAATTTTTATGGTGGGGAGTATATGACGTTAGTTTAAAATCTTCTCTGTAAGTTTCGCAAGAATAGTCTCCCTTAACTGTTTATCCTTGGGTAACATAGCCAAAATCTCCTCAACTTTTTGATTTACCTCCGACTCTCGTTGACTATCTATCCATATCATATGATTGGTTTCTTCCCCATCACTGCGGGTAACGGTAATCCTTCTGGCGGATAATCCTTCACCTTTTACTTTTACTTCCCCTTGGATGGCTTCTAGGTTGGTAAATTTACGGGATAATTCAGCTAGTTTACTCTGAAATAAATTAACATCTTCATCTTTCCAAGATTCTGCTGGTTTATCGGCAATAATCATCATCAAAGCCTCTAACCATTGCTTATCGTTTTTGGTTTCATCACATACTGCTTGGGTAAAACGTTTTAAAATTGGTTCGACACATTTATCTTTAAGGTAAGATGCCCTTATGCGTAAGTCTTGCCTGAGTTTTGTGGCTTCGTTTCTCACCCCAAAGGCTGAATATAATAAGGATTGACATTCACTCAACAGATTTTCGTAGGCGAGGTTAATTTCTCTTAATGCTGTTATCAGGTTTGTTTTTAGTTGTTTGGCGGTGATGCCGTCTTTTTCTTTGTTGCTGGTGATGGGGGGTAAGTCACAGGCTTCGGGTAGTTGTTTAAATAATAGTTCGTCAGGTTCGACGGTTTTTTGTAAAATGGTTAGAATGCTTACGGCTGTGGGGTTTAATTCTTTGGTTTGCAGGGTATAACGGGGAAGTTGTTTGACAAATTGATATAGGGGAGTAACAACGGTTAGGAGGGTGGCGTTACGAATGTTTCTTTTGGCTTTGGTTTGGGGGTTACGCAGGATAGCTTCTAATTCTTGGAATACTTCTGCCCTTAATCCTTCTATGGCAAAGTATTTTACTGCATAACGTTCGGGATTTTTTACTAATAATTCTAAATGTTCTTCCCCTAATACTGGTATAAATGTACCATCTTGATATACTCCCACTTCTTCTTTGTAATACAGTAATACGGCGGTAAGAATGATGGGGATGATGCCTTCTTTTACTCCGTAGGGGGGTAGTTGTAAAATTTCGTATAGTTGGGCAATATTTTGGGGATTTTCGGTGGCTGATGTACAAAAAAGGGCGATCGCACCCCACACTTTATCTATATTAGGATTATCCCCACCCGTCGGCGCATGAATACCCCACTCTTCATCCTCTAAGTTTGTAACATCTATGTCGGGGGGGGTAGTATGTATTACACAATCCTTGCTGTCACTAGATTCTAAGCTATTTTTATTCAAAGAAAGAGAGCGATGGATGCCCGTTTCCCGTAACAAAGAATAATACATCGTCACCTCGGGGCCATAACCTGAAAAACCAAGATTAGGTAAACTAGAGTGGTTAATCATCGCTGTAATTAACTCCCTTCTAGCCTTACTACCCTGAGAAGTAAGATTGCGACGGTTTATCAACTCATTCCAGAGAATGGGAGTATCAACAAAAGTCTCATCACACAACCGAGAAAGATAACCATTCAACTCCCCTACACTTTTGACAGGGGTTAACTCTCCCCCAATCCAACAACGACACTCCCCCCGACTAAAATCGAAAACACTATTCAAAGTTTCATCTAAAGCCTTTTGCGCCTCCATAAGACGATAACGCACCTCCTTTCTTGCCACCCCATCCGACTGCAACTCCTTCGCCTCATTATTCATCCGATTCAAAGCGCTAAATTCTTGGGCTTGTAATCGCAAAACCTGTAAGTTATTGGTAGTAATGACGATAATGGGTAAACCATTGACAGTTTTTTGAGGAAAAGTAGGGGGAATTTCCTCCTCCAACCAATAACCTAACCAACCATCCGCCGAATTATCTTCACATTCCACCCTATCCCAATCAAAAGAGGCATCGAGATAATGTCTTTCAAAATAACGTAAAGTGCCTGTTTGATAACTATGTCGTTGCGCAATGATAGGTTTAAGAGGGCGTAATGGGGATAAAAGTTTGGCTAAACTAGACTGCTCTTGTTTTAAATAGGATTCTAATTCATAATCAATGTTATAGTCTGAACCTTCCCAGATTCTCAACTCATCAATTTGTTTACGATGGGTAATTAACCCTTGTCTTAATAACTGTTCAATTTTTTCTTGCCAATAGTTAAATTTATCGTCATCCTCTCCATCACAAAGACTATGGGCGACTAAATCACGGGTTGCCCTAGTAATACCTGTAATACTAACTAAGTTTAGCAAACCGATCGCCTTTAACAACCGCAAACTATCCTCATCGAGGTGTTTGGCATCATTGATTAAATCATAGATTTCTACCCACCGTTGGAAATTTACCACCCTTGTTAACCCCATACCCACGGAGGAGATAAAATAATCATAGATTTGATCAAGTTTGAGGGTAGGTAAGTCATCATCGTTAATAACCGTTTCCTCTAAAAACTTTTTGAAAGAAAAAGGCTCATCGGATGTGATAAAAGTAAATAAGGTGCGATCGTTTTGGGCATATTTTACGCACAAAACTGGTAAAATTAAGGCACTAAGGGGATGAAGAGGATAAATATTTTTAATTAAATTATCTTCAATTTTTTCTAACTTTAAAATTGGCTCTAATGTTTGATTCCAATGACTACTATATTGGTCAATTTTTTTCTCAAAAACATCATCAAAATTTGGGGTAATAGCTTCAGCTATTAACCTAATCATCTGCCCTGTGGATTCAGTAAAAGCAATATCTTCAAATCTTCCTGTAATTTTTGACCATTCGTTACGTTGAATAGTAGCCAACCTTTGTCCATATTCGGTAAAGGCTTGGTGTAAGATACCTAAAATATAAATTCTCTTACCTTCAACTGCTTCTAATTCTGCTAATTGTTGTAATAAATATAAATCCTCTGCCCCTTGATTATAAACGGCATATTCTAAGTTTTTACCTAGTTCATCAATAACTAAAATAATATCTTTTTTTGTTTGTAAAAGAATATCTTTAATAACACTAATTATGGCAGTATTTTGGACTATTTTACTATCCTTAATACGGCTTTCTAAGTCCTGTAAAGAAGCAATAAACTGCTTAGATAATTTACCACCAACATCCTTTAACCCATTAATTAACGCCCGAATAATAGTTAAACTAATCGCCTCTCGTTGACTAACGGCGATCGCCCTTACCATGCCATCATCAGGAATATTACTAAGAATAATATCATCATTTATATGGTTATTTACTATCTCTAAAGCCTTTCTTTTTACTTCACTTTTTTGATTAGCTAATAAAGAAATTAGAAAATGAACAAAAGCAGATTTACCAGTACCATAAACCCCCGTTAAAGTCCAACAATTATATTTATTTTCTCCACTTAGTCCCAACAAAACTCGCTTTAAAGTTTCCACAGATTTATCCGTTAAAACATAACCATCCAAAGCAGATAAATCATTAAAATCCCTTTCTAAATTGATAGAACGACCATAACGACGTTGTAAAGTAAAATAAGAAGATAAATTCATAATCATCAGTATTCAATAAGTAGGGTGGGCATTGCCCACCAAAATAATTCTCAGTTAAATATTAAATTTAAAATTAATAATTGATTTTAGTTAAATTAAGCAGTTGAACTTATATTATTACTAGGTCATAGCAATTTTCGTTATGGTGAGGTATGGGGGAATAGGCAATAGAAAATGTTATAAACACTGTACCTCATGGCTTTAATAAACGCTATATGATAACTCAAAGTCCCCCAGAATTGTGTGTGAGATTTAGGGGGCAAAACAATACTTTTGTTTAAAGTCAATTATTAAGAAAAAAATCATCAAGAATATTATCAGCCAAATCAAGAGGATTACCATTAAAAGATAACTGAATTAAACCAGCAGTATCCGCCAAAAAAAGATTATCATACTTACGAATCATGCTATCAATAGCACCAAGTAAAGCCTCCTCCGTCAACTTAAAAACTAAACCGGGGCTACCATAATCATAAAGTAATCTGCTGATACTAATAGTTGTCTGATTATCACTTACCCAACTAGCATATTCCAAACAAGTAGCCAAAATAATTTCTGGAGATAAACTGGATTTATTGCCAAAACGAAAACGATAATTTTTGCTATGGAGAGGCTGATAAATTAACCCCAAATCAGCAAAAGGAGAATCAATGGAATCCTCCACAAAACCATCATCACCAGTATCCACATACATTCTCAAAATACAAGTCACATCTTTGTTAAGGGAAGAATCAGCAATATTAGGCTTAATCTCATCCCGAAATTTCTTCAAGCCATTAAACAAGTCATCTCGACTAAATTCAGTTTCATTAAAAAGATTAAAAGTATAGTACCATGACGCACCATTACAGCTAGGTTTAAGAAAATGCCAATGTAATAACCACAAAGACGCAGGATTTTCCAAATATTTATCCCAGCCATTTTCCCCTAACAACCTTTTCCCAAATTCTGAGGGATTATCATCATTCTCCGTCACTTTAAAAGCATTACACCAATAACGGATACTCTTCACCATATTTTTACCTACTCCCAAACGAATGGGGGCATCATCCGCTAAAAAAATCTTATTATCTGCATTAGCCGCGCTAAAACCTTTATTTAACCATCCCCATCGAGGGTGGAATGTCTCATGACGGGCAAAAACTGGATTTATAGAATTGTCTAACGGATTCAATGGTAGATTCGTTTGAATCATTCGCTATTATTTGCTTAACTTTGTTGTGCAATACAATATTATGCTTTTTCATACCAAGATTCAATTAAGCCACTGCCATAAGTTACGCACAGCCAAAAAGACTACTACCACCAAAAAAATTCTGCGCAACCATAGATTACTCATTTTCATGACTACCTTAGCGCCAATCATTGCCCCAAAGAACATGGTTACGCCCAAAATGATGCCTAATTGATAGTCTACTAATCCTTGACTCATAAAGATGAGGGTGGCAATGGTTGATGAAAAGATATTTAATACTTTACTCGTGGCGATCGCCTCTACAAATGTCATACTAAATAAACCAATAAAGGAAGCTGTGAGTGTCGTTACATAACCACCGCTGAAAAATCCTCCATAGACACCAAGGGCAAAAATGAGGGTATAACCAATTTTTATGGATGTAGGGCTTGGTTTTTCTTGGGTTTCTAGTCCTTTGTTTTTGTTGAGTACAGAAAAAACCGTCACGGCAATCATGAATATAGATATGAGTAAGGGCATAGTATCCGCAGGAATAATAATTACCAACAATGCTCCCAAAACTGAACCAATCAGGGTTAAAACCGACAGTAGAGGCAAATCTGGGCGTTTTAGCACGTCAGTTTTTAAAAAAGGAATAGTACCCCCGATACTCATAAATATTAAGGCAAACATATTCGTTGCGATCGCCCTTGCTGGATCGATATTAAACTCTAACATCGCAGGTACCGTGATCAAAGAATTGCTTCCTGTCGCCACTCCAATGATGCTAGTAAAGAAAAAAATAGCAACTAAAAATATTAATTCTATGGGTGTCATCTCATATTAAATCCTGTTTGAATAATATACTAATTAGGGCAGGGAACAGGGAACGGGGAACAGGCAAAAGATAATAATTTTTTATTGTCAATGGTTACACGGTGCATAATAGTAAACTTTGCTAATCAGATTTGACATCACTACTTAAAACTTTAAAAATGAAATTAAAATGTTTTCTATTTTAATTAACATATAGGATAAACCTATAGTATATCCAGAAAATGAGCAAAAAAGCACCGTCTAAGTTTAACGCCTCTAGGATAAGAGATCACCTAGCCAATGAACGAACCTACTTAGCATGGATGCGTACAGCAGTAGGCTTAATGGGTTTTGGGGTAGTTATTCTACGTCTTCCGAACTTTCAACCGCCTGAAGTTCCACGACTTGGCATTAGCTGGAAAATGGGGTTACTTTTTGCCTCCGTTGGTTTAATTACCGTCTTACTTTCCACCATCCAATACTTTTCTGTACGCCGTGCTATTGATCAAGATACCTATGAACCTTCTGACAAAATTATTATTTTATTTAGCGGTGCCATTGCTCTCTTTGGTGGAGCAATTATTTATATAGTGTTTAGCATATCTCAGAGAAATATTTTCTTTTTACAATAAAATATTTTTGAAAATGTATTGAAAATTTATTTAAAGTTCATTATGATAGTAGCTAACAAAATTTTTAAAACATGAGCGATGAAACTACAGAGAAGATTATTCGGTAAATTTTTGCTAGGATTAACCATTAGCGGAGTAATCGCCAGTTGTGCCTCTCCCCCCACCACCACAGAAAACTCAGGAAGTGCCACAGGAGTTCAAAACCAAGAAGAAGTAACCCTAACCCTTGTCAGTTACGCTGTAACCCAATCTGCTTACGAAAAAATTGTTCCCCAATTCGTCGAATACTGGGAAGAAACCACAGGGCAACGGGTAACCATAGACCAAAGTTATGGCGGTTCAGGAACTCAAACCAGAGCAGTCATAGACGGTTTAGAAGCTGATGTGGTAGCCCTTGCACTGGCTTCTGATCACTACGCCTTACAGGATGCAGGATTAATCGAACCGGGATGGGAAAATGCAGTATCAGGGCAAAATGGCATCATTACTCGTTCCGTGGTTGCCCTTGTGAGTAGGGAAGGAGGGGAACAAGTGGAATCATGGCAAGATTTAGCAGATCCTGATATTACCGTAATCACAGCCAATCCCAAAACCTCCGGGGGCGCTCGTTGGAATTTCTTGGGGCTTTGGGGTAGCGTCACCAAAGCAGGGGGAAGCGTTGAAGAGGCAAAAGAATTCGTTGCTCAGGTTTATGGTAGTGTCACCACCCTTCCTCGAGATGCTAGGGAAGCCTCCGACGTTTTCTATACCAGAAACCAAGGGGATGTATTAATGAACTACGAAAATGAATTATTACTTGCCGAATCCCAAGGTAGAATTCAACCTTACGTTATTCCCACCGATTACAACATCTCCATCGAGGGGCCTGTGGCAGTGGTAGATGGATATGTGGATAGACGAGGTACAAGGGAAGTGGCGGAGGCTTTTGTGGAATTTCTATACACCCCTGAAGCACAAAGGGCATTTGCCGAGGCAGGTTTTCGCCCTGTTAATGAGGAAGTTTTTGCGGAATTTAGCCAGCGCTTCCCTGTGGTAGAAAATCTTTTCACCATCGAAGACTTTGGCGGTTGGAATCAAGCCCAACCCGAATTTTTCAGTGATGGGGCAATTTTCGATCAAGCTCTTTTGGGAAGATGAGGCAATGGACAATTGACAATTACGAAATTCTGACTCTACCAGTATCCCGAAAATTCCGTAGGAATAATTACCAATTTCATCACAGTTATGGAGATTTGACTATGACAAACCAGAATATTCAAGATAAAAAATCCATCAAAATTTCTATCCATATTCCCCCAAACCACCATGATAAACCAATCATTGTTGATCTGGCTTCCAAGCACAATTTAGAGGTAAATATCACCTCTGCCATGTTAGGGGAATATGCGGATAAAGATGGTTGGTTTAACCTTATCTTGTCAGGGGAAAAAACTGCCATTCAAGAGGCTTTAAATTATCTATCTGACTTAAATATAGAAGTTTGGAGTCAAACAGGAAACGGTCAACAAATAGTAAAAGATTCTTGGAGTTTGGGAGAGTGGGAAATCACCCATTAAACATTTTCGATGGAAAACTATTCCCCTAAAAAAAATCATGATTAGTTCTTTAAAACAACCACCATTCAATTATCAAGACACCATCAAAAATATTCTGCGCAAATTCTCCATCCCCTGGGCGGTGACGATCATCTTTCTTGCCGTAATTTTAATCATTCCCATGATGGCGTTAATATTCCAATCCGCTAGTTTAGGATGGGAAAACTTCTGGCAGGAGGCAACGGCGGAGGTGGCAGTGGCTTCCTATATTTTTACCTTTGGCACTGCCTTAGCCGCTTCTTTGATTAACGCTGTGATGGGAACTTTAACCGCTTGGGTGTTGGTGCGTTACGATTTTTGGGGCAAAAAAATTATTGATGCTACCATCGACATTCCTTTTGCATTACCTACCACGGTGGCAGGTTTGGTATTAGCGACAGTTTATTCCGAGGATGGTTGGATTGGTCGTTTTTTTACTCCCTTTGGTATTCAGATTACTTTTTCACCTTTGGGGGTATTTGTGGCGATGTTATTTATCGCCTTGCCTTTTGTGGTCAGAACTTTACAGCCTGTATTACAGGAAATGGGATCGGAAATTGAAGAGGCTTCTTGGTCACTGGGTGCATCGGATTGGCAAACTTTTCGCCTAGTAATTTTACCTCCTCTGCTTCCTGCTATTTCGGCGGGGGTGGCTTTAGGTTTTTCTCGGGCTGTGGGTTCTTATGGAACTATTGTCATCATTGCTTCTAATATTCCGTTTCGGGATTTGATTCCCCCTGTATTGGTACTGCAAAAGTTGGAACAGTATGACTATGTGGGGGCGACGGTAATTGGAGCGGTTTTGTTATTTATTTCTTTGGTTTTGTTGTTAATTATCAATCTGTTACAGCAGTGGGGCAAACGTTATGCAGACAATTAAAAGGTTAAATACGGGCAAAAATTGGTCAATTTTGATTGTATTTGTTTATTTGGGGCTAATTTTATTAATTCCTGCTGTTTCGGTGTTTTATGAGGCGTTTAAGGAGGGGATTCCCACTTTTTTACAGGCAATCCAACAACGGGAATTTATTCAGGCGGTATGGTTAACGGTGCTGTTGTCGGTGTTTAGTGTACCTTTAAATACGGTGTTTGGCTTGTGTGCAGCGTGGGTAATTGCGAGGAATAATTTTCGGGGTAAGGCATTTTTGATGAGTATTATCGATTTGCCTTTTTCCATTTCGCCTGTGGTGGCTGGATTAATGATGGTGCTTTTGTATGGGCGTAATGGTTGGTTAAATTGGTTGGTGGAATATCTTGATGTGAGAATTGTTTTTGCTTTACCGGGGATGGTGTTGGCGACGATTTTTGTGACCATGCCTTTTGTGGCGAGGGAGGTAATTCCTGTATTAGAGGAGATTGGTAGTGAGCAAGAGGATGCGGCGAGAAGTCTGGGGGCGAATGATTTACAGATTTTTTGGCGGGTGACTCTTCCTAGTATTCGTTGGGGTTTGCTCTATGGGGTTTTGCTGACTAATGCTAGGGCTATGGGGGAATATGGTGCGATCGCCGTTGTTTCTGGTAATGTCATCGGTAAGACAGCATCCCTACCGATTTTCGTGGAATTGGCATATAAAAATTATCAAAGTCAAGCGGCTTTTGCCGCCTCGGTGGTATTGGTTTTGTTGGCGGTTGTCACCCTTATTTGTAAGGAAATTCTGGAACGTTATACAAGGATTTGATCCCCCCTAACCCCCCTTAATAAGGAGGGAACTAATAGATCAAAAACTGTTCCCTATTCCCCGTTCCCTATTCCCTAGTTTCTAATTCACTTTTTCATAAAAATCTAAAAAAATGAGTATTATTATCAATCAAGTAAACAAAAAATTCGGTGATTTCCAAGCTCTAAAAGATATTAATTTAGAGGTAAAACCTAATACTTTAGTCGCGTTGCTTGGCCCATCTGGTTCAGGAAAATCAACTCTGTTGAGGGTCATTGCAGGGTTAGAAACCCCCGATAGTGGTCAAGTAATTATCAATGGAAAAGATACCACCCATCTTGATATTCGTAAACGAAACATTGGTTTTGTATTCCAACATTATGCCCTTTTTAAACATCTCACCATCAAGGAAAATATCGCCTTTGGTTTAAAAATTCGTAAAACTCCCAAAAATCAAATAAAATATAAAGTAGCTGAACTGCTTGATTTGATTCAATTAGAGGGTTTGGGCGATCGCTACCCATCCCAATTATCAGGAGGACAAAGGCAAAGAGTCGCCCTAGCACGTGCGTTAGCAGTACAACCTCAACTATTGTTATTAGACGAACCTTTTGGGGCATTGGATGCTAAAGTAAGGAAGGATTTAAGGGCATGGTTACGGAGATTGCATGATGATGTCCATATTACCAGTGTATTTGTCACCCATGACCAAGAAGAAGCCATGGAAGTGGCAGATGAAATTGTGGTAATGAATCACGGCGTTATTGAGCAAATTGGCACCCCTGCAGAAATTTATGACAATCCCGCCTCACCTTTTGTGATGAAATTTATCGGTGAGGTAAATGTTTTACCTGGCCAAACACCTCTGTTTGTCAACGGTAATCACCATGAACATTCTTCTCATCCAGAGGTATTTGTGCGCCCCCATGAGGTGGATATTTTATTAACAGATGATAATGAAAGTACCAAAACCACCATTAAAAGAATCACTCATCTGGGCGCAGATATACAAGTAGAATTACTGTTAGAAAACGATTTGCCCATTATTGCCCACCTTAATAAACAACAATTTAACTCTTTAAATCTTAAAAAAGATCAAGTAGTTTTTGTCAAACCCAATCGCATTAAAACCTTTGCTTAGGATGATAAAATTTGCTCTAAATTTGTTCTTAAATCATCTGGATTAATATAAATATCCTCAAAACGACTATCAGGATAAAGAAAATTATCAAAACTTTTACTACCCATAATTTCCCCTAAAATATAATGATATTCTAAATCGATAATGTTACTAACTAACCAGTAGCAAGGATATACATAATTAGGGGAAAAAATTTCTATTACTTTAGTATTGGATTGACAAAAAACTAGATTACTTAAACCACTACCATGGGGAGAAATGACAATTTCTGCTTGATTTAATAATTCTGCTTGTTGCTTGACAGAAAATAATTCTAAGTTCAGAATATCAAAGTCATATTCTTCTAAAATACTGATAATTTCTTGCTCATTAATTAATCTTCTATTACTAGATTTTTCTCGACTAATATAGATTCTTTTATGGGGTGTTTTTTTATCGAGATTATCACCTAATATTTTTGTGCGTAAATATTGACAACTCCAAGGGGGCATCCAGGCGATCGCACTGGGAAAAGAAGGTACAATTAATTTATCTGCCTTAATGTGGGTAGGAAAAGAAAGAGGAAGTATCTTCGAGGAAGGAATGCCAAACATTTCTAAAGTTTCCCGTTGAAATGAACAACGATTATCCACCACCACATAATCCACCTCATCCCAAGTAATGGAAGCCTTTTCCAGTAAATGAATACAAGGAAGAATATCAAATAACCAATGAAAATAGATATTGTTTAACAATCCTCCCAAAACAACTACCTTACCTTCAAGACGAGTGACAGGGGGAAGCGAAGAAGTTGTCAACAAGGAATGATAACGAGGGTGTTTATCAGGATGATTAGGACTAAGGGCAGGAGATTCGGGAGAAATATCCCCTATCATATAGTTATCATCGCTGATAATGGCACTACTGCCCTCGTCTTCCCGCAACCAAAACCGTCCATTATCTAAAATTGTCACGAAGCTAGGGGGTAAGGAGAATTTGTGAGGAAAATAAAAACTAGGATGAATGTTATCATCAAAACTTTGGGGAGGTTTTAAGTTAAGTTGATTATCTCCATAAATTAACTGGTAATTTCTTTTTGTATCTGCCCATTGTTGGCTAGTTTCATAATATTTTTTAGCTTCATTTATGATTAAATTTTCAGGATGATTAACTTTTTTTGTTGGGCTATTGATTAAATGGTTAATCACATTTTTTATATATTCATTATCCGTATTACTTAGTTGATTAAGATATTCTTTTACTTTATCTTGATCATTTTGTTGATGGAGAATAAAGAATAAGTTATGGAGAATATTTTTAATTTCGTTTGTTGTTAATAGATTTTGGTTTAGTAAATTATTTTGTTTAAGAACTAACTCATTCAATGAAATTTGATAGTAGATACTTGCTAAAGAGTATTTTTTTTGTGCAAATAATAAATTAGCAATAATAAGAGTAAATTCTGCTAAACTTTTGTTAAAAAATAAGTTATCAATTAGACGATAATTTAAAATGATACTTTGATCATTACTCTCTTTACTCCAATTAAGTAAGTTATTAAATATGTCAGGGTTAATATTAACTAAAATTTGCCAATATTCTTTTGCTTTTTTTATATTTCCTTGCAATAAATATATGTAACCTAATTCACCATAGATATTACAATTATTAGGATCAATATTTAAACATTGTTGATAATAACCAATAGCTAAATCCAGTTGATCAGTAGCAGTATAACAAAAACCTAAATTATACAGTATTTTACTATCATTAGTATAAAAATCAAGAGCTTTTAAATAATAACTAATAGCTTGATTATATTCTCTAATATACTGATATTGTTCCGCAATATTTAAATATAGTTCTTTCCATTGATCATTGATAGATAAACCATTTTTCCACACCTCCATAGCATCATCAAAATTGCCAGAATATAGAAAACAATAGCCTAAACTAAGATAACATTGGAAATATTCGGCATTAAATTCTAATACCTGTTGATAAATCAAAGAAGCAGTATTAAATTGATTATTTTTAAAATATAAATCACCTAATTCTTGAAGATTAGTAGCCGCAATTATTAATTCTTCCTCATCTGCACACAAAAAACAATCTAGCCAAAGAGAAATTGCCTTTTCTTCTTCATTAGCTAACATATAACTAACCCCAGCATAAGCCAAAAGTAGGGCATTAGAATCATTCTCTGCCAACAAAGATTCTATGTAAATCTTTAATTGTTCGTAATTATTTTGATTACAAAAAGCCTTTATCTGCTCTTTAATTTCTGACCAATTATCCATACTATATTTAGGGGGTGTCAAAAAAGAGAATTACAAAAATAAATTGTAGTCTCTTCTCCTCGATTATAAGGAGAAGAAAATTAAATATATAAATGATTAATTATCCATGGTCACGGGGATTATCTTGGTTTCCTTCTATGATGGGATTAGCATTTTTCAGCTGAGAAGTTATCCCCTGAGAGTTAGCATAAGGGAGAGGATTATTATCAATTAAAGCCGTTAAATTTTTTTCAAAAATTGATAAAGGTTGTTCGCCAATAGTAGATGCGATCGCACTTCCATCTTGACCAAGAAAAACAAAATGGGGAATACCATCCACCTGATAACGTAAAACTTCAGGAAGCCACTTCGTATTGTCCACATTAAGCATCACAAAATTAACATCATTGCCATACTCCTGCTTCAAAGTCGCCATATCCCCTGCCATGGCTTGGCAACTGGTACACCAATTGGCATAAAATTCCATCAAAGTCGGCTTACCATTACTCACCGCCACCTCCAAAGGAATAGCATTCTGTGCCTGTGCCTCCAAAGACTCCGAGTTAGCGCTAGTTTGTAACCCTAATACCAAAGTAACACTAAGGGCGATCGCCACTAAAGCAATAACCAAATTTCGTAAACGATTAACACCAAAACCAGAAGAAGTATTTTCAGACATAAATATAATTCCCTACACTATAGATAGTTGTTCCAAAACCATTATCCCTCAAACTCATGAAAAAACGAGTAACCCTCACCTTTCCCCGTACCATGGTACAAATTCCCATCACCTATCGCCTTGCCAAAGAATTTAACATTGCCGCCAACATCATCCGCGCCCAAGTTGCCCCCAACCAAGTCGGGAAATTAGTCGTAGAATTATTAGGAGATATAGATCAACTAGAAATAGCCATCGATTGGATGAAATCCCAAGAAATCAAAGTTTCCTCCGCCACGGGAGAAATCATTATCGATGAAGATACCTGCGTCCATTGTGGGTTATGTACAGGGGTATGCCCCACCGAATCTCTCACCCTCAATCCCAGTAGTTATAAACTACAATTTCGTCAACAAACCTGCATCGTATGTGAGCAATGTATTCCCACCTGTCCAGTCCAGGCCATAACCACTAATTTATAAAGGTTTCAGGTTGCAGGTATTAAGGTGATGAGGATTATGGGGGATGGGGAGTATGGGAGATGATAATTTAATTATCTATCTGGCAGTGTCAAAAGAGGACTCTGGTTACATTTCTCAAGAAAAAAAAGCCCACAGAAATTAACGGGAGATGAATTTTGACCCACAACAGAAACCGAGGGACAGCGAGTCTTTATTTTTCGGTAACTTCTGGTAACTACTAACAATAATTTTTCTTTAGTTATTGAGATTGTGTTATACAATTAGGCAACAAACAATGTTGACTAATAATCAGTGATTACCTTAACTTACCAGTTCAGGCTAAAACTAAATAGACAACAAACTCAAGAAGTTGAGCATGTTTTGACTGTCTGTAAGTCGGTTTACAATTACGCTTTAGCTGAAAGAAAGGCTTGGTATAACAGCCGTAAATCACTGGTTGATCGTTGTTCATTATTTGCTGAGTATATAATCCCCGCTAACACACCATATCCTAGTTATAACAACCAAGCAAAAAACTTAACCATTGCCAAGAAAACTAACCCAGACTTAAAATCTGTTAATGCTCAAGTATTACAACAGACTCTGAAAACTTTAGACAAAGCTTTTTCTGATATGAAGTCTAAGGGTTATGGCTTTCCTAGATTTAAAAAGCACATGAAAAGTTTTGTTTTCCCTGCCATGCTGAAAAATTGTTTAGAGGAAGGCAAGGTTAAGTTACCACAATTAGGCTGGTTAAGAATTAAACAGTCAAGAGATTATCCCACTGGGTTTGAGCCTAAACAAGCTCGAATTGTGAAAAAAGCATCAGGTTATTATCTGATGATTGCTTTTCAATCTCAAGAATCTTGCTATGATGCACCTGTAGGAAAAACAAGTTTAGGAATTGATGCAGGGATAGAATCATTTATTGCTACAGATAGAGGAGAGTTAATCAAAGCCCCTAAGTTTTTGTTACAAGCACAGAGTCAGCTTAAATTGCTACAAAGACGCTTAAAACATAAGATTAAAGGCTCTAATAATTGGTTAAAACTCCAAAACAAGATAGCAAAAATCCACGAAAAAGTAGCTAACACTCGCCGTGATTGGCATTTTAAGTTAGCTAATTACCTCTGTGATTTGACTGACAACATTTTTGTGGAGGATATAAATTTTGTTTCTTGGAGTAGAGGGATTGTGAGAAAGCAATCTTTAGACTCGGGTATAGGGCAGTTTATCAATGAAATATTGCCATATGTGTGCTGGAAACGAAGTAAGTTTTATCTGAAAGTTGACAAAAATGGAACATCTCAGGAATGTAGTAACTGTGGTACTCACACGGGCAAAAAGCATTTGACTCAGAGAATACATAATTGCCAGTTTTGTGGTTATACCGCACCAAGAGATGTGGTTAGTGCAGAGGTAATTAGAAATAGAGGATTAATTGCGGTAGGGCATACCGTGAATCAAATTGCTTATAGAGACGTACTGACGGGGATTAGACAAGACAACTTGCTTAATCTAGTTAAGTGTCTGTGAAGTAAGAATCCCCCGACATAATCTTTGATTTGTCGGTGGGAGTGTCAATGCAATACTACCTAAAAAAGTACGGAAAACCTACATATATAAATATTCTGATCACCATAAAATAAAAATATAGCAACCTCTGTCAAAACACTATGAAATTTAACCTCTCCTCCCTATATACTTGGTACACCAATGGCATCCGTAACCCCCAATACCGTCTCTGGGTAATTCTTGGCACATTAGTATATCTCATCAGCCCCATCGACATTTCCCCCGACATCATTCCCATTGCAGGACAAATTGATGATTTTGTTATTGTCTCCATCATGTTATCAGAAGTATCTCAACTACTCCTAGGGGCAATGAAAAACAAAAAACTAGACAAAGATAATATTGACAATGGAAATAGTGATAGTCAAGGAGAAACCGTAGAAGTAGAAGCCATCCCCCTCGACAAGTAAAAATAAGTTGGATTAAAAATCAATCAAACAAAGATAACGGTAAATGTCCGTAAGTTCCTAAAATAGAATCATTGACATCCGAGAAAATGGTTATTAATACCCCACGATATTCCCCAGAATAGTCAGAAACCGTGTGAGATAACTTTTCTCCATTGAACTTGATATAAATAGGCTCATCACCATCAACTTCATGACGACTAATATCTAAAACATAATCAAAAGCCTTGAGATAATTTTGTAGGGCAGAAAAACCCTCATCATAACTTGATGCACAAATACCTACATTACAATAATCCGCCTCATGGATAACAGACAAAAGAGATTTTTGTAACTCAATCTTTTCTGTCTCGGAGGCGGGAATTTTTGTTTTAATGCCACTGTATTCCTTTAAAACCCTTAAAGCCGAACTTACTTCAGAACTCATTTAATTAATTTAGCTCAAAAAAATAAAAAACCACCTCAAACCTACCTCAAAAATACCTTCTAAACAAGTTTTACAAACAATCACAGGAATTACATTCTCCCTGTACAATCACTTCATAGTGATCAACTTTCAGTTTTGGATTTAATTTATCCATAGAAAGATTAGAGAAAGTTTCCCACGGAATATCCTCAATTTTCCCGCATCGTTTACAAAGAAAATGATGGTGAGGAGAAACATTAGCATCATATCTACATACCCCCTCTTGCAACAATACCTCACGAATTAAACCCACATCCCGAAGGGTTTGCAAAGAAAGATAGATTGTCGCCTGAGATAAAGTCGGGGCATCTTTATTTAAATCTGTCAAAATAGTTTCCGCCGTGGGATGATCATTCCTACTCAACAAATTTGCATAGACGGCATAGCGTTGAGGTGTCACCCTCAAACCCTTTGCTTTTAATACCTTAATGATTTCATCTGCTTTTTTTTCCATGACAAAGTGAAAATAATCTCAGTCCAATATTACAAAGCTCCAGTGTAATTAATAATCAATTTTCAATCATTAATCAACTAGCCTTAACTATACCTTAACAAAAATGAATAATTATTGTTGTTGACAAATTCCTAAATAAGAGTTATTCTGAGATAGAAGCAAAAAAATTAGCTTCAAATTTTATTTTTAAAAACGTAAAGTTTTATTAACCATTATAGTAGAGGTAAAACATGGCTGTTATCGAAAAAGTACCTAGTGTAGTATTCAAAACCCGTGTACGTGATGAATCCGTAGAAGGGCCTAACCCTTACCGTTGGGAAGACAAAACCACTGAAGACATTTTCGCTGGTAAAAAAGTAGTTGTTTTCTCCTTACCCGGAGCATTTACCCCTACCTGTTCATCTAACCATCTTCCTCGCTACGAAGAGTTATATGATGAGTTCAAAGCGCAAGGTGTTGACGAAGTAATTTGTGTATCTGTAAACGATGCTTTCGTAATGTTCAAATGGGGTAGAGAAATCGGTGCTAAAAACGTATTCTTGTTACCCGATGGAAATGCTGAGTTCACCCGTAAAATGGGTATGTTAGTTGATAAAGCTAACCTCGGATTCGGTTTAAGATCTTGGCGTTATTCTATGCTTGTTGACGACTGTAAGATCGAGAAAATCTTTGTAGAACCTGGTTACGAAGATAACTGTCCTACCGATCCTTTCGAGGTTTCTGATGCTGATACTATGTTAGCTTATCTCAAAGGAACTGCTCCTGCTGGGGTATGTGAGCCTGTTAAAGAATTTGTCGGTTAATAAGTAACTCAAAGATTCCCCTTTGTGGGGGAATTTTATTTTTTCATTTTGGGGGTGTTAATCAGCATCCTCTTTTTTTGTGTTTAAGAGTTGTGTTTAATTATCTCACGAACTAATTGGGTATGTAGTTCATGACTGGCTTTGTAAGCGAGATAATGGGCGGTGGGAATGGTGGCAAGGAGGCTCAAGTCACCAATCAGGTCAAGGATTTTGTGGCGTACGGGTTCGTTACTGAATCTTAAAGGGGGGTTTACCCAGCCGTCATGGCTGCACACGAGGGCATTGCTGAGGTTTCCCCCTTTGATTAGTCCTTGACTTTGTAAATATTCTATTTGTTCGGCAAATCCAAATGTCCGGGCAGGGGCGATCGCACTTACGAAGGTTTCACGATCAGGATACCATGTAAACCATTGATTTTGGATGACTTGGTAGGGAAAATCGATACCATAGGAAAATGACATTTTCTCGGCAGGTAAAGCCGCCACAAAACCATCATTTTTTCTTACCCAAATAGGTTCGCTAATGCTGTAGTTACTAGCACTAAAATTATTTTCTCCCGTATAAAGGCGATCGCACCATAATTGTGCAGAACCATCCAACAAAGGCACCTCAGCACCATCAATTTCGATACGCACATCATCAACTCCACAGGCGCACAAACTAGATAACAAATGTTCCACCGTACGCACCTTTGCCTCTCCCACCGCCAACTCCGTTGATAACAAAGTAGTATCCACCGAGTCGATAGTGGCAGGAATAGAAGGCATATCGGGTAAATCTACCCTTACGAAATATCTCCCCTTACCCTTTTCCTCGGGAAACAATTTTGCTGTACTCACCTTGCCCGAATGAAGCCCAACCCCAGTCAGTTGAAAAGATTTAAACATAAATAATAATCACAAATAGATGGTTAATAATTAATAACAGAAAACCTACCAAAGAGAAGCAAAAAATTATCAATTCTCAATGGTTTTCACAAGCTACCTATGGGACTCGAACCCACAACCTAATCATTACGAATGATTCGCTCTACCAATTGAGCCAAGGTAGCACAAAAATTTACCGATCACAATTATAACAAAAACTCCTCCAATAAACCATATTTCCCCAATCCTTTTCCGTTTACCACAACAGATTTAACCTCCACTCACAGGGGGAATAAAAGCGATTTCGTCCCCCTGCTCAAGAATATAATCAGGGGATACAAATTGTAGATTAACTGCAAAACGAGTAATTGATTGCCAGGGTTGCAATTCTGATTTTTCAGAAATCATTTTTTGAAGAATATCACCCACCCTTGTATTTTCTGGGATGTCTAAACTTAACTCAGATGTTTGATATATTTCTTGATAGATGGCGAACAACTTTACTTTTACTGTCATTAAAATATAAGAAGAGGTCAAAAAAATAGATTAGCTTTTCACACCCCAATATTTTATCTTGATTTTGGATATGTCATAGCGTTAGGGTGAATAATTGATAATTTCCCACTCCCATGTAGGTTAAAATAAATTAAAAATAAGGATTAAATAGTTATCATCTATGTTTACCATCGATTTATTAGTAAGATATATTCCGATGCCCATATCAGTGCAAAAGAAAGAAGAAGCTGAGGCTCAGGCTTTATATCAAGAGATTTTGACCAAAATTAAAAGCTCTACCCCCGAAATTATAGAGCTAACCTGTGATAAGCAAGAAGATAAAAAAATTGCCATTTTAAGTGACCAAATCACAGGGGTGATTATTTCTCAAAAAGATGGTGCCGCTACAGGGGCAAAAACCCCCGGCTTTTTTGCCGCCTTAGCAGACAAGTAATAACGGTTAATAGTGTTAGGTTTCGTCGTCACTGTTTTTGATATTTATTTTGAAAAATCCTTCTTTAGGTATTAATATTAAACAGCTTCATTTTGGCTGGAATTCTCAAACCCCCGTCTTAAATGGCTGTGATTTGGCCGTGCCAGAGGGGGAGTTTTGGATGTTGTTGGGAGATAATGGTTGTGGAAAATCCACTTTACTGAGATTGATTGGTGGAATTTTATCCCCAGATCAAGGTACTATTGATATAAATAATCCTCTAGGGTTTGTTTTTCAAAATCCAGATCATCAGTTAGTAATGCCCACGGTAGCCGCAGATATTGCTTTTGGTTTGGTAGAGGAAAAGTTGACTTTACCAGAGGTAAAAGTCAGGGTAAAAGAGGCTTTAATGGCGGTTAATCTCCTTGATTTGGAAAGAAGACCTATTTATGCCCTGAGTGGAGGACAAAAACAACGGATTGCCATTGCAGGGGCGATCGCCCGTCATTGTAAAGTATTATTATTAGATGAACCTACTGCATTATTAGATCCAGATACCCAGATAGAATTGGTTGCCCTAGTACAAAAAATAGTCAAAGAAAGGGGTATTACAGCCCTCTGGGTAACTCACCGTCTCGAAGAATTAGCCTACGCCGATGGTTATTTTTTGCTCGATAAGGGAAAAGTAATCAAAAAAGGAAAACCCCAGGACTTATTCCCCCAGTTGTTAAGGGAGACGAACATTAAAGATACAATGGAAAAATGGCGTTAGTGATTTTAGATATGATTTATCATGGAGGTGGGCAATGGGGAATAGGCAATAGGCAATAGGTGATAATATTTTAAATACTAAGTTATTGGAATAATTTAACTATATTTCATCCCCTAATTAAGCAATGCCGAAAAATAATCAGTTTAGCAAAAAATAAATTTTTTATATGTTATCTAAATTAATAAAATTAACCCTTTCTCTACTAATTGTATTTGTAACCCTAATCAATCCAGCCCAAGCCCTAGATTATACCAAAGCCCATTTAGTAGAATCAGATTTTTCAGGACAAGATTTGAGCGGTTCAACTTTTAATAAAACGAACTTACGCAGTAGTGACTTTACCAATGCTAACCTATCTAACGTCAGTTTTTTTGGAGCCAATCTCGACTCTGCCAACCTAGAAGGGGCGAATCTAACCAATGCCGTTTTAGACTCTGCTAGGGTAACCAGGGCAAATCTCCATAATGCAGTCTTAGAAGGTGCCTTCGCTACCAATACCAAATTTGAAAAAGCCAACATCGAAGGTGCCGATTTTACTGATGTACTTTTGCGCCCTGATGTGGAAGAAATGTTATGCGAGGTGGCTTCGGGTATAAATCCCGTTACAGGAAGAAATACCCGTGACACCCTTTATTGTCCTTAAGGTTATCAATTAGAAAACATTTATCCCCTGTTGTTGTCTTGGGTATCTCTCCTGCCTTGGCAGGGGAAGAGGGCTATATAATTAAATTTTCTTATTAGAAATAAGAGAATAACTAGCAATTTCCCAAGGTTTAATCACATTATTATCATCAATCTTATTAAGATGATTTTCCAAAATATTAACCTTGTTTTTGATTTTTAAATCTAAACTATTTTTTAAGTCAAAATTAACAACTTTATTCCCTGATTGATAACAACGTAAAATGATTTGATTATCATCATCATAACTCCGTTTAAAGCTCATTAAAATTAAACCATCTGCACCTAGGTTAAAAAATTCTTGGCTTTCGGGTAAATAACTAAAACTCTCCTCCTCATTATCCAAAATTAACACTTGTAAAGGGACATTTAATTCATAGCTCCTATTAATTGTCTTTGCCTCCTGCCAACTATTTTGATGGGGATAAATACCGTAGGTAAATTCATGTATCATCATATCGGAAGTAGAGTCAGGCCATTTTGGACTACGCAGTAAACTTAGGCGGATTTGGTTGGGCTTAAAATCATGACCATACTTACAATTGTTTAGTAAACTTACACCATATTTATCATTACTCAAATCAACCCAATGATGGGCGCAAATTTCCCATTTGGCTTTTTCTAAAGCCGTCTGAGGATTGGTATTATATTCCATGACGGCGCAGGGAGTTTCATAATGGGCGATCGCACTTTCAAAATTGAGAGGAAAATTAACTTTTAATAGGGTATATTCTTCCTGCCAATCGACCTTGTTTTCTATATAAAGAATGGGACTATTACAGTGTAGGATATATTTTTGAGTAAAGGTGGATTTATTATATTTTTTGACGATTTTTATTACCTGTCTTAAAGTTCCTTTTTCTAGCCATTCAATACTAATTAGTTTAGTTTTTTCTAAGGGATACTTTTCATAATTAGGATCAATATTCCAAGCATCCCAGTATTGTCCCTTATCTTGGAATAGTTGTAACTCGTTGCCCTCTCCTCCCAAAATTTCTTGACCAATTTTATAATCATAAATACTGGTTAAGTTGCCCGTGTGAGGATTAATTGTTGCTTGTATATATTCATTTTCTAAAATGAAGTTTATTTCTGCTGATATTTTTTGCTCGTCAGTTAATAATTGCTGATCTTTTTTTACTTCGGATTGGGGAGAATTATCGGGATATTCTTTTCCTTGTGTTGGAGTAAGAGTAAGCTGAGTATAACCCAATGGGGGAATATTCTCTACCCATACCAATAATTTATTATCTTCAGTAATTTGGGTTGGTAAAATATCGCCTTGAGAATCTCTGACTTGACAATTTTGATTATCAATATCTATTTTCACTATTTCCGAGCGTTGCCAGTTTAAGCTATTAAAAATAATTACTCTTTTTTCTTTTTTATTTCTATCTACTTTTTTCTTACTAATTTTAAGGGCGATCGCCTTTAGACTTTCCTTTAAAATAAACTCTCCCCGCTCAACGACCTCCTGCCAAATAACATTAGCATCATCAAAAACAGGATTAATAGAAGTTCCGGGAAGAATATCATGAAATTGATTTAATAATATTTTTTTCCATAATTCATCAATTTCTACTTGATTATTGTTATTACCAGATATACTAATATTATATTTTTTATTTAATAAATAATTAATTGTACTAAATAATTCAGCCTGAAAAAGTATTTTTTCACAATATCTATTAAAATATTTTTGATCTCCATGGGTAGTATAACAACCCCGATGCAACTCTAAATAAAGTTCCTCATTCCACACAGGAATATTATTACTTAAACCACTACTAATTATATCCAAATAATCCTCTGCCTCTGTAAAATTAACCCGAGGAAAAAATGGAGATTCATCATAACGTGTCACTACATCCAACATATCACGGGTAGGCCCTCCCCCATGATCACCTACCCCCGGCAACCAAAAAATATCCCCTAACCCCGTTTCTTTTTCCCAGTCCACACTATAATCAGTCATCACCACAGGATTAGTATTCATCACCCCTGCAATATTGGGGGGAGACATGGCAGTAAAAATACCACTACCATCAGGAGACTGCCACCAAAAACAACCATGGGGAAATTTATTCGTATCATTCCAGTGTAATTTACCCGTGACGAAATAGTCTATTTCTCCTAAACGAAGAATTTGCGGTAATTGGGCAGGAAAACCAAAACTATCGGGCAACCATGCCACTCGATTATATCGATCAAATTTTTCTTTAAAATATTTTTGTCCATATAATACTTGTCTAACAAGGGATTCTCCACTGATTAAATTAACTTCAGGCTCAACCCACATCCCTCCTAATATTTCCCAAGTATTATTTTTAACCTTAGCTTGAATTTGTTTAAAAAGAGGTTGATTGTTACTTTCTATCCATTGATAAAGATAAGCTGTGGTATGTCCAAAAGTTAATTTTGTAAAATCTTTCTGTAAATTTAAGACTGAATTAAAAGTTCTTTGAGCGACGTTATAAGTTTCATCCATTGTCCATAACCATGCCATATCCAAATGGGCATGACCTAATAAATGGAAGTTTCTTTTTTTGATATATTTGGATAGAGGTAATAGTTTTTTGCGTAGGTCAATTAAAGATTGATTAAATAAGTTTTGATCATCTATGTTTTGCCAATTTATTTGATTAATAGCATTTTCTAAATCTAGGTTATGCTCAGGATGAAATTCATCGATATATTTTCCTAAAACTGTCAACTCATTAGCCACAAAACTAGGATCGATTTTGTCATATTTACTTTCATAAAAACATCGAGAAGCCATTAAACCACCAATGTCATGACTAGGGCTAGTTAATTTTAAACTGATGATAAATTCTTGATTGGGTTGAGCATTATTGGTTATTAAAACTCTACTGGATGAATCGAATAAATCCCCTTCACAAACTAACTGATGATTAATATATATTTCAGCAGATTCTGCCCACCAAGTTAAGCCAATTCGTAATGATAAATTCTCGAGGGGATATTTATTTAAATTATGGGGAATAATAATTTTTTGAGCAAACCATCTTGTTTTATTACCTTTTTCCCACACTAAATATTGTTTCTCGTTGACTTTTCCTTGTTGCCAATTCTCCCCGATATTTAACGGGGGTTTTTCTAAATTTTGATCAATAAAAAACCAATTATTTTGTATGTCTAATTCTGTTAAGGATTTTAGTCTATTGATGGTTTGCTCAATTGTCATAGGAAAAGTACATTTTATGATTATATAATCAAAGATTATAAGGGCGATCGCCCTTAATTTTTAGTCACAAAATTAATTTTTTTATCATAAACTGCTCAAAATAGATTAATTATGTAAAAGTAGAGATAGGGTAAATAAGTAATTTTACGCAGGGGGGCAAGATGATGAGTAACCAAAAATTAGAAAACAAAAAAATATCCCTAGGCTTTCATAAAATAGTCGTCACTTTAGACTACCCAGAAACAAACATGGAAGTCTATCAACAAGCCTTAGACATTGCCGAAAAATATCGAGGGCAACTAACACTATGTCACTGCTTACATGAAAATCTATCCCATAACGCAGACTTGTTAATGCCTTCGGTGGTTGGTAGCGGTATGTACGCCTCAGAAGTATGGGAAACAGAACAAGAAATTTTAGAAAATAATCGAAAAAAAATCACTGAATGGCTAGAATCTTTACAAGCCCAAGCAGAAGAAAAACAAATAAGATGCGAATATGTTTGCCTCACGGGTAATATTGCCTCAGAAATTTGTGAATTGGCAGAAGAATGGGATGCTGATTTAATAGTTACAGGGCGCCGTGGTTTAAAAGGCTTGGGAGAGGCTTTATTGGGTAGTGTCAGTAATTATATTGTCCACCATGCCCCTTGTACGGTTTTAGTGATTCAACATGGCGATAAAAAATAATCACCTCTAATGATTTCAACTATCACTCAAAAATCTGTCAACCCTTTCTAAAACTCTCCCATCACTAATCATCCATTTGTGATTTAAAACAGGGATACTTTCTTGGGGAATACCCGCCATCACCGAACTTTTGGCTGGAAAAATCATGAGGTCATAGGGTGTCCATAAAAAAAGAGATTTAATCCCTGATAAATTTTCTTTTAAATCTTTATTTAAGTCTAATAAAAATTCACTTTCCGGACGCATTTGTTTAATGCCCTCAAAGGGTAATAAATAAGCCGTGAGAGTGCCGTTATTTGGTGCTGAAATGCTGATATACTTATCCACCTTTTTATTTCCCTCCATCCTTTGTAAATAGTAACGGGTAACTAAACCTCCCATACTAAAACCGATTAAGTCTATTTTTTGCCCTATGCTAAAAGTATTATCAATATACTTTTTTACCTGCTCTGCCAATATTTTTAAATCCGCTGTTCCATAATTAGGAGTTAAATCAATACTGTGTATTTCATATCCTTTTGCTATTAAATAAGATGACATTTTATTAAAGACAATACTTTTATCAACAAAACCGTGAATTAATAAAACAGGATTCATAATAATGGAGGATTCAAAGCGACTTTTACTGAGCAACCATCGAAGTATGCCCTACCTTTACGGTTGCACTTTTTCATCAAACCTTGATTAATAGTTGTTACAATTTATTACAGAAGCTATTATTTATAGAAAAAATATACTATGCAATTAACATGGTTTGATAGTAACTCTTGGTTAATCGAGATTGCTGATAAAAGAATTTTACTAGACCCTTGGTTAGTGGGAACGTTAACTTTTGGTAATTTAAACTGGTTATTTGAGGGAAAAAAATGTAGTCCTCCACCAATCCCCGAAAATATTGACTTTATTTTACTTTCTCAAGGCTTAGAAGACCACGCGCATCCTGCCACCCTCAAGGAATTGGATCATAATATTGCGGTTGTAGCCTCTCCCAATGCCACAAAAGTATGTCAAGAGTTAGGTTATCAACATATAACCACCCTCAACCATGGTGAAAGTCACATCATCGATGGGAAAATTGAAATCAAGGCCGTGAAAGGTTCTCCTGTAGGCCCTACTTTGGTGGAAAATGGTTATATTATCAAGGATTTGACTAATGGAGATTCTCTATATTATGAACCCCATGGCTTCCACTCTCAAAATTTGCAGACAGAGACGAATATAAAAGCCATTATTACCCCTCTCACCAATATTAAGATACCCCTGATTGGTCCTGTGATTAAGGGGCAAAAGAGCGCTTTGGAAGTGTGCAAATGGCTTAAGCCTGAATATATTTTACCTACGGCGGCGGGGGGCGATATTGAGTTTAAGGGATTTTTAATTAATTTATTGAAGGAGGAGGGAAGTCTGGACAGTTTTCGCTCGATGTTGAAAAATGAAAACTTATCCACTCAGGTGATTGAGCCTCAGCCCTATGAGGCAGTGACTTTAAGTTAGGCAAAAGATAGTAATTGTCAAAGCCTATTTCTGAGCACTTTAACTAATTTTTCCATTTCTGGAGGAATAGGGGCGATCGCACTTAATTCCTCTCCAGAGACGGGGTGAGTAAGGGTAAGCCGAAAGGCGTGTAAGGCTTGTCCTGTGAGATTTACCCCCACCGAATGACCAGATCCGTAGAGGGGATCACCAATGATAGGATGCCCCATCTGGGTGCTGTGTACCCTAATTTGATGAGTCCGCCCAGTTTCTAACCTAAAATGTAACCACGAATAATTACCTAACCTTTCCCTTACCTGCCAATGGGTAAGCGCCTTTTTTCCTCCTTTTTCCAAAGGTACCACCGCCATTTTTTTTCGCTGGGTAGGGTGACGACCAATAGGCAGATCAATTGTACCATTATCCTCAGAAAAGGAACCATAAACCACCGCTAAATATTCCCTTCGGGCAGTTTTTGCCCTAATTTGACCTTGTAAGTCATGTAACACAGGCTCAGTTTTTGCCACCACCATCGCCCCCGTGGTGTCCTTATCAAGGCGATGAACAATCCCAGGACGTTCTACCCCCCCGATGCCCTTTAAGTCAGGACAATGAGCCAACAAAGCATTAACCAAAGTACCTTTACTATGACCGGGGGCAGGATGTACTACAAAATTAGCAGGTTTATTGATAATGATTAAAAATTCATCCTCATAGAGAATATCAAGGGGGATTTCTTGGGCTTCAATATGGGAAGGTACTGCGGCGGGAATATGGACATGGATTTTATCACCCTGTTTAAGGGTTTCCTTTTTTTGGGTACAAAGTCGATCATTTAGATACACCTGTCCATCTTCAATCAACTTTTGCACCCGAGAGCGAGACAAATCAGTCAAATTTTCTGCTAACCATAGATCAATCCTAATTTTGTTAGCATCCACCACAAAATCTCGAAACTGGCAATTTGTCTCCACCTCATTGATCACTAAAATATAACCTCCCGAAAATTAAGATCTTTTCATTATCAATTTTCCATTATTCATTATCAATTAATTTAATACCTAAAATTAATCAACTCAGAAATTGCCTTCACCCTTTCCAAATGACTTGGGGAAGTTTGACGAGAATCAGTAATCAACCAATCAAGCGCTGCCTCCTTAACATCGATGGCAGTTCCTTTTTTGTCCACACAGTAACGCCCAAACACCAATTTATCCACCAAGCGAACTCCTGTACCCAAGCGAGAATACTCAAAAATGACACTATTGTCCACTGTTGCCCCTTCACATATCCAACAATTAGGACCAATCATGGCAGGACCAACAATTTTTGCCCCATCTTCAACGTGAGTCATGCCACCGATGTAAACAGGACCTGTAATATCCACTTTATCCCAATTGATGGACACATTCACCCCTGTATAAATACCCGGTTTTACCTCTTTGCCCGGAATCTGTACATTTTTAATTTTCCCTAATAATACTGAGCGAATCGCCTCCCAATAATCTGGCACTTTACCAATATCTACCCATTCAAAATCCATGTTGATGGCATAGAAAGGCAGATTTAATTCTACCAGATGGGGAAATAAATCCCCCCCGATGTCATATTCTTGGTTGGGGGGAATATAGTCAATGACTTCAGGCTCGAAAATGTAAATACCTGTATTTATTTCTGTGCTAAGGGCTTCTTCCACCGATGGTTTTTCCTGAAAGGTCAAAATTTTGCCATCCTCATCGGTAACTACTACCCCGTAGCTGGAGACGGCTTCCCTAGGTACTGATTTGGTGATTACCGTTGCGATCGCCCCTTTTTCCTTATGACGACGTACCACCTCAGTCAAATCAAGATCAATCAAAGCATCTCCACACAACACCACAAAGGTTTCATCAAAAAAAGGATTAAACTCTTGGATTCGCTTAATACCCCCAGCCGAACCCAAAGCATCACCTCGTAACTCCCCATCTACAATACTTCCCTCAAAAGAATAACCAATCTGAACCCCAAAACGTTGTCCATCACGGAAATAACTCTCGATTTGTTCCGCCAAATGACTTACATTCACCATCACCTGATCAAAACCATGTTGTCTCAACAACTCCAGCAAAAACTCCATTACAGGCTTTTGTAAAATCGGAATCAAAGGTTTAGGGATAGTGTGAGTAATAGGACGAATACGAGTTCCCTTTCCCGCCGCCAAAATCATTGCTTTCATAGGAAAATATCAATTAAAAACTAAAAAATTATAAAAATAGACAGGCTTCAGACTCAAATGTTAACACCTTTTATAGAGGTTTCTGCCTCTAATGTCACATCTTGAAAAGAAATATACTTACATATATCCCTTTACGTAGTCAATATATCTAACAAATTATAACCCGTTAACTTTTTATGAGAATAAAACCCTCGATTATCAAAAATTGAGATAAACTAAAGTTAAATTTCCTGATGAATAATCAAAATTAGCTCGAAAGAGAACAGAGTGAATGAGTGTTATTTATTGCCTGAATCCCCATTGTGAAAACCCCCAAAATGATACTAAAACAAGAAAATGTCGAAGTTGCGGCTCCAATTTAATTCTCCACAAACGCTATGTAGCTATCAAAAAAATAGGCAAAGGGGGATTTGGCACCACTTATCTCGCCGTTGACATGGGCAATAAAAATAAATACTGTGTGGTCAAACAACTAGAACCTGCCACCACCAATCCCGAATCCTACAGCACCGCCCTAGACTTATTCAATCGGGAAGCCAAAACCATGGCAAAACTAGAACACTCTCAAATTCCCAAATTGATTGATTATTTTGAGGAAAAAGAACAATTTTATTTAATCCAAGACTTTATCCTTGGTCGAGATTTAGAAAGGGAAGTAAAAAAAGGCAAAATCTATCAAGAATCATCCGCCAAAAATTTCTTACGCAATATGCTCCCTGTACTGCAATATATTCACTCCCAAAAAGTGATCCATCGAGACATCAAACCGGGTAACATTCTTAGGGAGAAAGAAACCAAAAAATTATTTTTAATTGATTTTGGTGCCGTCAAAGAAGAAGTAAACACCAAATTAATGAATGCTAGTCCCCAAAGCGCTTTTACCAAAATATCGGTGGGAACCATGGGTTTTGCTCCCCCAGAGCAACTTGCCATGCGCCCTGTCTATTCTAGCGATATTTATGCCCTTGGAGCTACCTGTATCTTTCTACTCACAGGAAAGGCTCCCAAGGACCTTTGCGACGTGGAAACGGGGGAATTGGCTTGGGAAACCCATACCAATGTCACCAACACCTTCGCCAAGGTTTTAAATAAAATGCTCGAAATCGATGTCAAAAAAAGATTTAATTCCGCCGATGAAGTATTACAAGCGCTCGATTTAGTACCTTATGAGCAGGAATTGGCAGAAAGTATGTTTTTTACCACCAATACCAAGGAAAAATCACAAAATGAAGATACAGACGGTAACGACTCTAGCTCAAATCTCACCACCCACAACCTAGCCGATGCCATTCGTAAAAGAAGAGAAAAACAAAATCAACCCCAAACCCAAAAAACTCCCACCCCAGCCCATCTCAACGCCCAAAAATTACAAATAAATTCTCCAGAGATGATTGTGCAAGAATACCGCCGAGGAAACCGCAACTTTAGTCAGCAAACCCTCAATGGTTTTGACTTAGAAGGTTTAAAATTACCCGGCTCCAGTTTTTCCCAGAGTAAACTGATTGGCGTAAATTTCCAAAAAGCGAATCTATATCGTACTAACTTGGTGGGAGCAAATCTAGCCCAAGCCAATTTGCGTGAGGCAGTTTTAAAAAGGGCTGAACTCTATAAAGCAAATTTAAAAAATGCCGATTTACAAGGCGCTGATTTACAAAAGGCCAATCTCCAAGAGGCAAGTTTAAAAGATGCCAATCTTTGTGGTGCTAATCTGAGCGAGGCAAAAATTGACGATGAACAATTACGTCTTGCCAAAACCAATTGGAGAACCATATTACCCAATGGTAAAAGAAAGTGGTGGTAATACACTTGTTGATCCTATTTTGATTAAAACCAATTTCCGTTAATGAAACAAAGCAGATGATTATTAGTTATTGCGTTAACCCAGAATGTTCTAATCCCAAGAATCACCCTAAATTAAAAAAGTGCTACACTTGCGGTTCGAGGCTAATCCTTAATAAACGTTATCGAGTCATTAAAAGACTTGGCAAAGGGGGATTTGGGTCAACTTTTGTGGGAGTTGATTTATTTGAACAGGATAATCCTCTTTGTGTTGTCAAACAATTACGCCCCATCATAGATAATCCTGAAGCCTTTAATATGGCATTAAGTTTATTTAAGAGGGAGGCTAAAACCATGGCAAAAATTGCTCACCCTCAGATACCTAAGTTACTTAATCATTTTGTGGATGATGAAAAATTTTATTTGATTCAAGAGTTAATTAATGGTGATAATCTCCAGAAGGAAGTAAGAGAGAAAGGGGTATATGGAGAGTTGGGGGTAAAAAGATTTTTGGAAGAGATTACCCCAGTTTTACAATATCTACATTCTCAAAAGGTTATTCATCGAGACATTAAACCTGCTAATATTTTGCGTCGTAAAAAAGACGGTAAACTGATTTTAATCGACTTTGGGGCGGTAAAGGATCAGGTAAATACCCAATTAGCTCAAACTTATGGGCAAACTGCCCTAACTAAATTTGCGGTGGGTACCATGGGTTATGCACCCCCCGAACAAATGGCAATGCGTCCGATATTTGCTAGTGATATTTACGCCCTCGGGGCTACTTGTTTATATTTGCTGACGGGGAAATCACCGAAAAAGTTTGACCGAGATGTGGAAACGGGGGATATTATTTGGGAGAGTGAGGTTAATATTAGCCCTAGTTTTAAGAAGGTACTCAGTAAAATGCTGATACCTAGTACAAAGGAGCGTTTTAAAACGGCGGATGAGTTGTTAAAGGCTTTGGATATTGCTCCTTTCGAGGAGGGGTTGAGTCAAAGTGTAATTTCTGCAAAATCCTTTGAAAATGGCGGTAATTTGTCTTTGGATGATGTTTCTACGGCGGATTTGTCTGTGACTCAGGGGGTAGATAATACCATGTCTCCTACTCAGCAGTTGAGACAGGCTATTCAGAAGAGGAAAAAGAAGATTAAGACTATTAATATTAAATGGGATGATGAGAGTTTTCGAGCCGCTTATAATGGTGGAAAAAAAGATTTTAGTGAGCAGGAGTTGAATAATATCAATTTGACTGGGGTTCGGTTAAATAAGTTTATTTTTCGTTATTCTCAGTTGGAGGGGGCTATTTTTATTGAGAGTAATTTGTCTCAGAGTAATTTTTATAGCTCTAATTTACAGGGTGCTAATTTTACTAATGCCAATCTGGCACAGGCTTATTTTGCTAAAAGTGAGTTAGGGGATGCCGATTTTCGGGGGGCTAATCTACAGGGGGCTGATTTTACCAATGCCAATGTGCGGGATGCTAATTTTTGTGGCGCTAATTTAAAGAATGTCAAGATTACCCAAAATCAGTTGAAGGAAGCAAAGATTAATTGGACAACTATATTGCCTGATGGGGGGCGCCGTTGGTGGAAGTTGTTTTAGTTTTTTATTTTTTTGCCAATGCCTTGGAGGATTCCTTTACCGATTAAGCCAATGCCTCTACCAAGGATTTCGGTGAGGATGAACACGACGGCTTGTCCTAGGATGTCGGCTAGGGCTTTTACTCCTCGGGTAATGCTATCGACAAATTCAATCATAATGGTGATCAACCAAGGAATACCTGTCAGGGCATTTAATTCTTGGTGGCGGGGATGACTAATTTTACTGTTGATAATGCCTTGATAACCGAGGATGAAAATTTGATATTCGTCTTCAAAGATGTTGCGGGGGGTTTGCCAATATTTTTCTCTTCTATATCTCCATCCTAGGTTGTTGCGAAACATGGCTATTTTTCGGGATGATTTCCATTCGTTTTTGAATAGGTTATGTTTGATGGGTTGGGATTCTGATAGTTCATTGAGAATGAATTGGATAGTGCTAGAGGCGATCGCAATGAGGAGATTTTCTGTCAAAATTTCTTCTATTTCCATGGCGGATTTACTTTGATAGGAATAAATTTGATGATCAATCAAAAGATCTTTTTCTAATACCAAATAAGATAATAATTGTTCAAATAAAACAATATTCATCAACTGCTTTTCTACTAATATTTGTCCTTGTCTAAATACAATTTCTTTAAAATTGATTAAACTTTCCGCACTATCTAAAGCAACATAACGTCCCAAATATTTCGTGGTTACATTTTGCCATAGTTCCCTGATGATAGATAAACTTCTAGCTTCTAATTCGGCTTGATTTAAGTTAAGTTTTTTGAGTTCTGAAATTAGCTGTTTAAACTCCTGAAATATTAATAATAAAAGTTCTTTTTTTTTAGAGTCTTTTAATATATCTAACTCTAAAACAATCTCCGTAGTATTATTTAAAGAACCTTGAATTTTTTTAGTAATTAAATCTTCATTATCCAATTCATTCTTGGGAGCTAAAATCATATTAGGATTTACTTGGTTTGGAGGTAATTTTGCCACCGAATCCTCATCCTCTTGATTCTCCTCCTCCTCTATGGCACCATTCACAAAACCATTAGGACTAGGAATAAATTGACGTACAATCCATTTAACAACCCTTAACTCCCTTCGCCGCCCTTGCCAAAACAAAATATCAAGGGCAGACAAATTACTCCCTTTTAAATGATTATTAACTTCTCTGATGCTACGCTCAATTTCTCTTAAACCTAGTTCACATTGACGATAAAGCCATCCACCGATTAATTTACGATTTTTATTTTTAATATTGACATAATAGGTTTTACCCTTAGCACAGAGTTTAATTCCCTTGATCAATTCGGGAATAGATATATTACGAGGACAACAACCTTTAACATTACTAATATTTTTTATATTCTCATCACTTCCCCATGGAGTAATCACAAGAATCGGTAAATCAGGATATTCCACCGTCAATTTACGACTCAAGCTCATTAGACGATTAATTTTATTGGGTTCTACCGCTAAATCTAATGATATTAATAGTAAATCTGCTGAATATTCTTTTAACAAACCAAGGGTATCGGCGATCGCACCTTGAGCCAAAATCCGAATATTAGAACGACTTTGTTCTTGAATCAGAGCAATTAAACCGAGACGAAAAATAGGATCATCATCTATTAACAAGATATTAACATTAGCATCATTTTTCATGATTAGTTTTGATTACGATAGCCAAAAAAATCCACACGATAATTTACAACCCTTACCCCAGTCTGTTGCTCTATTTGTTCAATCAATTCTGGCGGTAACTCTACCTTCACATTGATAATTTTATTTGTATCAATGATGTTGACATGACTATGTCCATCTGTAACATTACCGTATAGACGACCCTCATGTCTATCAATACATTCAATGATGCCATGATGGGAAAGAGCCTCCAAATTTTGATAAACAGAAGTAGGAGCAATATTTTTGCCTTGTTGGCTCAGAAGATCATACACCTGTTTAGCCGATAAATGATCCTTGTGTGACCATAACAACTCTAAAATAAATCTTCTTTGGCGGGATACTCTCATGCCCAACTCTTGACAACGATTCAGGGCATCTTTTAGAGAATGGATTGTTTTTTTGGTTGCCCCTTCTAGCTGCATCTTGTCTGATTTTCCTTTTTCAATAAAATAAATACATTTCTACTTTAACCGAGTTTTCACTGTTCCTACATTTTTTCTTTTTGATCACAGCCCCATAATTTGAAACTATTATCCATTAATTTTTTGTAACAATTTATACTTTTTTCCAAAAGATCAAGTTAAAATGAAATTATCGAATAATGTGTATTAAAACTCTGGGCATAAAATTATGATGAATATAACCCGTAAAAATAAAATGAAAGCAGATGCAGGAAAGGCTTATAGAGACAGCCTTAGAAAAAATTTAGAGCATCGTTTAGAAGTTGCTAGAAGTCAAGGAGATCAAAAATTAGTTCAACAATTAGAACAAGAAGCTGCTTATTTACATCTAAAGTAATTTGTCTATCTGGCAGTGTCAAAAGAGGACTCCCGTTACATTTATCAAGAAAAAAAAGCCCACAGAAATTAACGGGAGATGAATTTTGACCCACAACAGAAACCGAGCGACAGCGAGTCTTTATTTTTCGGTAACTTCTGGTAACTACTAACAATAATTTTTCTTTAGTTATTGAGATTGTGTTATACAATTAGGGCAACAAACAATGTTGACTAATAACCAGTGATTACCTTAACTTACCAGTTCAGGCTAAAACTAAATAGACAACAAACTAAAGAAGTTGAGCATGTTTTGACTGTCTGTAAGTCGGTTTACAATTACGCTTTAGCTGAAAGAAAGGCTTGGTATAATAGCCGTAAATCATTGGTGGATCGTTGTTCATTATTTGCTGAGTATATAGTCCCTGCCGATACTCCTTATCCTACTTATAACAATCAAGCAAAAAACTTAACCATTGCCAAGAAAACTAACCCAGATTTAAAATCTGTTAATGCTCAAGTATTACAACAAACTCTAAAAACTTTAGACAAAGCTTTTTCTGATATGAAGTCTAAGGGTTATGGCTTTCCTAGATTTAAAAAGCACATGAAAAGTTTTGTTTTCCCCGCAATGCTGAAAAATTGTTTAGCTGAAGGTAGGATTAAGTTACCACAATTAGGCTGGTTAAGAATTAAACAATCTAGGGATTATCCCACTGGGTTTGAGCCTAAACAAGCTCGAATTGTGAAAAAAGCATCAGGGTATTATTTGATGATTGCTTTTCAATCTAAAGAATCTTGCTATGATGCACCTGTGGGAAAAGTTAGTTTAGGTTTAGATGCAGGGATAGAATCATTTATTGCTACGGATAGAGGAGAGTTAATCAAAGCCCCTAAGTTTTTGTTACAAGTACACAGTAAGCTGAAATTGCTACAAAGACGCTTAAAACATAAGATTAAAGGCTCTAATAATTGGTTAAAACTTCAAAAGAAAATAGCTAAAATTCATGAAAAAGTAGCTAACACTCGCCGTGATTGGCATTTTAAGTTAGCTAATTACCTCTGTAATTTAACCGATAACATTTTTGTGGAGGATATAAATTTTGTTTCTTGGAGTAGAGGGATTGTGAGAAAGCAATCTTTAGACTCAGGAATAGGGCAGTTTATTAATGAAATATTGCCATATGTGTGCTGGAAACGAAGTAAGTTTTATCTAAAGGTTGACAAAAATGGAACATCTCAAGAATGTAGTAACTGTGGTACTCACACGGGCAAAAAGCATTTGACTCAGAGAGTACATAGTTGCCAGTATTGCAGTTATACCGCACCAAGAGATGTGGTTAGTGCAGAGGTAATTAGAAATAGAGGATTAATTGCGGTAGGACATACCGTGAATCAAATTGCTTATAGAGACGTACTGACGGGAATTGGTCAAGGTGACTTGCTTAATCTAGTTAAGTGTCTGTGAAGTAAGAATCCCCCGACATAATCTTTGATTTATCGGTGGGAGTGTCAATCCATTCTTAAAAATCAATAGTCGTTGCCACCTATCTAATTTTAGATAGGTTTTTTATTTTTTTCCTAGTAAAAAACATTAATACTTACGTATTTTCCCATCAAAAAATAAAAGTAATTTTTATTCTGACGAGAAAGATAATAGCGTTTAATAGATGGAAAATGAATAAAATAGAACCATTATTGATTAAATATTCAAAATTAATTATTATCAAATTGCCTAAAAATAGATTTCTGATAGAGCCATCAAATATTCTTATGCTGTACCCTAATAATCAAGTTTAAATTATTCAAACCTTTACCAAGACAAGATTTTTACTCAAAAAGCCAGATAATAAAACAAGAGCAAATAATAATTTTTGAGAGTAGTTAAAGATTACTATTAGAAAAAAATTTGATTTATTTTGGATAGATAGATATATTTAAAATGTATCTGTATAACCGTGAAAAAATAAGAACATGAGACTAATGATGGATTCTCCACTAGACTTAAATGCTCTTAGTTTGTTTGCTCAAGTGTCTGAAGTACAAGAGGCTTTGCCTATACCTGACGACGTAGTAAGCGCTCTTTTAAGTTTAGGAAAGGCGATTTTAATTTTAATTATTGGTTTAATTTTTGCCAATATTTTTAAAGGTTTTGTGAGAAAATCTCTCCATAAAACTGATATGGATAATCGCTTGGCAGCTTTTGTAATGGGAGAAAATGCAGAAGATGCCAAAAAAATTCAAACAGAAAAGTGGATCTCAGAAATAGTAGGTTGGATTATCATCCTATTTGTGGTGGTTGCTTTTCTTAATGCCCTAGAATTAGATTTGGTTTCCGAACCACTAAATGCTCTTTTAAATGAGGTAATGAGCTTTTTACCCAATTTAGGAGGGGCTGCAATTATTCTTGCGGTTGCTTGGCTATTAGCAACGGTAGTTAAGTTAATTGTCATCAAGGCGTTATCCCAGTTTAATTTTGATGAAAAGTTAAATCAACAGGTGCAAGAAGATGAAGAGACAATGGAGGAATCTGCTGGGGATGAAATCGCCATCGGTGATACCATTGGCAATACTCTTTTTTGGTTTATAATTCTTTTATTCCTTCCTTCTATTCTGGGAATATTGGGTTTAGATGGAACCCTTAGACCTTTGGAGGAGTTGGTTAATGACATTTTGGGAGTGGTACCCAATGTTTTTGCGGCTTTAATTATCGCTTTTATCGGTTGGATTATTGCCCAAGTTGTTAAGAAAGTGGTCACTAATTTATTACAAGCGAGTGGTGCCAATGCCATTGGTGCAAAATTTGGTATGTCCACCACCAACAAAAAACAATCCTTATCCTATGTGATTGGCTCCGTGGTATATGTCTTAATCTTAATTCCTATTGCCATTACTGCCCTCGATGCCTTGCAGATTCAGGCTATTTCTGTACCTGCCATCGCAATGTTGGATCAAGTTTTGGACATATTACCTAAACTATTTGCCGCTATTGTAATATTAGGATTTGCCTATTTTGGGGCGCAATATTTAGCGGAATTGTTGGTTAATCTTTTGACCAATATTGGCTTTAATAATGTTTTTGTATGGCTAGGTATTACCGAAAGTGTGCCTGTGGTAGAAGACACTGGAGAAGTAGAAAATACCTCTGATACCAAAACCCCTGCCCAAATTGTGGGTATTATCCTTGTCATTGCCATTATGTTAGTGGCAACCATTACAGCCGTAGATATTTTACAAATTGAAGCCCTCAAGGAAGTAGTAGCTTTTATCTCCCTCTTGGCAGGGCAGGTATTAATTGGGGTGATTATTTTCGGTGTTGGTCTATATTTTGCCAACTTAGTATTTAGATTAATTGTTAATTCTGGTACCCAACAAGCCCAATTTTTGGCACAGGTTGCTCGCATTGCCATCATTGTTTTAGTAGCCGCCATGGCTTTAGAGAGAATTGGTATTGCACCTAATATCGTCAATCTTGCCTTTGGTTTGCTCACTGGGGGTATTGCCGTTGCGATCGCCCTTGCCTTTGGTTTAGGGGGTAGAGAAGCCGCAGGCAACGCTTTACAGCGTTGGTTAGACTCCTTTACCAACGGAGGTGGAAGCGACTCTTAAACTATTAATTACTACTTACCGTGGGGCGAGGTTGATACCATTTAAAATGTTGGTAAGCCTCACGGGATATTTCTTGAATCATAGTTCGGGCAGTATAATCATTGTGGGGGCGTTGTACCAAAACCGCCCCTACATAACGTTTACCCGTAGGTATATCAATAATTCCCCCATCTCCCAAAACCTTACCAATATCTCCCGTTTTGTGATAAATTGTCGCCCCCGGTTCAATACCTTGGGGTAACAAAGTTCGGGTAATAGTTCTTTGCATGATACCCAAAAGCCGATCCCTTGATCTACTTTCTACCAAATCACCATTACTCACCTTCATTAAAGTAATAGCTAAATCTCTGGCACTGATGGTATTAGTCCCCTCCAAATCAGGCAGATAATTATTAATTACCGTGGATTCCAAACCCCATTCTCGAAAACGTTGATTAAGGGCTTCGGCTCCCCCCATACGCTCAATTAACATATTAGTGGCAGTATTATCACTACGAATAATCATCTCCTCAGCCACTTTTAGGGCGGTGTATTGAGTGCCGAGGGGTTGATATTGCATAGTTCCTGCCTCGGTTGCCCTATTTTCTTCCGTCATGGTTAACATCTCATCGAGTAAAATGTTACCCTCATCCACATCTTGAAAAAAAGCCACCAAAATAGGTGTTTTGATGGTACTGGCCGCAGGGAAAGCCTCAATACCATTCATATTAACAAAAGCACCATTATCTAAATCCACAAAAAAAGCACTAGGTTGAAGATGGGGGTATTTCTCAAACAAAGCAGTCATTTTTTCCCGTAAAGGCATCAACTCTTGACTAAAACCTAGGGAATTACTAGGGGGATTTTCTTCTACCGTTGCCGAAATGGTTTCTGCACCAATATTTTCGGTTTCTGAGTTTTCTAGGGCAACCGATGACTCGTTATCTAGCTCTGAATTGTCGAGAAAAGGTAAATTAACCTTGGGAAATAGGGGTTGAGTCAAATCCACATTTGCCAAAACACTGCCGACAATGGTAGCTAAACCAATGCCGACAATACTAAGGCGAAATGTATAGTTAATAATTCTGTTAACTATATTTTCAGGGGGTTTTGGTTTGGGGGGGGTATATGTCATACTTCTGCGGGGAGGACTAACCACGGAAATGGAGTTATTGGTGATGCCTTTTCTGATTTTTTTTGATGATGGATTTTTGCGTTGATATTGGTTAGCCCTACTTGATTGATATTTACCCACTTTTCTCCCTCATTTCACTATTATTTTATGTGTCATTTTAGCGATGATTTTCAAAAAACGCATTCCCTTTTTTCAATTTTTTAAAATAGTTTAATTGAGGGCTAATTCTCCCACGGCATCACTATCAGCAAACCAAATTAATTCTCCTTGGGGTTGAATCATTTTACTCGGATATTCATGGGGATTACTATCTTCGCTAAATACCTCTTTGAGGGCGTTTTGTTTATTACTGCCTGACACCAGAAAAATGACGCAGTGGGCGGCATTTATAAGAGGGGCGCTAAAGGTAAGGCGCAAACTTTCTCCCCTATTACCAACGGTAACGAGATTTTCGGTATTTTCTAGGGCTTGGGTATGGGGAAAAAGGGAAGCAGTGTGTCCATCATCTCCCATACCAAGCAGGATGATGTCGAAGGAGGGAAAGTCTTGGGCAGAGTTGAAAAATTGCCTAATTTCTTCCTCGTGTTTGAGGGCATCATCTTGGGGATTTTCGGCGCTAGTAGGCATGGGGTGGATATTTTCGGCGGGTATATCAACTTTATCTAACCATGCCTCTTTTGCCATTTTTTGATTACTGTCAGCATGGGTAGGTGGTACATAACGTTCGTCTCCCCAAAATACATGGATTTTTTCCCATGATAAATCACTAAGGGCGATCGCCTCATAAATAGGTTTTGGAGTGCTACCTCCTGCTAAGGCAATGGTACAAATACCCTTTTGGTTAATAGTATTTTGGATTTTGTCAATGATAAATTCTTGAGCGGCAGCTATTAAAGCACTTTTGCTCGGGTAAACTTTTACTTCGGTCATAATAATATTGGTAACTTCAAATCCTAGGTTAGTTTATTTCATCAGGTTATTCACAACTAATCGGCTTGATTTTGCCATAATAATTATTTATCGCTGATTTCGCACATTTATAAAAACTGAATGATTCTCAAAACCCAAATAATCCAACCCATCCTAGTCATTTTTATATCCATTCTTATCTCCTGCCTACTACTAATGTGGCGTATTCCTGGTATGGAATTAGTAGGAGTCACCCCCAATTGGTTATTAATTTGGTTGGTGGTGTGGAGTGTCAAAAGAAACCTCTGGCAAAGTATGGTGGCAGCGGTTTCCCTCGGTTTAATTTGGGATAGCATCAGTGGAGATTTTCCCACCCATGTCTTAGGATTAGCAGTGATTGCCCTTCTCACCAGTAATGTTTATGAGGGAGAATATATCAAAGAGGATGTCATTTCCATTGTGGTTATCGTCTTTGGCATGGCAATTATCAGCGATACCATCACCGCCCTACAATATAGTTTTCAAACCACTATCCCCTTAATTGACATTTGGCTCAAATATCAACAAACATCCCTCGCCTCGGCGATTATCACCAGTTTATGGACACCATTACTATACTATCCCTTTAATCATTTTATGAACCCCTCCAAAAAACCTAAATCCCGTCGTCGCTTTAAGTAATTCACATTGGGATAAAAATCTTTTACCATTGCCCATTCCCTGCCAACCCCAGAAAATTTTATCCCGAACTCAGGTTACTTAAAGATACCTTGAGGACGGAATAATAACACCACAATCATCACCACCAAAGCCACCCCTAGCTTATATTCTGGTCCTACCAAAGGCACACTCATCTCTTGGGCGATACCAATTACCAAACCCCCTGCGATCGCACCATAGGGATTACCAATGCCCCCCAAAATCACCGCCGCAAACATAGGCAAAATCAAAAACCACCCCATATTAGGACGTACCACCGTAATTAAACCATATAAACCACCCCCAAAAGCCGTTAATACCGCCGTCAAAACCCAAGTAAATAGAATTACCTGCTCCACATTAATTCCCGAAACCCTCGCTAAATCAATGTTGTCAGCCACTGCCCTCATACCTTTTCCAATCTTGGTATTTTGCAAAATAAAATGTAACGCTATGATGGCAAGGACAGTTAAAATAATTACCAAAATGCGATAGTAAGCTACCCTTACCCCACCAATGTTAAGCGCCTCCACCAAAGGCAAAGCATAGTTTTTATTACTTCCTCCCCAGATAAACAAAATACCATTACGCAAAAATAACGCCAAACCAATGGATATAATAATTAAGCTGGTACTACTTGCCCTCTGATTACGCATCGGTTTCCACAACAGTTGTTCACTAAGTAACATCAACCCCGTAATGGCAACCACCGCCACCGCCATAGACAGCCAAATATTTACCCCATTAGTATTTACCAACCAAGTAACATAAGCCCCTGCCGTTAAAAAATCCCCGTGGGCGAAGTTAGATAACTTTAAAATGCCCATGGTGAGGGTTAAACCTACCGCCGCCAAAGCAATGATGCTCCCCACCGTTAAACCATTAAAAAGATTTTGTATCGTTTCCATTTGTTAATTAAATATAAAAAATTTATTAAAATTTATTGCATTTTGTTTCAGGTTTAAATCTTAACAGTAGAATAGACAAAAAACGACCCACTTTGACAATGACACACTATAATGGTCAGTGTGTTTAACAAAATATATTGTTTCATTAGTAAACCCTTAGTAAGTATAAAAGTTCTGTTCGCATATTGGAGAAATTAATCAAAGCCTGTGACCTATAGCAATAAAAAAAATCAAAGAGATTTACCAAAAATTAACGACAATATTCGCTTTCCTCAAGTGCGTGTCATTGACACCGATGGGGAACAATTGGGCATCCTCGATACTAGAGATGCCAATCGCATTGCGGATGAAAAAGAGTTGGACTTAGTGTTGGTTAGTGAAACCTCTGATCCCCCTGTCTGCCGAATTATGGATTATGGTAAATACAAATTTGAGCAAGAGAAAAAGGCAAGGGCGATCAAGAAAAAACAACATACTGCCGATCTCAAAGAAGTAAAAATGCGCTACAAAATTGATGAGCATGATTATCAGGTGCGCGTCAATCAGGCAAAACGTTTCCTCAAGTCAGGGGATAAGGTGAAAGCAACTATCAACTTTAGGGGTAGAGAGGCCCAGCACGTTCATCTTGGACAGGAATTGTTGGAACGTATGGCACAAGATTTGGCTGAAATGGCTGAAATTCAACAAAAGCCCAAGAAGGAAGGTCGTAATATGATTATGCTTCTTTCTCCGAAAAAATAACTTTTAAATATTAGAAATATAGGGCGGGTTGATAAATCATAAGATTGAGGTCAACTGCCCATTTTTATTATCAATTATCCATTTTAAATTATCAATTACCTATGACTGATTGGCAAGAAATAGAGGGGGGAATCACAGCCCCTAAAGGCTTTAAAGCAGTGGGTATCACCGCAGGTCTAAAACCTTCTAAAGCCCCTGATTTGGCTCTTATATGGTCGGAAACAGAGGCGATCGCCTCGGGGGTGTTTACCACATCTCAGGTAAGGGCTGCCTGTGTAGATTATTGTCGCCAAAACTTACAAAAGAAAGCCAGTGCTAGGGCTATTTTATGTAATGCAGGACAGGCAAACGCCGCCACAGGGGAACAGGGATGGCAAGATGCGCTTACTTGCGCCCAAGTTTTAGGAGAAAAGTTAAATATCTCCCCTGACTCTATTCTTCTCGCCTCTACGGGGGTAATCGGACAAAGAATTAAAATGGATGCCATGATTGGCGCCATTCCCCAATTAGTGGATCAACTCTCCGAAGATGGGGGTGCATCTGCCGCCCAAGCCATCATTACCACCGATTTAGTCACCAAGTCCATCGCCCTAGAAACCACCATCGATGGTCGTCCCGTGCGTATAGGTGGCATTGCCAAGGGTTCGGGGATGATTCACCCCAACATGGCAACTATGCTCAGTTTCGTTACCTGTGATGCCGCTGTGTCCACCCAATTATGGCAACAGATGCTCAAACGGGCGGCGGATAAAAGTTTTAATCAAATCACCGTAGATGGTGACACCAGCACCAATGACAGTTTAATTGCCCTTGCCAATGGGCAGTCTCGAACCCCTGCCATCACCACCATGGACAAAAATGGGCAGAAACTCGAGGCGATGTTAACCGCTGTTTGTCAACACCTCGCCAAAGCCATTGCCCGTGATGGTGAGGGGGCTACTTGTTTAATTGAAGTACAAGTTCAAGGGGCGATCGATGATTCCTCTGCCAACAAAATTGCCAAAACCATCGTTGGTTCATCCCTCGTCAAATCCGCCATTTTCGGTAGAGATCCCAACTGGGGCAGAATTGCCGCTGCTGCAGGTAGGGCAGGGGTACAGTTTAATCAAGATGATTTAATGATCAAACTAGGGGATTTCTTGTTAATGGAAAGAGGACAACCTCTCGATTTTGATCGTCAGGCGGCTAGTAATTATCTCAAACAGGCATCCCAAGGGGCATATTTGAAAGAAGATACCGTTTTAATTTCCGTATCCGTGGGCAGTGGTTCAGGTAGTGGCATCGCTTGGGGATGTGACCTCAGCTATGACTATGTCAAAATTAACGCTGAATACACCACTTAGCCGTTATTTGATATTGGTGGGCGATGCCCACCCTACTTCAGATCGTGAAAACAGATAAATTATTCTACCGTATCTTTTTAAATCAACCTTCTCTGATCTCGGAATTACTGCCAGAAATTCCCCCAGACTGTGAATTTGACTATAGCGCCCCTGTGGTGAAGGAGAAAGAATTACGTTTGGATGGATTGTTAACTCCTATGGATAACGATGATTTACCATTGGTTTTTCTGGAGGCACAAATGCAAAAAGATAGTGATTTTTATAGTCGCTATTTTGGGGGAATATTTATCTATCTTCACCAGTATAAAGTAAGCCGACATTGGCGAGGATTATTAATTTTAAATCATCGTAATCAAGATTTAGGTAGTGAAATTCCTTACCAAGATTTACTAAATAATCGAGTCCAAAGACTATTTTTATCGGACCTATTAAACCAAGAAAATATTACGGGTAATTTAGCATTATTAAAACTAATTGTAACCCCTAAAAAACAAGCAGTATCAGAAGCCAATAAAATCTTAGAAAATGCCAAAACTCAAGCAGAATTTAACCAAAAATTAGATTTAGTGGAGGCTATACTGGTAAATAAGTTCCCCCAGTTGACTATTGAGGAGATACAAAAAATGATTAATCTCAGAGAAGCAGACATCACCCAAACTCGTTTTTATCAACAAGTTTTAGAAATTGGTGAAACTAAGATGGTTATTCGCCTGTTAAATAAGCGTTTTGGTAATTTATCTACAACGTTGGAGGCTAAGGTGCGATCGCTCCCTATTAATCAATTAGAATCATTGGGAGAGGCTTTATTAGACTTTCAGGATATTAACGATTTGGAAAACTGGTTGAAAAATAATGATTAGATCTTAACTTTGTGAAAACCGATAAATTATTCTACCGTATCTTTTTAAATCAACCTTCTCTGATCTCGGAATTACTGCCAGAAATTCCCCCAGACTGTGAATTTGACTATAGCGCCCCTGTGGTGAAGGAAAAAGAATTACGTTTGGATGGATTGTTAACTCCTATGGATAACGATGATTTACCATTGGTTTTTCTGGAGGCACAAATGCAAAAAGATAGTGATTTTTATAGTCGCTATTTTGGGGGAATATTTATCTATCTTCACCAGTATAAAGTAAGCCGACATTGGCGAGGATTATTAATTTTAAATCATCGTAATCAAGATTTAGGTAGTGAAATTCCTTACCAAGATTTACTAAATAATCGAGTCCAAAGACTATTTTTATCGGATCTATTAAACCAAGAAAATATTACGGGCAATTTAGCATTATTAAAACTAATTGTAACCCCTAAAAAACAAGCAGTATCAGAAGCCAATAAAATCTTAGAAAATGCCAAAACTCAAGCAGAATTTAACCAAAAATTAGATTTAGTGGAGGCTATACTGGTAAATAAGTTCCCCCAGTTGACTATTGAGGAGATACAAAAAATGATTAATCTCAGAGAAGCAGACATCACCCAAACTCGTTTCTATCAACAAGTTTTAGAAATTGGACGCAATGAAGGCGAATCAAATATGGTTATCCGTCAGCTAAATCGGCGTTTTGGTAATTTATCTACAACGTTGGAGGCTAAAGTGCGATCGCTCCCTATTAATCAACTAGAATCATTGGGAGAGGCTTTATTAGACTTTCAAGATATTACTGATTTGGAAAACTGGTTCATGAACCATGAAAATTAACTAATTCTTGAACATTTAAGATAGAGAAAATAAAATTACTCATGACGAGTGCCAAGATATAACTCACCCACCAGAGGATTATCTAATAAATCAGAACCTTTACCCTCGATCGCATCTTTACCACTTTCTAAGACGTACCCCCTATCCGCCATCATTAAGGCTTTTTTGGCATTTTGTTCCACTAAAACGATCGCCTTTCCCGTGGCATTAATAGCCTTAATTTGTTCAAAAACATCATTAACCAAAATGGGAGAAAGTGCCGCCGAAGGTTCATCCAACAACAGCAAATCAGGATCCAACATCAACGCCTTACCCATGGCCAACATTTGCCTTTCTCCTCCCGACAAAGTTCCCGCCTTTTGCCTGAAACGTTCCTTTAACTTAGGAAACATGGTATAAACCATCTCTTTTTGCTTTTTACAAGAACCAGAAAGGGTATAGGCTCCCATCTCCAGATTTTCCTCCACCGTTAAGGTGGCGAAAACATTAGCCCTTTGGGGAACATAACACATCCCCAACTTAACAATTTCATTGGACTTTAGCCCTGCAATATTACGATCCTTGAAAATAATTTCCCCCTGATTAGGAGTCAACAACCCAAAAATCGTTTTAGCAAGAGTGGATTTTCCCGCACCATTCGGGCCAATTACAGTGATTAACTCTCCCGGTTGGATACAAAAATTAATCCCCTGTAATATATTTAAGTCCTTGATATATCCTGCATAAACATCTTTTACTTCTAGTAAATTAGTCATGAATTATAAATAGAAATAGGGGTTAACAAAAAGGCTTTGGTTAGGACAGGGAACGGGGAATAGGCAACAGGGAATGGTTTTCGTGTCCATTACCTATCTATCGTTAAGATTTCTATGTTTCTACCTCTGATTTATTCAGTGTCTCCCCAAACTAGCAAGACAAAAGTAATGTAATTGTCAATTGTTTAGAATCGCTCACCAATACCAAAGTGAATACGGTTGTCTCCCTCATCATTAATACCATAATCGATACGGATAGGACCGACGGGAGATTGGATTCTGACCCCTAAGCCATAACCAAAGCCCGTACCATTCAAACCTCGAACCTCCGCAGGTCTACCGGGTACTGATGAACCAGAACCAAGATCTGTACCAAAATCAAGGAATAAAGCACCGCCCACGATGGAGAAAATGGGAAAACGATATTCAGCCGTAGCTTGGAGGAAGGTGCGACCATTACCCAAATCTCCTTCGCCGTAACCTCTGACAGAGTTACTGCCCCCTAAAACAAAAGCTTCGTAGGGGGGTAAGTCTCCGAGGATAGTTCCTGCCTGAACGTTGAAAGCGAGGGCTTGAGGGCCTTCGGCAAAATCAAAATCAAGGAAGTTAACAGGCATGTAGTAACTGTAACTAGCACGAATACGGTTAAAGAAAATATTACCTGAACCCAGAGGAACACTTTGTTCTGTACCGAGGAGGAGGAAACTACCTTCTGTGGGTTGTAAACGGCTGTTACGACGATCGCGCGTAGCATTAAGACGAAGGAGGAAAAGATCATCCTGACCAGATTCGCTAATAGATAGTAATTCATTGCCAAATTCGGCGGAAGAACGAGGACTCAAATCCCCTTCAGTGTTTTTAATTTCTACCCTTTGATATTGGAACCCTGCACTCAATAGCCAATCAGGACGGGTGAAAGGATCCTCGGCAATGGGGCGAGAGAATGTAACCCCTGTACCTGTACGTACTACCCGAGGACGAGTTTCCCCAACTTCGGTTCTAATGCTTTCGGTTTCGGTACCGTCAAAAACAAGAGAGATAGAACGACGACGGAAAATATTGGCAGTGTAGGAGGTGCGATCGGGGGTAGTGGCAATCCAGGGATCCCGTAAACTGAGGTCAAATAATAACTCCCTTTCCCCTAACTGAAATTCTGCCGCTAAGTTTTGGTTATTACCCCCCAAGTTTTGTTCTTGGTAGCTGAGGGTACCAAAAAAGCCACTACTAGAACTAATACCCGCCCCTGCGGCGATAGATCCAGTGTTACCTTGTACTACCTCAATATTCATAATCACCTTGGAAGGATCTTCGGCTTCACTAAAAGAGAGGCGTACATCTTGGAAAATACCCAAACCGAAAACCCTTTGTAAGTCTCTTTGGGCAGTATTACGGTTAAAAATATCACCCGGCTTTAACTGTACTTCCCTAGTGATGATAAATTCACGGGTTCTACCGTCAACCTCATCGTTATCTTCATTAAAATATCTAACTCGAACATCTTCAATTTCTCCCTCCGCAATCACCAAAGTGACTACACCATCGGGGGTAACTTGAGGAGAACTAACCACCTGAGCTAAATCAAAACCATTGTCACTGTACCAAGTATTAATCGCAGAAATACCCTCCTGTAAGTCTCGGAGATTAATAATATCTCCATACTGATCTCCAAAGGCTTGATCTACTACTTCAGGGGGAACTTGAGCCTCGGGACGAGTACCCGAAACAGTTTCTAATTCCACCCTTTGTAAGACGGGGTTAGGGGTTACGGTATAGGTAATTCTGACACCTAGAGGTGTATCACTAGGCACAACATTGGCATTGCTAAAAAAGCCCGTGGCAAAAATGGCGTTGATGTCTTCTTGCAATTGGCTTCTGGTGGTGGTGCGTCCGGGGGAGGTTCTAATGACGTTATAAACTAAATCTTCTAATTCCCCTTCTACTCCTTCAACCAATACCTCCGCCACTAATACCCGAGCTTCTTCTTGGTTTCCTTGTTGATTGTTTTGAGCGATGAGGGTTTCTTGGGAAGAAACTGATTCGGGGGTGGCTTCAATTTCTAAATTGGGGGAAGAGACTTGAGAGGAGGCGATTTCGAGGTTGGGAGATGTGGCTTCTAGGTTAGGGGATAATGTTTCTTCTTGATGATTTTGGGCTATTTGTTGTTCTGAAGGGGAATTATCAACGGTAAAGTCTTCTAACTCTGGGAGTTGATCAACTTCAATGGTTTGATTGCTAAATTCATTTTCTGAATGGGAAATGGAACTAAGGGAAATATCAGAGTTGGTGGTGACTGAAAGATTTTCTTCTATTTCTATCTCTGCACTAGCCTTGAGGGGTTGGTTGACGAGTAAGGCTGTTATACAAAGAAGGGCAGAAAGAATGGGAAACTTGGTTACTAAGTTCATCATGGAGGTTTTGGGCTTGGAGCCATGATGAGAGTTTTTATTAGTAACTTTTAAGATTTGATTCATTTTTTCTGCTTTTTGGGCGATGTTCTTTTTTTGCACTAGAGAAGAATTAGAAGTTAAGTTTTTTTTGCTCATTTGATTGTTGCTCACAGCCACACACCAGTTTTTTTAGTAATAAAAATAATTGTCTTTAATATACTAGCTATTTTCTAGTTTTTCAATTTGATTTAAGACCCTAGTTTGGACTTTTTGATAGGCGGATTCCACCTCTCCTAAGTCTTTTCTAAATCGATCTTTATCCATGACTCGTTTTTCCTTGTCTTGTTCCTGAGTATCCCAGAGGCGACAAGTATCAGGGCTTATTTCATCGGCTAGTAAAATATTACTTTGATGATCTAAGCCAAATTCGAGTTTAAAGTCTACTAGGGTGATTTGACAACTTTGGAAAAATTCTATTAGGTGTTGATTGATGGTTTTGGCTAGGTTTTGGAGTTGGGTAATTTGTTCTGGGGTGGCGATATTTAATAGTGCTAATCTATCGGGGGTAAGGAGGGGATCCTGTAGGGCATCGTCTTTGAGATAAAATTCTACTAGGGGTTGGGGTAATATTTGACCTTCGGGGAGTCCTGTTTCTCTGCATAAACTACCTGCGGCGATGTTTCTTATGACTACTTCGAGGGGGATTATTTTTACTGCTTTGACGAGCATTTCTCGCTCGGATACTTTTTCGATAAAGTGGGTGGGGATGCCTTTTTTTTCGAGGTATGTTAACAAAGCAGAGGCGATCGCACAGTTGACTTTTCCTTTATCGGTAATAGTACCTTTTTTTTGGGCATTAAAGGCGGTAGCGGAATCTTTGTAATAGGTTAGGTAAACCTGTTCATCATCGGTAGGATATATAATTTTTGCTTTGCCTTCGTACAGTTTTTCTTTGGTTGTCATGATACTTAATTGATAGTTGATAATTGATAATTAATTATTTTGCCCATTGCCCATTGCCCATTGCCCATTGCCCATTGCCTCTTGCCTTTTGCCTATTGCCCATTCCCTTATTTTTATTTTTCCCCTAATTTCTTTATTCAACCAATAGGTATTACTAGATAAGGATTTTAAACTTTGGGGGGTGACTTGCCAAGGTTGTTGGGATGCAAATAAGATTAACTCTGCTTTTTCTCCTGTTTGTAAACTAATGGGCTGTTGATTGAGACACCGTAAAGGATTCACGCTAAGGGCTTCCCAGAGTTTAAGGGCGCTCAGGATTCGGGTATTTACCAAATTATCCCACAACAAAGGCAAAATTAACTCATAACCGATCGCCCCAGGGGGTGACTCTGAAAAAGCGACGGTATTTTCTTCGTAGGTGTAGGGGGTATGGTCAACGGCGATCGCATCTATAACCCCATTTTTTATGCCCTCAACGAGGGCTAGACGGTCATTTTCTGCCCCTAAAGGGGGGTTTAACTTCAAATTGGGGTCGTAACTTTCTACCGCCTCGCTATTGAGTAAAAGGTGATGCCAATTCACACTGGCGGTGATGGGTAAACCTTCCTCCTTGGCTTGGGCGATTAATTTTACCCCCCTTTCGGTGGAAACCCTCATTACATGAACCTTGGTTCTAGTCAGGGCTACTAATTCAATGATAGAGGCGATCGCAATGGTTTCACTAATAGCAGGACAACCCACCAAACCAAGACGAACAGAAGTACTATTTTCCCTCACCACTCCTGCCCCTCGCAACTGCAGATTACTAGGAGAAAGAGCCACGGGCAAATCAAAAGGGTGGGCATATTCCAGCATTCGCCGTAATAATAAAAGATTGTCACAGGGTTTATTATCCGTAAAACCGACAACCCCTGCATCTGCCAAAGAAGCTAATTCGGCGATGACATCCCCCTTCAAACCATTAGTTAAAGCACCCCAGAGATAAAAATGAGCAGGTAAATTCCTACCCCGACTCTCAATCAAAGCACAAGTGGCAGGATTATCAATCACAGGATTAGTATTAGGTAAAATCGCCCCCCTACTAAAACCCCCTGCCCTCATGGCTTCACTCAGACTCACAAGGGTTTCCCTATCCTCATATCCCGGCTCACCGCTACTGCTATATATATCCGCCAGTGCAGGGGCAAGGATTAAACTTTCTCCCTCAACAACTTCCGCCGAAGGGTCATCATAATCGAGATTTTGACCGATTTGATCAATCTTGCCATCTATCAATAATACATCAGTAATATCATCCACCGCACGCACAGGATCTAAGATTCTCACCTGTCGATAAATTTGAGAATTAGGTTTCACCGTCATTAACACTTTTACTTATGAGGGAGCAGAAAATCTTTTTTCTCTTCCTTGTCCGACTTACCATTTTACGCTCAAATCTCCTTCTGTCCAAGATTAATTTTTGTAACTTTTTTAGCAAAATGTAGCAATTTATACAGAAATAATGCTTAAATAGGATCAATTAAGAAAAACATTTAAATTTATTGACTAGGAGAAAGGAATATGAATACTGAAAACCAAGCCCGTAGCCTCATGATGCGTCACCATCATGCCATCAAAAACCGTCAACAATCCATGTTAGGAAGAGTCGCTTCGGAAATCGGCATGGATATTGATCCCACCGAACATTGTCAAGGCACCCAAGGCAAACCTAATTCTAGTTTCCGTGTTACGTATGATCGCAGTCGTGCTTCTTTAAGCTAGGGAATCAATTAACAATTGACAATTGACAATAAATAATTATTATCTCTTGCATGAGTGCCTGTTTTCTATCTTAAATGTTATACTGGTTTCCAGCAGTAATGTGCGTAAGGTATTCGGGGGAGTGACTTCCCTAGCTTCTTTCGTCGGAACAAATATCGCCCAAGAAAATGTAATGGTGACGCGTTTGGTAAGTTAAAGCATTGATAGGAAAGTCAAAAAAACTAAAAAATAAGAATTTAGATCCTTCGGCGGTAGGGCATACCGTAGAAGTAAAAGTAAAATGCTTGTGGATTCGGTCTGACGGGGGCATCATTAGTGATAATGATGCTTAGTTAAGAGGAGTAGAAGCAAGAATCGCTCGTTACAATCTTTGATTTAACGGGTGAGTGTCAATACAAAAAGCGTTTTCTTTTTCTTGGATGATTTTGGCTAAACTGGGGCGCCCTGAAAGTTGTAAGCGGTATTTTGCCCAGATGCCATAAACTTGATCGGCAAACCAACCGATAACGGGAATTTTGGTGATGGCATATATCCAACCCATGCCCAAGGTTTCATAGACTCGGCGAAATACTTCCACGTTTTTGATGACAGTGCCATCGGCGAGAATGGCGTGAATTCTACCCATGGCGGTGGCGTAGTCAATGCCTTGATTTTCTGAGGGCAGGTAGTGGGGGGAAGCAATATCCACAAAGGCAACTTTTCCCCTACCGTTGTCTTTTTTTTTGAGAAAATTTACTTCTTTGACGCAGAAAGGACATTCTCCATCGTAGAGGAGTTTTATTTCGTAGGAAGGATTAGGATTATTATTTGACATGATTAAAGAAAGTTATTAAGATTTGTAAATCCACTGTAAAATCATAGTAACTAAAAAAATCGGGTTATCAATGCAAACATTCGGCCCTCGTCAAACTATTCAATTTAAGCCTCAGCCTTTGAAGGTGATTGCCATTGGTGATAGTTTAATTTATGGTTATGGTGACAAGGAAGGAGGTGGATGGGTTGAGCGTTTAAAGCGTCGTTGGATGTATGGTGAGCGGGAACATGTATTATATAATTTAGGTATTAGGGGCGATCGCACCTCCCAAGTCAAAGAAAGATTAGCCTTAGAATATAAATACCGTGGCGAACTACGAAACCGCTACCCTGACAGAATTATCATCTCCGTAGGGGTTAACGACTCCCCCCGATTAGGGCGTAAAGCAGGAAGAAACCTCACCGATTATGATCAATTTTGCCAAGACATCGAAGAATTATTAAACCAAGCCCAACAACTATGTCCCGTATTTTTTGTGGGAATGATACCCGTAGATGAGGATAAAATGCCCTTTTTAGATTGTTTTTATTATAACCGCAGAGATCAATATCGCTACAAAGAAGCCACAAAACAAGCCTGTGCAGAGCGAAATATTCCTTACTTAGATACCTTCGATTTATGGACAAGTAGAGGAGAAAACTGGATCAAAAATCATCTCTGCGAAGATGGATTACACCCCAACGTACAAGGTTATCAATCCCTCTATGATGACATTACCCAGTGGCAACCATTACAATTAATGGTAGAGAAGTATCCCAGCTAAAATTTCAGCCTACCTTCAGAAAAATATTCCATAAAATAAAGGTAACTATGATAGTATCTGAGATAAATTCATAACAAAAATATTAAAAAAAATCTGGTGTTGAGGAGTAACAAAATGAAATATCAAAGACTAGAAAATATTCCTAGCCCTCGCCAACATAATAATCCTTTAAAAGTTGGTGTGATTGGGGTAGGCAATATGGGGCAACATCATACCCGTGTCTTAAGTCTCCTCAAGGATGTGGAATTAGTCGGTATTGCTGATGTTAATGTGGAGCGTGGTTTAGACATTGCTAGTAAATATCGCGCCAGATTTTTTGATAATTACCTCGAAATGTTACCCCATGTCGATGCCGTCTGTATTGCCGCCCCGACAAAATTACATCACCAAGTGGGCTTAGATTGTTTTAAAGCAGGGGTTCATGTTTTGATGGAAAAACCCATCGCCGCTAGTATCGAAGAAGCAGAATCCCTCGTTAATGCCGCTGCTGAAGCTAATTGTATCCTGCAAGTAGGACATATAGAACGCTTTAACCCCGCCTTTCAGGAATTAAGTAAAATCCTCAAAACAGAAAATCTCCTCGCCCTTGAGGCACACCGCATGAGTCCATATTCTGATAGGGCAAATGATGTGTCGGTGGTATTGGATTTAATGATTCATGATTTAGATTTATTTCTCGAGTTAGCAGGGGCGCCTGTTACCAAATTAAGTGCCACGGGTAGCCGTGCGGCGGAATCTCAATATTTAGATTATGTTACCGCCACCCTCAATTTTGCGAATGGTATCGTCGCCACCGTTACCGCCAGTAAAGTTACCCATCGCAAAATACGCCGTATCACTGCCCATTGTCGTAATAGTCTTACGGAGGCGGATTTTCTTAATAATGAAATTCTCATCCACCGTCAAACTACGGCTAATTACACCACGGATTACGGGCAGATTCTTTACCGTCAGGATGGTTTGATTGAAAAAGTTTATACCAGCAATATTGAGCCTCTCCATGCGGAATTAGAACATTTTGCCAGTTGTGTAAGGGGTGGTAATCAGCCTTCTGTGGGCGGTGAACAAGCCCTGAAAGCCTTACGTTTAGCGAGTTATATTGAACAGTTAGCCCTTGATGGTAAGGTATGGCAAGATTTTTCTGTTAATTTAGAGGAAATTAATGGGGAGGTAGCGATAAGTCCTCAATAACATATAAATTTTGATTGTCAATTGTTATGATGGTCAGGGTATTTATTTCCCCATTATCATGAGACTATGAAGAAGTATCGCTGGTTAATTGTCACTGTTGCTATCGTTTCTATTGTATGCCAATTTGTTTTTTCAACTCCTGCAATCAGTGCCAATGATGCCTACTGTCGATTTGATCAAAGTCAGGTTAACACAAAAACTCAATTGAGAGATCGGGCTTTTGCGAGTAATAACAGTCAAAGCAGACGGGAATATCAAGAAATTGTCCAAAGACACGCCCAAATGTTGCGGGATTGTCGGAGTCGAAATTGGCTAAAGGAACAGGCGATTTGGTTGCGGATTTACCCCTGTGATGTGGTTGATGGCTCTGTGGAGCGAGTTTTGGATCAAATTGTCAATTTGGGTTATAACACTGTATATTTGGAGGTTTTCTTTGATGGTAGGGTGTTGTTACCAAAAAATGCTAATAATACAATTTGGTCGAGTGTAATCGATCAACCGGGTTATGAAAATCGAGATTTATATGCCGAGACTCTACAAAAAGGGCGAGAACGAGGATTGAAGATGTATGCTTGGTTATTTGCTCTTAATTATGGTTATTCTTATAGTTTGAGGGGCGATCGCCAAGATGTGTTAGCCTTAAATGGTAAGGGGGAAAATAGTGTTTACTATGTGGATGATCAATCTCAAACCTTTGTAGATCCTTATAACTCCGTGGCTAGGGATGATTATCGACGTTTATTACAGGCGGTATTGCAAAGAAGACCTGATGGGGTTTTATTTGATTATATCCGTTATCCTCGGGGTAGTGGCCCTTATTCTGTGGCTTCTAAGGTCAAAGATTTATGGATTTATGGTAGGGCTTCCCGTCAAGCACTTTTGGCTAGGGCGCAAAATAATCAAGGTAGATGGTTATTGGAAAGATATATTGATCAAGGTTCTATTAATGCCAATGATGTCAACCAAATGCGACAACTTTTCCCCAATGAATCCATGCCCCTTTGGCAGGGAAGAAGCCCCAATGCGGCTAATAATTTGTCGGCTTTACAACTGGATTTATGGTACTTTACCGTTGCCCATGCCGCCCAAGGAGTTATCGATTTTCTCAACATTGCGGTTAATCAGGTAAGGCAAATGGGAATCCCCGCAGGGGCAGTATTTTTCCCAGAAGGTAATCAACCTGTGGGAGAAATTGGTTTCGATTCACGGGTACAGCCTTGGGATAACTTTCCCTCTGATATTGAGTTTCATCCTATGTCCTATGCTTTGTGTGGCAATGCTAGTTGTATCGCTCGTCAAGTTCAAAGTGTCATTGATAATACTACTAATGTAAATAATGTTAAGCCTGTATTGGCTGGATTGTGGGGCAGAAGTGAGGGGCAACGTCCTTCTTTGGAAATTCAAATGGAGGGTATTCGTCAGGCAAATAGGGGTATTACTTCTATCAGTCATTTCGCCTATTCTTGGATTGAGCCACAACACGCCCGAGAGCGTCGTAATAGTTGTTCTTTTAATTAATTAAAATTGTGACTATTGTTATACTAGGGGCTTTTTTAGATTATTTAATTGGAGATCCTTGGGGATGGCTTCATCCTGTGCAGGTCATGGGATGGGGCATCTCTTTTTTACAAAAAACTATTCTTAAATACTTTGAGGGTAAATTAATTAGAAAGGTTTTAGGAATTTTTGTAGGTTGTTTTATTATTTTAGGAAGTGGCTTTATTAGTTGGATAATTATCTTTTTTTGTAATCAAATTAATTTTTATTTAAGTTTGATTGTTCAAGGGGTAATGTTGGCTAGTTGTTTCGCTGGAAAAAGTTTAATCAGGGCAGGAAAGGATGTTTTACAACCCCTCACAGAAGAAAATTTGCTGGTTGCTCGTCAAAAATTAAGTCTTTATGTGGGTAGGGATACGGAAAATTTATCAGAAAAAGAAGTCTATCGAGCAATATTAGAAACCATTGCCGAAAATACTACTGATGGGGTTACTGCCCCTTTGTTTTATGCCCTTTTAGGCGTATTTATCCCTGTAATTGGATGTGTTCCCATGGCGATCGCCTATAAAGCCAGTAGCACCTTAGACTCGATGATAGGATACAAAAAAGAGCCTTATATTGACATCGGTTGGTTTAGTGCCAAAGTAGAAGATATTTTAACTTGGTTTCCCTGCCGTTTGACGGTATTAACCTTAGCAATGATGAGTGGAAAGCCGTTTTATCATCTTCAACAATGTCGTCAGGATGCAAAAAAAGATCCTAGCCCCAATTCTGGTTGGAGTGAGGCAATCTACGCCAGTATTTTAGAGGTACAATTAGGGGGAAAAAATACCTACCAAGGAGAAATCAAATTTAAACCTTTGTTGGGAAAACCAATAAAATCAATTAGTATTGATATTATTGAAAAAAGTTTTTGGTTGACTCGTGCTTGTTTTTTATGGTGGTTAGGCATAGCCACATGGATATTTTATTTTCCGCTACTAGCTAACTATTGGTAATTTCTATGAAAAAATATCTTCCTTTTCTTATTCTAGGACTAAGTGCGATCGCCTTTCCCCTATTATTATACGTATTATCAGGAATGAGGGGTTTTATCGCAGGTATATTGCTAGTAATCGGCGGCGCCTATTTATATAGATACCCCAACACCAGTTTATATCTATTACTAATTTACATCTGTTTTGGAGGCACCATAACCTATCTTATCCCCGGTACCTATATTACCGATGGCGCATTCATCCGCTTCACTCCCCAATATGCCATTCTGCAAATTATCATCGATGTATTTTATATACCCCCCCTAATTGCGATCGTTTTGGCTTACAAAAAACAAGATTATCAACAAGCTTACCAAAAATATAAACCAATCTTTGGAGCAATAATCGCCTTTATTTTCGTTACCTTAATACACTTCTTATTTATCAATATACCCAATCATTTCCAAGCAGAACAAGGCAACCAAATATTAGTCGGTATTATTGGGCTAAAAACATGGTTAGGATATATTCCCTTAATTCTTTGTGGATATTATCTAAGCAAAACAAAAAAACATCTGACTACAATTATTAAACTACAAATAATTTTGATTGTTATTTGTTGTGTCCTTACCTTATTCCAATACTATGCCCTAACGGCAGGACTTTGTATTGGTAGTGTGGGCTTACCAGAACCCACTTTTCACCGTACCAGTTTACAGGCAAGGTGTTTAATTGGAGGTTCACTACTATATTACCCTGATTGGAACTTAATTCGTCTACCCGGAACATTTGTGGCTCCTTGGCAGTGGGGATGGTTTTTAATTTCTAGTATCTTTTTTGGCGTTATGGGTACTTTGATTCCCGCAGAAAAATATTGGCATTATCTCAGTTGGTTTGCCATCTTTTTATTAGTAATTGTTAGTATTATTTCAGGACAAAGAATAGCATTATTATTAGTACCTTTATTTTTAATAATTTTACTATTGGTTACTGAAAATAACTTCAAAAAAATAGGTATAAAACTAGGTATTACAATCCTATTAATCATCATAGGTTTTAATCTTAATTTTGTCCAAAGTGCTATTAACAACTTTGTTGGACGTTGGAATTATTCAGACCCTATCACCTTTTTTATCAATACTTTTTCGAGGGAATTAAATCAACTCAATATTTTTGGTAATGGTGTAGGAGTAACCCTAAGTGCAGCGAGAAGATTTGGCTCCATTAGCCTAATTGAAATTTTCCCAGCCCAAATAATTCATGAAATGGGAATATTAGGAATAATTACCTTTTACATTCTTGCCACAATTATAGTTATCCAAGGCTATAAAAGCTATCAAAAAATAGAAGATAAATCCATCAAAAAAATAGGTCTATGTCTATGGATTTTTATACTATTTATCAGTTACAACCCCTACTATTATCCCCTAGTGGTGGATCCTGTCAACATTTATTATTGGTTCAGTTTTGGTATATTACTTCGATTACCAAGTATGGAAAAAAACCAAGAATCAGCTATGATTATAGATGAAGATCCTAGTTGATATTGTGAGGTGGAAAATCGTGGATGGTGGTAATAACGACAAGATTGTAGGTTACTTCATTGAAGAAGCAAAAGAGCATTTAGAAACCATTGAAAAAGGGATTTTGGACTTGTCTTCTGTCATTGAAGATGAGGAGAGTGTTAATGAATTATTTAGGGCGGCACACTCTATTAAAGGAGGGGCTGCTATGCTCGGTTTTACCAGTATTCAAACTACTGCCCACCGTCTTGAGGATGCTTTTAAGATCATCAGGGACAAAACCATTGAACCTGATCAAACATTAGAAAGTCTTTTCCTAAAAGCCTACGATATTCTACAGGATTTATTAGAACGTTTACAAGGGCCTTTTGGTTTAAAAGAAGAGGAGGGAGAGGGAATCCTTCAGGCGGCAGAGCCTCATTTTGTCGAGTTACAAAATTATTTATCCCAATTGGTAGATGGAGATATTCCCCAAGCACCAAAAGTTACCTCTGAGTCGGTAAGGACTTCTACTCCTTCATTAATTGCAGTGCCAGAGGATGATATTGTCGCCGAAGTCCGACAATTGTTGCAAAGAATGTTGGTGATTTTTAAACAAGAATCAACCCCCGATAATCGACAACAGTTAGAGGGTATCTGCGATAAGTTAGTTCAATTGGCGCCAGAGGAAAATGGCTGGAATGCTTTGCTCAAGTGTGCAAAAAAAGCCATCAATAATCCTAAGCATTCTTATCGTTTACTCGCCCCTGTAATTATTAAGGAAATCAAACTGGCGGGGGATTGTTTGGAGGTTGGCAAAGGTTCGGAAATCGCTCCTTCTCAAGGTTTGGAGCAGTTGGCACAGGCAAAAATGCCCCAAGTTTTGCTAACTTTAGATCCTGAAATGGCTGCGGATACTCTTTCTCAGGTATTTAATCAGGAACAAATTTCTCGTTTGGTAAATATATTACAAACTGCTTCTGCGGGAAGCTAGTAGTTTTTTACATAATTATGGTACCAATTATTACCCATTTTTTGGAAGATTATTATATGTATCTCAAGCCTCTTTATTTTTTAGGGGCTTGGTTACTGTTGTTTATCATGGTAAGAGGCATTTTTCGAGGTGTTAGGGATACGGTGAAACGTGGTCGAGAAATGCACGAAATTCCCTGCACCCATTGCCAGTATTTTACCAATGATTATCGCTTGAAGTGTACTATTCAACCCAATATTGCCAATACTGAGTCAGCGAGGGATTGTCCTGATTTTATCCTCAAGGAAAACTGGTAGAATCGATATATGTTTTAATCACTTAAGGATAGCCTACAAAAGTAATGAGCGATCGCACCTCAGTATTCGCCGATAGTGGAAAAAGATGGATCATCATTTCTGCCACCCTAGGAATAATCACCCTTATCGGTAGCACCATATATGTGATTCAAAGAACCAACTCTCCAGGTCAATCAGAATCTCCACCTCCTAGCGTCGCCACCATTGAGGCAGTAAGTGCTTTGGGGCGAATCGAACCCCAAGGGGAAGTTTTGAGGGTTGCCGCCTCACCTACCATGGCAGGAGCGAAAGTCAGAAGTCTGTTGGTATCTCAGGGGGATTTCGTAAGCCAAGGGGAAATCATCGCCACCACCACCGACTATGACACCAAACAGGCAGAATTAGAAAGGGCAAGAAGAGATTTAGAAGTTGCCCAAGCCAACCTTGACATAGTTAGGGCAGGGGCAAAGGAAGGGGAAATTAATGCCCAAAGGGCTACTATCGAAAGATTACAAGCTCAAATTGCCACCCAAAGAGAAGTGGATAATGCCAGACTTAGTCGTTTAAGGGCGCAAATTACTTCTGAAAGAATTGAAAGACAGGCCACGGTGGATAGATTAAAAGCGGAGTTAGAAAATGCTGAAAATGAATTGCGACGTTATCGAGATTTGGTTGCAGATGGGGTCGTCTCTCAATCGGAGTTTGAGAGTAGGGAGTTGACTTTTAGGACTGCCCAAAGACGCTATCAAGAATCTGAGGCTACCTATCAAAAAACCGTTAATACCCTCAATGCAGAGATTGCCGAAGTGGAAGCCTTGGCAGGGCAAAATATCCGCACCCTCACAAAACAGATAAATGAGGCACAGGCAAGATTGGCAGAGATAGCTGAGGTGAGGGGGGTTGATGTGGCTGCTTCTGAGGCGGAGGTGCGTCGGGCCATGGCGACGGTTAACCAAGCCGAAATAGAGTTTGAGCTAACCCAAATAAAAGCCCCTATCAATGGTCAAATTATTGAAATCAAAGCCCATGAGGGGGAAAATATTGATAATGCGGAAGGGGTGGTAGAATTGGCAAATACTGACCAAATGTTGGTGGTAGCAGAGGTTTATGAGAGTGATATTGCTAGAGTACAGTTGGGGCAAGAGAGTATTATTGAAAGCGAAAATAACACTTTTACTGATAGTATAAGGGGGAATGTCATCCAAATTAGTAGCAAAATTGGCAAAAAAGATGTCTTGGAAACGGATCCCGCCGCCAGTGTCGATGCGCGGGTTGTGGAGGTGAAAATAGCTATTAATCCCGAGTACAATGATGTTGTTAATAGTCTGATTTATTCACAAGTATTAGTACAAATTTTATTATGAAAATACCTCTAGCTTGGTTACAGTTAAGCAGAGAAAAAATTAGATTATTAATTGCGATCGCAGGTATTAGTTTTGCAGATCTTTTGATGTTTATGCAATTAGGATTTAAGGGGGCTTTATTGCAAAGTGCGATAACTGTCCATGAACAAGTAGAGGGAGATATTTTTTTATTAAGTCCTCAATCTGATGCCCTTATTTCCATGAAAAGTTTTTCTTCCCGTCGTCTCCAACAAAGTCTAGGAGTGGAGGGGGTCGAGTCTATTAACTACATAAATATTGGTTTTGGAATTTGGAAAAATCCTGAAACTTTATCTACTCGGCAAATTATGGTCATTGGTTTTAATCCAAAAGATCAACTTTTTAAGTTACCTGAAGTTCAAGAAAATTTAGACCAACTGAGATTATCTGATGTAGTATTGTTTGATGATCGATCTCGTCCAGAATTTGGTCCTATTCCTGAGTGGTTTAATAGTGGAAAAAATGTCAGGGCTGAAATAAATGAAAGGGAAGTTTCGGTGAGGGGATTATTTTCTATTGGTTCTAGTTTTGGTGCTGATGGTAATTTGATTACCAGTGATTTAAATTTTTTAAGAATTTTTCCTGATCGAGACAGAAATTTGATTGATATGGGTATTATTCGCCTTGAGGAAGGGGCAAATTATCAGGCGGTGATTAATACTTTGAAACAAAAGTTTGATCGGGGTGATGTGGTGGTGTTATCCCGTGAGGAGTTTGTTGCCTATGAAAGGGAGTATTGGGAAAATAGTACCGCCATCGGTTTTATCTTTAACCTTGGTGCGGGTATGGGCTTAATTGTGGGGGTGGTGATTGTTTATCAAATTTTATATACTGATGTGGCTGACCATCTTCCTGAATATGCTACCCTCAAGGCAATGGGTTATACGAATAATTACTTGTTACGTCTTGTTTTTCAACAGGCTTTTATTCTTGCTTGTGTGGGTTTTATACCGGGCATTGGGGTTTCTACCCTTCTTTATAATGCGGCGGCGGGGGCCACGGGTTTGCCTATTTATATGACTGTTTCCCTTGCTACTCAAGTATATATTCTTACATTGGGTATGTGTTTTGTTTCAGGGGCGATCGCTGTTAACAAGTTAAAATCAGCGGATCCTGCTGATATATTTTAGTTATTAAACCACACAATAAAAGAAGATTTGTCTATACTAAAAATAAAAAGATGTTAACTTCTAAACAAGTACTAGATACCGATAATTCTTCAGAAGATAATAAGGTTGTTGATATTAAAAATTTAGATTTTTATTTCACCAATAATAACCTCACGAAACAAATTCTTTTTGACATTAATTTAACCCTCACAAAAGGGGAAGTGGTTATCATGAAAGGCCCTTCAGGCTCAGGAAAAACTACCCTTCTCACCTTGATGGGTGCTTTGCGTAGTGCTACCCACGGTAGTTTAAAAGTGTTTGGAAATCAGTTGGTAAATGCTGATAATAATTTGTTAATTCAAACCAGAAGAAACATTGGTTATATCTTTCAAGCCCATAACTTATTAAAATCCCTGACTGCTCGGCAAAATGTACAAATGTCTATGGATTTACACCCCCAATTTTCCCCTGAAGAAGGGAAACAAAAATCCATCGAAATGTTAAAGGCTGTAGGTTTAGGCTCTCATATTGACTACTATCCCGAAAATTTATCGGGAGGACAAAAACAAAGGGTTGCCATTGCTAGGGCATTGGTATCGCACCCGAAAATGGTATTAGCCGATGAACCCACTGCCGCCCTTGACAGTAAATCAGGTCGTGATGTGGTGGAAATCATGCAAAAACTGGCAAAAGAACAGGGTTGCACTATATTAATAGTAACCCATGACGATCGCATCTTAGACGTAGCCGAAAGAATTATCGAACTAGAAGACGGGGTATTGAGTGTAAATGATTAGTGTCTGCCCTTAATACCTTTGTGGGAAAGAAAATCAGAGGAATTACGACGCAAAAACCATGAAGAGAGAGGATGATGTATTAAGGTTTGATAGCGATAAAAATTAAGAGCTTCAAATAAAAATCCGACAATGGCACAGGTTGCACCAATAATCAGCATACCCATACTACCAGAACCATCACCGAAAACCGTTAAAAAGTTCCAGGTATGCTCATATCCTGCTTCCCCCAAAAAACCTAGGGCAGGAACATACGCCATTAAATAAAAAGACACTAAGATTAACACACATATTATAATGGGTGTTGCAAAACTAACCAAACTGGTCAGTAATAACGAAAAAAGAAAAGATAACCACATATTCATAATCTATTACTCCCGATGGAGTCCGTGAATGGTTAATTGATACTTTACAATAATAAAATTGTTTCAGCTTTTAATTACTATTTTTAGGTTACGCCCTCTGCTATAAAATTTCACTAAATTGACAAGATTCTTAAAATAAGATTAAATATCTTGACATATAGCATTTTATAGTGTAAAGAATTATAAATTTGTTTAACAAAACGCACAAGAAACACATTAACAATTAATAAATCGATAAAACAATTATTATGGGGAACTCTCGGAGGAAAGAAACCGCAACATTATTAGTATCTTGCCCAGATCAACAAGGCTTGGTGGCGAAAATAGCCAACTTTATTTATTCTAACGGTGGCAACATCATTCACGCCGATCATCACACCGATTCCGAAGCAGGTTTGTTTCTTTCTCGCATCGAGTGGCAGTTAGACGGATTTAATTTACCCAAACATCTTATTAATGATGCTTTCGGTGCGATCGCCCTTCCCCTCAAAGCCCAATGGCAACTACACTTTTCCGAAAATATCCCTCGCCTTGCCATCTGGGTAAGTAAACAAGACCATTGCCTCTATGACCTATTATGGCGCATCAGAGCCAAAGAACTAAAAGCTGAAGTAGCATTAATCATCAGCAACCATCCAGATTTAGCCCCCGTTGCCCAACATTTTGGCATCGAATACCATCATATCCCCATCACCAAAGAAAACAAATCAGATCAAGAAGCCAAAGAAATCGCAATACTAAAAAAAGCCAATATCGACCTAGTCATATTAGCCAAATATATGCAAGTATTAAGCCCCCAATTCATCGAGCAAATTCCCAATATCATCAACATTCATCACTCCTTCTTACCCGCCTTTGTCGGAGCAAGACCTTATCATCAAGCCTACTCTCGGGGAGTAAAAATTATTGGAGCAACAGGTCATTACGTCACCCAAGACTTAGACGCAGGCCCGATTATCGAGCAAGATGTAGTCAGAATCAGTCATCGTGACACCGTCGCCGACCTAATCAGGAAAGGAAAAGATCTCGAAAAAATTGTCCTCTCCCGTGCCGTCAGACTACATCTCCAGCAAAGGGTACTCGTGTACGGTAACAAAACAGTGGTTTTTGGTTAAAAACCTATTTATCACATCCACAACCAGTATGCCCACAGCCGCTACCATTAGGATGTCCGTCAGCACAGGCTTGACAGCAATAATAATGATCATTCTTTTGGATTGCATCGCTTAGATTCACAATACAAAGACAAGAAGGACAAGCACACTTCATTTGAGTAACAGTAGTCATAACTTTTCTCCTATTATTTATCCAATGTTTTTATTATAATATATGAACAGTAATTCAGGTATTAAACAATAAAAAATTAACAATTATTTTATTTTTTCCCCGATTCCTGCTGACAGCGATCGCACAGTCCAAAAAATTCCAAAGTATGATAATAAACCGTAAAATTTTGGGACTCACACCATTGATGTAACTGCTGATCAATAGGACAATCATTTAAAGGAATGGACTCCCCACAAGAAACACAATTAAGGTGATGAGGATGATGTTCATGCTTAATAACACTATACAAAGACTCCCCCGTGGGAGAAACCCGTTCTTGAATCAAACCCTCTTGGTGCAAAGCCTTCAGAGTGCGATAAACCGTCGCCAACCCCGTACTAGAACCCTGTTGACGTAAACTAAAATGTATTTCCTGAGCGCTAATCTCCGTATTAATCTTTTCCAATAAAGCCAAAATAAGTTTTTGATTTTTAGTAGTCCGCATTATTTTGTAATAAAAACCGTAATCATGATAAATATACTGATTCTGGGCTTATTTTACCCTAAAAAGCCAAGCTATTTAAGACAGAATAAACCCAAACATCTTTTTTTGTAAGTGATAGCCCTAAGACTTAGCACTAGAAGAAGTTAAAAATATCTCCCCATTAATCATCCGTTTTGCCACATCCAATAACTCATCCTCAATATAAGGCTTAGTAAAATAAGCCCTAGCTCCCAAATCAGCCGCAATGCTACGATGCTTTTCCGCCCCCCGAGAAGTTACCATTGCCACAGGTAACTGACACAAAACATCATCCTGCTGCATCCTTGCCAACAACTCCAAACCATTCATACGGGGCATCTCAATATCGCACAAGACAATATCACAGGGTAATCCCTCCGCCAATTTTTCCCAAGCATCCTGTCCATCCCTAGCCACTTCTACCTCATAACCCGCCTTCTTAAAAGACAGAGATAACATTTCCCGTACCACCACCGAATCATCAATAATTAAGACCATCGGAGCCGAGTTAGTTCTTCGTTTCGCACCGCCAAAAGTAGATTTATGCTCATCAGCTTGAATATCAGTAATCTTAGCCGTAGATACTCTTGTACTACCTTCCAACAAGACCTCTCCATTCATCATCCTTTGAGCCGAATCAATTAATTCTTTATCCACACAAGGCTTGATCAAATAAGCACAAGCCCCCAATTCTGCTGCAATTTTTTGATGACGTTGAGAACCCCGAGAAGATAAAATCGCCATAGGAATGTGAGCGAATTCTGACTCTTCCTGTAGATGTTGTAACAACTCCAAACCGTTCATACGGGGCATTTCAATATCACAGAAAATCAAATTACAAGGTAAGCCCGAGCGCAACTTCTGCCATGCCTCTTGTCCATCCCTTGCCTGTTCCACTCGATAACCCTCCTTAGAAAAAGTCATCGATAACATTTCCCGCACCGTAATAGAATCATCCACAATCAACACAAGAGGAGCAACATTCACCTGAGACTCAAACATAGTATTCCGTTGAATGGGAACACTAGGAAACATCTGAGACTTAATTTGATTACTCAAACTACCCTCAGCAATTTGGATCAACTCGATGACATCTCCCACAGGCATGATAGTACCATCACTGCGTACGGTAGCCCCTGAAATACCTTTAGGCTTGGGTAAAGGACCTGAAATTTGCTTAATTACTATTTCCTCTTCAGGCAATATTTGGTCAACCTCCACTGCCAGAATATTATTACCCCCCCTGAGAATAATTACAGAAACCGTATTTTCATCATTCGTACCCGAGCCATACATAAAACTACGACTCATTTGACGATTATATTGCAACAATTGGTTGAGAGGACGAAGGGGAATTTTATTTTTGTTCCAAGTAATATAACTCTTACCATCCTCATCCTTTTCGATATTTTGACGGGATAATATCTTGGTATCCTCAATCCCATCGATGGGAAAGGCAATACGAACATTATCATTAAGACAACAAAGCGCCTTGCCGATGGTGAGGGTGAGCGGTAAACGCATGGTAAAAGTTGTACCCCTACCCGGAATAGAATCAATGGTGACAGATCCCCTGATTTCGTTGAGCTTGTTACGGACAATATCTAAGCCGACTCCTCTTCCTGCATGACTATCAGCTTTTTCCTTGGTGGTAAAACCTGCATGGAAAAGAAAATCATAAATTTCTTGATTTTTCAGAGTATTAGCTTCTTCTGGAGTAATCAAATTTTTCTGGATTGCTTTTTCCTTAACCTTATGGGCATTAATTCCCGCCCCATCGTCAGATATAGAAATAACCGTTTGTGGGCCTTGTAAAAATGCTCTTACGGTAATCGTACCCATGGGGTCTTTTCCGTTGGCTTTACGCTCTTCTGGTTGCTCAATACCGTGGGTTACAGAGTTTTTAACAATTTGCAAAAGAGGATCCCAAAGATGTTCCAAAATCATCTTATCGATTAATACCTCTCTACCCTCAACCTTGAGTTGAACTTGTTTATCATAACCTTGGGCAATCTTGCGAATGGGCAAGGGAAGACGATCTGCATTTTGAGCAAAAGGCACCATGCGAGATTTATTAATTTGCTCTTGCAGTTGGTCTGTAATATCTCGGATATTTTTGCCTAATTGATCTGTTTCATCCACAAGGAATTGAATATCAGAAGTTGATTCTCGAATCCGCACAACCAACTCAATCATTTCTTGAGCTAATAGGTGAAACTCACTAAAACGATCTAGTTCGAGATCGTCTAATTCGATCTCAGGAAAAAAAGCATTACTGTTATTGGTTTGATCTCGGTTTTTAGAGGTATTTTGACTGATGTTACCTCGTTCTAGTTGCTCTCTGACGGTTGATTGATTACGTTTTCTACTATTAATCAAAGAACCTTCGAGAAGGCTTTTTTCGTACATATCTTGGGTTCTGTCCCCCACCTCACTAAGATCTTGGGCATGGGAAAGAAGGTTATCCAAAAACTGTCGTAATTTTTCTTGGTCTTCTTGTAGACGATTTCGGCGGATGACCATTTCCCCAATGAGATTGTTAAGGCTATCTAATTGCTTAACAGGAACCCTCATGCTTTGCTCAAAGGTGGGTTGCTTTTGGGTTTGAACGGTTGGGGCTTGGGGTTTTGTCCAAGGTTTTTTATGGGAGGGTTTTTCGGCTTCTGCCAATAAACGATCTAAATCGCTTAATTCTTTTTCGAGGTTGTTTTCCTCGGAGACGGAGGAAGAAGATTGACTGAGGTTGATTTTTTCACCGACAATCTTTTCTAGTTGTTGCCAATTAACTTCTATTTCGGACTGATGACGGGAGTTAATTACTTTTTCTAGTTCTTCAAACTGTTCGTAATAGTGGGAGGTTGATGGGGTTGTTTCCCACAAATCGAGGCTGAAAAGTTCCGTTTCACTCAAGAGATGATTTTCTTGGACGATGGTGTAGTCTAAATCTTCAAATTGATCGTAAATAATTAATTTATCGGAGAAAACAAGGTCTTGAGAAGATGGTTCTTCTTGATGCTCAATTTGAGATACTAAATCTGCGATTTCATCTTGGGGATTTTCAATAATAACTGTACCATGGGGATCTTGGAGTTCATGGTGGACGGTTAAATTATCGGTACCAAAATCGATCGCCCCCGGTTCATCAAATAAATCTTCGATGCCATTGCTCAAAGGTTCGGAGGAAGTTTCTTCGTCCAAAAAGTCCCACTCTTCATCCATGGAATTGCCATCATTAGTAGCATCTTCCATCTCATCAAAAAGCTGCTCAAAGTCTCCTGTATCTTGTTCGTTGGTACTGGTAAAGATATTGTCAAATAAATCATTTCCCCTGGTGGGATGTTCGTCGCTAATGTGGGTATTCTGATGGAAGGAGTTGTTAACTGTTTCCTCATCATCGGTATCAGTAAATATATCCTCCTCATCATCGGTGATGAAAGAAGTCAAATCCTCATCCCCAGTGCTTACTTGTTCGGCAAATTTTTCCGTATTGGTAAACAGGGTTTCTCGCCAGAGATCTTTTTCGATGGTGTTTTTCTGGGAGGGGGGAGAATCTAGTTCGGGGGCTTTGGATTCATTTTCGGGGATAGGAGTAATTTCCTCTGAGGAGGTATCCATATCTGCCCCTGCATAAACAGTTTCCACATCCATAAATCGGGTACGGGCAGAGGGTGCTAACTCCAAAAGTTGGTCACTGACACTAATGGCATTTAAATCCCCTTTTAACAAATATTCGGCGGCGGTTTTTATTTCTTTAATAATTAACTTGGTGGTGGAAATATATTCATGGTGGGGCTTGGCGATCGCACCTTGGGATGTTTCCATAATCGCCACCCAACCGAATAAATTTTGCTTTCTACCCTCAAGAGAAAGAGCCTCACAGTGTTTTTGGATACTTCGCCTATGCTCGGGACTATCTCCCTGTTTCAATAACTTCAACATTGCCCCCAAACGGAGCAAACTTTGCTTATACAATTCTTGAGCTTGACTAGAGGAACTCATAATAATCTCTTGACCAATTTATTACAAAGGAAACCAAACTGGAGATACGACAAAAAAAGACTGCAAAAATTTGTCTCTAATACATTTTTAGTATAGCGTGAGAGCTATTATCATCGATGATTCAAAATAAATTCAGCAATGGTTAAATCTATGGGAGTAGTCACCTTTAAATTTGTCTCTTCTCCCTCCACGATTTGCACCGAATAGCCACATTTTTCCAAAAGGGCAGCATCATCAGTTACTTCCCATCCTAATTGTAATCCTTGGTCATGACATTGTTTCAACAAATTTACATCAAATCCTTGGGGAGTTTGAGCCGCCCATAGGTAGTCACGATTAGGGGTATCAATTACTGTTTTTTGTTCATCCACTACCTTAATAGTGTCTTTGACGGGAATAGCGGCAATCAAACCCTGACAATGATCCAACGCTCTGCCACAGCGATCAAAAAGTTCTGGGGTTGCCAAACATCTCGCTCCATCATGGATTAAGACCTTTTGGGCATGGGCAGGGAGGGCTTGTAGACCATTATAAACCGATTGTTGTCTGGTGTCTCCCCCTTTTATTAGGGTAATGGGTTTGGTCAGGGATAGCTGATCAATTATTTTCTTAAATTCTTCAAAATCATAGGGTTGCCCCATAATTCCTATCCATTCAATTTCCTGAGATTTTTCGGCATTAATTAATGTCCATGCCAAAAGAGGTTTATCTTTCAAAGGAAGTAGTAGTTTATTGCCTTTTGCTCCCATTCTTTTGCCGACACCTGCGGCAGGAATTAATAAAAACATAGAATCTTCAGAATTGGATAGAATGATTTGATAAATCACAAAGTTAATTTTCACCTCTGTTCATTGTCAATTGTCCATGGTCAATTGTCAATTTGTTCTAGGTGTTGGAGTTTTTTTTATGACTGATTCTTTGGGGCAACATCTACAGAAGTCTCTACACACGATCAAAAAGGCTAATTGGTATCGGCAAGAGCAAAAAATTACTGATTTATCGGGTTGTACCATTACCATTGATGGTCAAAGGATGATCAATTTTGCCAGTAATGACTATTTGGGGTTGGCTACGGATATTCGTCTCAAACAAGCGGCTATGGATGCGGTGGAGCGTTATGGTACGGGTAGCACTGGCTCTCGTCTTCTCAGTGGTCATAGAACCCTTCATGGAGAGTTAGAAAGGGCGATCGCCTCTTTTAAACAAACCGAGGAAGCCTTGGTATTTAGTTCGGGATATTTAGCTAATTTGGGTACTATTTCTGCCCTCATGGGCAAAAAAGATTTAATTTTAGAGGACGAATATAACCACTCAAGTCTCAAAAATGGTGCCAAACTCAGTCAAGCCCACCGTATTGAATATGAACATCTCAACTGCCAAAATTTAATCGAAAAATTAATTCAAGTTCGTTCCCAATACCGTCACTGTCTCATCGTCACCGACAGTGTCTTTAGTATGGATGGGGATGTATCCCCCCTACCCCAACTCTTGGACATTGCCCAAAAATTTGACTGTTGGTTAATGGTGGATGAAGCCCACGGCACAGGGGTATTAGGTAAAAATGGGGCAGGATGTTTAGAACATTTTGAGATCAAAAGTGAGCGTATCATCCAAATTGGCACCCTCAGTAAAGCTGTGGGTAGTCTGGGGGGTTATGTAGCAGGAAATAAAGTCTTAATTGAATTTTTGCGAAATCGTTGCGCCACATGGATTTATACCACTGCCCTCTCCCCCGCAGATACCGCCGCCGCCTTGGCAGGGATTAATATTATTCGCTCTGAGGCCCATCGTCGTCATAATTTATGGACAAACATTAATTTACTCAAGGAGTTATTTAACCAAACTAATTTAAAGATTTTCCCCTCCGATTCGGCTATCTTATGTTTACCCCTCGAAGATGCTTCCCAAGGTTTACTTATCTCCGCTAAAGTGCGATCGCACGGCTTTTATGTTCCTGCCATTCGTCCTCCCACCGTACCCACTAGCCGTTTACGTTTCTCTCTCATGGCAACCCATGAAATCAATCACCTCCAAGAATTAATCAAAGCCCTAATCCAGTAAAACACGACGCTTTTGTTCAAACTCATACTCAGAAATTAACCCCTCCTTCCTCAAATTCTCCAACTCACGAATAGCCGAAACCACATCCACCGTATTCTGTGCCATCAAAGACTTTTGCTCTAAACTGGCTATCTCTCCATGATCATTGTTAGAATTAAAAAACAACTGATCCTGAGACTGTAACAAATACAGCACCACATCCACCGCACAGGCAATTTTTACCAGAGGGCTATTCCAACCCAAAACCAAATATAAAACCCCCCAAATTGGCTGTCCCAAATAAAACTTATGTAACCCACCCAACGGGGCAATAGTACCTAGGAAAGCTAGAATAATACTGATGATTTTTTTCTTCGGTAAATTATTCACAGAATTGGTAGAAGATTGCATAATAACGGTTTAATACGGAAATCCGTATCCTAAAACTAATGTATCTAATTTTATAATTAAACTAAGGTAATCGCAGAACTTTATTCACCGTAACTACCATATTGCACTTTAAGAGGAAAGAAAATGGGTTTTTTTGATTCGGAAGTAGTACAACAAGAAGCCAAACAACTATTTGAAGATTATCAAGACCTCACAAGACTAGGAGGGGAATTTGGTAAATTTGATCGAGAAGGGAAAAAAATCTTTATCGAGAAAATGGAAGATATGATGGAACGTTATCGTATCTTTATGAAAAGATTTGAACTCTCCGAAGACTTCATGGCAAAAATGACCATTGAGCAACTGAAAACCCAACTCAGTCAATTTGGTACTACTCCCGAACAAATGTTCATGCAGATGAACCAAACCCTCGAAAGAATGAAAAAAGAAATTTGATTCTTCCCCTACCGTAATATTTATACTCCTTAAGTTCGGTTCTACTTAATCGAGAGATCATACTAGAAAAGTAAGTTAGGAATATAACAGAAAATTTTTGTTGAACAAAAATCGATAAAAATAAATAGTCATTGAGGAGAAAAAAATGAACCAATCATTCAATCGCCAACCCAACTATTTTAATGGTCAAGATGGAGATAATAATTTATTAAAGTATCTTCAATCCTTAAGTCCAGAAACCATTGCAAATTTATCTCAGCCCCAGTCTCAGGAAGTTTTTCAAGTCATGGAAAAAAATATTGTCGGTTTATTGGGCAATCTTCCCGCAGAAGGGTTTGGAGTGATGGTAAGTACCAGTAGGGAAAATTTAGGTAAGTTATTGGCTTCAGCAATGATGAGCGGTTATTTGTTACGTAATGCAGAACAAAGAATGGATTTTGAAAACGCCTTATCAGGATCTGAAAGTCAAGATCGTCATCAATAATTATCATTGGGGTTTTAGTTTCTCAAAACCTCATTTTATATGATTTTTTTAATTGTTACTATTTTTTATAACTTTTTACATAAAATAAAATATTAATAAATAATTTTTTAAAAAAACTGTCATAAATATATTCTTGTGAAAATTAAATCTAGTTTTATAAGTTTCATCATAGTTTTACTTTTATTTGTCCCTTTCCTGACAGGTTGCCAAAACCCCACGGGAGGGACTTCTGCTGATGGGGTCACGAGAATTACTTTCTGGCACGGTATTAATCCCCCAGAAAATAGAGAAATTTTTAATCGCTTATTAGCTAAATTTAATGAGGATAATCCTGATATAGAAGTACAAGGTTTGTACGTTGGACAACCTGATGAACAATTACCAAAAATTATCGCTTCGGTGGTGGGTAATCAACCTCCCGACCTACTTTGGTATGTACCCCAATTAACGGGCAAATTGGTCGATTTACAAGCCATTAAACCCCTTACGGAATGGTTTGATAGTTCTCCCCTCAAAGAACAAATAGAACCCGCTATGGTTCCCACAATGACCTTAGAGGAAGAAATTTGGTCTGTACCTTTTGCTACTAATAATACAGCGATGTTTTATCGTCCTAGCTTATTTGAGGAGGCGGGGATTGACCAATTACCCGTAACTTGGGATCAGTTTGTGGAAGTGGCAGGACAATTAACTGATGGTAATAATCGCCATGGAGTATTGTTATCTGTTGGCAAAGGAGAGTTTACTGTTTTTGTTTGGTTGCCTTTTATTTATGGTGCTAATGGTTTTATGGTGGAAAATAATCAGCCTAATATTGTCAATGAGGGAGCCGAAAAGGCTTTGAGTTTGGGGGCGCAATTGGTGGAGGATAATTATGCAATCTTATCAGCACCTGATCGTGGTTATGAATTGGATGATTTTATTAATGGTAGGGTGGCGATGCAGATTACGGGCCCTTGGACTTTGGCTCAGTTAAAACAAAGTGGCATTGATTATGATGTTTTTCCTTTGCCCGTAGTCGATAAACCTGCCACGGTGTTGGGGGGTGAAAATTTGTTTGTTTTTAGAACTAATCCTGAGCGGGAGGAGGCTTCTTTGAGGTTTTTGGAGTATATTTTGGGAGAAGAGTTCCAAAGGCAGTGGGCTTTAGAGACAGGTTATTTACCTATAAATAAATTAGTTAAGGATAGTTCTGAATATCAGGAGTTTGTGGCGCAAAATCCTGTTTTGGAGGTGTTTTTGGCTCAGATGGAAAATGCTTATGCCCGTCCTATTATTGCTGATTATCCTACCATTTCAGAAAACCTCGGAAGGGCGATCGAATCTACTTTATTGGGGCAAAAGTCGGCAAAAGAAGCCCTAGAGGACTCTCAGGAGAGGATTAATTTATCAGTGGGTAATTTTTAGTCTGTCCCCCCTGCCTTAATCTCGTCATAACCTGAACCATTGGCGTTCAAGATATTATGGGTAGAGACTATAACAATCAACCAGTAAAGTTACTAAACTTGTAACAAAAGAGAGATTCATAGAAACTACCATGACTGAAACAGAAACCATGAAAGAGACAAAAATCGATCTTAAAGATAGTAAATACTACTTTAATCGAGAACTAAGTTGGCTAGAATTTAATCGTCGAGTATTACATGAGGCTTTAGACGAAAGAACTCTATTACTAGAAAGATTAAAATTTACTGCCATTTTTAGCTCTAATTTAGATGAATTTTTCATGGTTAGAGTTGCTGCTATCAAAAGACAAATTGAGGCAGAAGTGACTAAAAAAACTTTTGATGGTTCAACCCCAATCCAGCAAATGGAAAATATCCACAAGTATTTACGTCCTGTGGTACAACAACAGGTTGCCAATTTTGAATATAACATCAAAAAAGAATTAGTCCATCATGGTATTCATTTAATTAATTTTGTCGATCTCAATCAGGAACAAAGACGATATTTACATGATTATTATGAAAGTAATATATTTCCTGTTCTAACACCGTTGGCGGTTGATCCGAGTCACCCTTTCCCTCATATTTCTAATTTAAGTTTAAATTTAGCGGTATTAGTTAGAAATCCCGATACTGGGGCGGAATTATTTGCAAGGGTCAAAGTTCCTAAGTCTTTGCCTCGTTTTGTCGCTTTTCCTGAACATCTCAGGCAAGTGGGAGGAGAAAATTGTGATAATTTACTTTGGGTAGGGGTTCCTTTGGAACAAGTGATTGCCCACAATTTGGAGTCTCTTTTTCCGGGGATGGATGTGCAAGAGTGCCATAATTTTCGTCTGACTCGGGATGCTGATTTGGGAGTGCAAGAAGATGAGGCGGATGATTTATTGTTAGCGATTCAACAGGAGTTGAGAAAAAGGCGTTTTGCTGGTTCGGCGGTAAGGTTGGAGGTTCATGCTTCTATGCCTAATAATATCAAAAATATGTTGATGCAGGGCTTAAATTTACAGCCCATGGATGTCTATGAAATAGAGGGTTTATTGGGTTTAAATGATTTGTTTGCACTGACGGGCTTTTGTTTACCTGAGTTAAAGGATAATCCTTGGAGTGCGGTGGTGCCTGCTCCTTTTGATCATTTTCAAGAGTTACTATTAGAGCAGGATGATGATAATGATGAGTATATTAGTCCTGAATTTTTTGCGATGATTCGTAAATCGGATTTGATGGTTCATCATCCTTATCATTCTTTTTCGGCTACGGTGCAGGAGTTTATTACTCAGGCGGCGCATGATCCTGATGTGATGGCGATTAAGATGACTTTATATCGTACTTCTGGAGATTCTCCTATCATTAAGGCGTTGATTGAGGCGGCGGAAAATGGTAAGCAGGTTGTGGCGTTGGTGGAGTTGAAGGCTCGTTTTGATGAGGAAAATAATATTCTCTGGGCGAGGAAGTTGGAAAAGGCAGGAGTCCATGTGGTTTATGGGTTGGTGGGTTTAAAGACTCATACCAAGATTGTTTTGGTGGTGCGTAAGGATGAGGATAAGATTCGTCGTTATGTTCATATTGGCACGGGAAATTATAATCCTAAAACCGCTAAACTTTATACTGATATTGGTTTATTTAGTTGTCGGGATGATTTGGGGGCGGATTTAACTGATTTATTTAATTATTTGACGGGTTATTCTAAGCAAAAGGCTTTTCGTAAGTTGTTGGTTGCTCCTGTGACTATGCGCGATCGCATGGTGTCTATGATTGAACGAGAGGCGGAACATTGTCGCAATGGTGGCACGGGAAGAATTGTCGCCAAGATGAATTCTCTTGTGGATGTTCCTGTTATTGAGGCTCTTTATCGTGCTTCTCAGGCGGGGGTAAAGATAGATTTGATTATTCGGGGTATTTGTTGTTTACGGCCGGGTATTGAGGGGATTAGTGAAAATATCAAGGTAATCAGTATTATTGGTCGATTTTTAGAACATTCTCGGGTGTTTTATTTCCACAATAATGGAGAGGAGGAAATATATATTGGTAGTGCGGACTGGATGACTAGAAATTTATCCCGTCGAGTAGAGGCGGTGACTCCCATAGAAGAGCCGAAGTTGATGAAACAGTTAGAGGAATTTTTAGGAATTATGCTCTCGGATAATCGTCAGGCGTGGGAGTTACAAAGTGATGGAAGTTATACTCAACGTCGCCCCAAGGAAGGGGAAATAGAACATAGTACCCATCAAATTTTGATGGATATGGCAGAAGGCAAATAAAAATAACAAAGGGGCTGAAAACAGCCCCTATTTTTTTTTAATTAGTAGACTCCTGCGTTATAACGCTCGTCTCCTTCGTTGAATACGTCAGCGGGGGGAGTAGCGCTGAATCTATCAAGATTAGCTTGTAATCTTTCTTTTTGTTTGTCACTCAAGCCGGGGATGTTTAAAACATCTTCTACTTCTTCGTAGGGTGCGTTTTGAATGATGATACTTGCTAATTTGGGATAAAATCCTCTTAGTTCACGGAAATCACGAATATCACTATTGTTAACGTCAATTTTTTGACCAAATTCGGTAGTGAGCAAGTCGTCGGCTACATTACGGCGATCGCCTTCTACTGCAAGAATCTGAGGGCTTAATTGACTGATAGCATTAAAATCTAATGCCTGAGCAGGTTGAGCAAACAATAAAGCACAACTAACTACAAGGACACTAAAATATGCAGTAATACTTTGCCATAACTTCATGAAAAATGATCCTCCAAAATTTAAGATAGTTTTTTATATTTTTATGTGAGATTTTTTGATTTAAATAGTCTATGGCGGTTGCCGTGACCAAAAATAGATGAACAGAGATCCCCATGGGGGTTTATTTTCATCGTCATGATTCTAATCTCTAATCCCCGACATTGAGAATAATGTCTTGGTTTGGATAAGATTGCTATGAGTTAGTTATGATTTTATCAGTGAAACCCCCCTCAGATTTACAGGTTTCGTAAAGATTTGTAAAGATGAATCAGATAATCTTTAGGGGTTTTCAAGAATAATTGTAAAATATGAGACAGTTCCCACGGTTACCTCTATATGAGGAGCATTCATTATACTTTAGTTTTAGTTTGTAGGAAAAATATTATATGGCATTACAATTAGGCGATACAGTTCCTAACTTCACTCAGGCCTCTAGCGAGGGAGAAATTAATTTTTATGATTGGGCAGGAGACAGTTGGGTTGTTCTCTTTTCTCATCCTGCGGATTATACCCCCGTATGTACCACCGAATTAGGTACTGTGGCAAGTTTGCAATCTGAATTTCAAAAACGCAATGTCAAAACCATTGCCCTTAGTGTAGATGATGTAGAATCTCACAAAGGATGGATTGGTGATATTAACGAAACTCAAAATACCACCGTTAATTATCCTATTTTGGCTGATGGCGATCGCACCGTAGCAGATTTATACGGTATGATTCATCCCAATTCATTAAATAACTTAACCGTTAGAAGCGTATTCATCATTGACCCCAACAAAAAGTTAAGATTAACCATTACCTATCCTGCTAGTACAGGACGCAACTTTGACGAAATTTTAAGGGTAATTGATTCTCTACAATTAACCGACTATCACCAAGTGGCAACCCCTGCTAACTGGCAAGATGGCGATGATTGCGTGGTGGTACCTTCTATCCCCACCGAGGAGGCAAAACAGAAGTTTCCTAAAGGTGTAACAGAAATTAAACCCTATTTACGCATGACACCCCAACCCAATAAGTAAGTGAACTAACGGGTATAGATATTAAGGACGTAGAAATTCTGCGTCCTTTTTTTATGGGCATTTAGACTCATTTTCCCCAAATCCATCGAGCAAGAAAGACGAAAATGATATATGATGCTGTTAAACATAAAAACAAAACTTAACCTTTGATCCTCAAAGCACTGTGGATCTAAGGTAAACATGATATAATTTTGAAGATTTTAACCCAAAATACTGAGCAATGGCATCAACACGAGCAAAAATAGCAGTGGACGCAATGGGCGGAGATAGAGGCCCGGGAGTAATCGTCGCTGGGGCTATCAGGGCAGCAGCAGAATTAGATATTGACGTTCTCCTTGTGGGAGATTCTCAAATCCTTGAGGCTGAACTGGCAAACCATGATGGCGCCAATATTCAAAATATTGAAATAGTACCCTCCGAAGGTGTTGTTTCCATGGATGAAGGTGCTTTAACAGGGGTGCGTCGTAAGCCCAAAGCATCCATTAATGTCGCCATGAAATTAGTTAAAGAAAAACGAGCTCAGGGGGTGGTATCCGCAGGACATTCAGGGGCGGCCATGGCAGCTGCTTCTCTGAGTTTGGGTAGAATTAAGGGTATTGATCGCCCGGCGATTGGGGCGGTATTTCCCACCATGTACGCCAATAAATCAGTAATTGTTTTGGATGTGGGGGCAAATGTTGATTGTAAGCCCAAGTATTTGGAACAGTTTGCCCTCATGGGAACTATTTATAGTAAGTATGTATTAGAAGTAGAAGAACCCAAGGTAGGATTAGTTAATATAGGAGAGGAAGCTACCAAGGGTAATGAATTGGCAAAAGAAACCTATAAGCTTTTGAGCAAAAACTCTGCCATTCCTTTTGTGGGCAATGCAGAGGGCAGAGATGTTTTGTCGGGAGATTTTGATGTAATTGTTTGTGATGGTTTTGTGGGTAATGTTTTACTCAAATTCGCTGAGGCGGTGGGTGAAATTATGTTACAAATTGTCAAAGAAGAGTTACCTTTTGGGGTTAGAGGTAAAGTTGGCTCGGCAGTTTTAAAACCGAATTTAAGACGTATCAAGCAAAGAATTGACCATGCGGAGCATGGAGGAGCGTTATTATTAGGTGTTCCTGCGGTGTGTATTATCAGTCATGGTAGTTCTCAGGCTCCTTCTATCTTTAATGCCATTAGGGTGGCAAAAGAAGCCATTGATCATCAAATAGTGGATCGTATTCAACACTATCAAAAGGGTGGTTCGTTGGATTTGGTGTCAGAGGTTAAAGAATCATAAATTTTGTAGTATATAAAGGAGATAGGTCATTGCAATCGGTCACAGAATCGGCTACAAATGCCACAAATGGAGTCACGATCATTGGTAGTGGTTCAGCCATAGCTACTCAGGTGATTAGTAATGATGATTTGACTAAGATAGTCGATACTTCCGATGATTGGATTCGCTCCCGTACGGGCATTGAACAGCGTCGGGTTGCTACTTCTACTACTTTGAGTGAGTTGGCGGCCGAAGCAGGACAAAAGGCGATCGCCCATGCAGGTTTAACTCCCCTCGACATTGATCTAATTATTCTGGCTACTTCTACCCCCGATGATTTATTTGGTAGTGCGGCTCAAGTCCAAAGTTTGATGGGTGCTACTCGAGCGGTGGCTTTTGATTTGACTGCCGCTTGTTCTGGTTTTGTTTTTTCTTTGGTCACCGCTTCTCAGTTTATCCGCACTGGGGTATATCAAAATGTGTTGGTAATTGGGGCTGATTTTCTTTCTCGTTGGGTGGATTGGGGCGATCGCACCACTTGCATTTTATTTGGTGATGGTGCGGGGGCAGTGGTTTGTCAGGGCAACCCAGAAAAAGATCATCTGCTCGGTTTTGAGATGTGTAGTAATGGGGCATTAAACAACAACCTTAATCTCTCCTATCAAGGTAATTTGCAGGATATTGGCGAAGATAAACAAATAAATCATGGTGGTTTTCAAAACATTACCATGAATGGTCGGGAAGTTTATCGCTTTGCTGTAAACAAAGTTCCTGAAGTGATCGAGAAAGCCTTGTTTAGGGCAAATCTGACCACTGGTGATGTAGATTGGTTAATTCTTCACCAAGCTAATAAAAGAATTATTGATGCGGTGGCTAATCGTTTAAAAATTTCTCCCGAAAAAGTAATTAGCAACCTCGAAAACTATGGTAATACTTCTGCGGCTTCTATTCCCCTTGCCCTTGATGAAGCTCTCAAGGAGGGTAAAATTAAATCTGGTGATATAATTGCTGTGTCTGGATTTGGGGCAGGATTAAGTTGGGGGGCTTCTATTTTCCGTTGGGGAAAATAATGGCTGTTGATTTTGGGCAATAATGCATAATACGATTGTTATTTGTGGCGGTTTTAATCCTACTAACTACAATGTTAATTTTGCTGATTTTTTATGGGATTATGAAGCAAATATTTTAGTTTTTCCCACTGAAAAATACGCTCCTTATGACAGTTTAAATATAGTTAATTTTTTACAGGAAAACTCTCTTAGTTTCAATGAAAACCATTTAATATTTATTGCTTTTAGTGCAGGAGTAGTGGGGGCGCTAGGGGCAGGAAGGCTATGGCAAAGTAAAGGGGGAGAAGTGTTATCACTTTTGGCTTTTGATGGTTGGGGGGTGCCTTTAATTGCTGATTTTCCCATCCATTGTCTGAGTCATGATATTTTTACCCATTATAGCTCCAGTTTTTGGGTTAAAAATCAAGGACATTTTGCCGCTTATCCAACGGTCTCTCATCAGGATATATGGCGATCGCCCTTAAAAATTAATGGTTATTATTACAGTGAAAAAGAAACAAAAAAAATTACTGAAATTGATTTTATAAATACAATTTTAAACCATTATATCAAGTATTAAATAACCTGAGTTCGGGATAACATTTTCTAGTTAAGACAGGCAATAGGGAATAGGCAATAGGCAATAGTGAAGTAAATATTTTTCACTATTTCTAACTTGAGTTCAGATAAATTATTACAATGGAAAGAAAGCCCCCCCTCTCCCCTTTCAAGGGCAGATGCTGAAAGCAGAGGGGTGGGGGAGACGTCGAAGACAGAGGGGTAGGGATTTAGGATAATACCCACCATTAATTGAAATTACAAATCAGACAAAATTTTGGCAACTTGGGATTGATAATTATCAAAAGTATATTTACTACTCAATTTTTCACCCTTAATAATTAATTCTTCCCTCAAAGTATTATTATTAACCATCTCTAAAATTCCTTCGGCAATTTCAGCAATATTATTAGGATTAACATATAGTGCCGCATCTTGACAGGCTTCTGGAATGGCAGAGATTCGAGAAGTTAGTACAGGACATCCCATGGACATGGCTTCGAGGGAGGGTAAACCAAATCCTTCATACAAAGAAGGAAAGACAAAACAATTGGCATTACGTAGCAAAATCAACTTTTCCAAATCATTAACGTATCCAATATGTCTGACAGAGGCATAATTTCGTTTAGTAATACGAACATTTTTAGAGTCAGGATCAATGTCTATTTTATCTATGAATGTTTCTTTTCCATAACCCAATGAACCCACTAATATTAAAGGCATTTTAATTTTATCTTTAATGGTACTATAAGCATCAATGAGTAAATCAATATTTTTCCTCATTTCCAAAGCACCAACATATAAAATATAATTTTGTTTTTCTAGTTTATATTTATTTAAAATACCTTCATTAAAAATTTCGTTTTCAGCTACTTTTTTATCAGCTTCATCAATGGGAATAGGTTGGTATATTACCTTAATTTTTTCCTCGTATTTAGAATCAGGAAAAGTTTTTAATATTTCTTGTTTAGAAAATTCAGAAATGGTCAAAATTAAATCTGAATATTTCAGAGCTCCTAAGACATTTTTATAAAAAAGAGAATTAAACCGATTAGCGGCAGGATGGTATAAAGTAACGAGGGGTATTAAATCATGGATAGTTTGAATTGTTAGACCATTTTTATAATTATTTTTAACGGGAGATGGTGCAGTGGAAAATAATATATCTGCTTTTTTAGTATCGACTTTAAAAGCACTTTTTGATAACACTGCATGGAGATCAATTGTTTTATAAATAGAAGTGTGATTAATATATCCGTCTATGGCGGAAAGATAGTTTAATTTATTATTATTATAATAACTAGAGGGAACTTGATTAACTTCTTTTGCTTTTTTTTTGCCGATGGATGTGGAGATATAATCTAGTGCTATTCTACGCAAAGATGGCTCAATGGGATCATCAAAGTTTCTTAAAATATTTAGTTGTTGTAAGTTAATAATCTGGTTATTTTTTGCACTGGTTAGAAGATAGTTATTATAACCCAATTTTTTGGTACTTTTGATTACCGATTGGGCATAAAAGCCAATGCCACGATAATATTTTTCTTCTAAGTCTGAAGCACAAAAAACAACTTTTTTATTCACGGTCATTTTTTTATCAATAATTGGTTCTATACTAGGTTAAACTAAAAGGGGTAGGCTGTTTTAATTTTATTTCTATGGTTATGGTCGAACAAAGTAGTCTTTATCGCACCCTAGAATGTCGTCCTGATACTTATTATGGTTGGTATCATCAAGGAAATAAGTTGCGATCGCAAAATAACCTTATGGATGCCTTATTTAGTTATGAAAAAGCCTTAGAATATTATCCTGATGATTATTTTTGTTGGTATTACCATGGCAAAGTATTAGAAGAATTAGGAAAATATGGTCAAGCAATTGATAGTTTTCGACAGGCTTGTAAAATTCAACCAGAAAACTATTGGGCTTGGTATAGTGCAGGTTATATATTACAAGAAAAAATAGGTAATAATCAGGAATCTATTGACTTTTTGAGGATTGCCCTAGAAAATAATCCCTCAGACTATTGGTGTACTTATCGTTTGGGCAAAGCCTATTTTTATCAAAAAAAGTACATAAAAGCCTTAGATTTTTTCCATCAAGCCTTAAAGATAAAGCCTGATGATTACTGGAGTTATTATCGTTGTGGACAATGTCGCCAAAAATTAAAGCAGTTAGATTTAGCTAAAAAAAACTATCTAAAAGCCCTACAAATTAAACCCCATGATTATTGGTCAATTGCTAGTTTAATCTCTATATTTTCATCTCAAAATTTATTTAGAGATGTAATTAGCTATGGTCAACAATTAGACAAAACAGACAATATAGATTATGATATTGAGGCTAAAATATTATCTGCTCATTTAATTGTAGGTCAAAATAGTGAAAATTAGTTACTTTTTACTATCTTTATTAATCATTGGTTGTGCGGACAGTAAAACTTCTAGTTGTCGTCAGCTATTTAATTTTACTTCGACGTTGCAAGAAACAATCACTAATTTGGATGATAATAATTTACAAGCCATTGCAGATACGGCTAACACTTTTGAATTAACCAGTCAGGCAATAGCTAATTATAATTTCGAGGATGCTAATTTAGGAAATAATGCCATACAACTATCTCAGATTTATCAAGCGTATGCTGATAACACTAGGGATTTTGTTGATGCTTATCAAATAAAAAATCAAGAGAAAGGCATTTTGTCTCAACAGAATTTGACTGATTTGTTTATACAACAGCGTCAACTTGTTGAGCAAATAAATAACTATTGTAATCAATAGTTATAGTTAAAACTATTGTTGTTTGCCAAAAATAGTAATCATATTTTCATATTTTTTGTATATCTCCACGGCAGGAATATCTTTAGTATATTCAGGGGGTAAATTATACTCTTGGGCTGGATATTTGAGACGATGATTTTCTATCATCGTATATAGATTAAACCATTCTTGCATGACGGCCATTAAACGGAAAAACTGCTCTGCACTTTGTTCATGTTTTTTACTTAATCCTAAATATTGTAAAATGAGGGCATAATTTTCTAAGGTTTCTTTACTTTTTGGTAAACCAATAATGCGAGTTACTTGTACGAAAATCTCTTGATTTTTTCTTACCAAATCAATTACCGCACTGGTTTTTTTCAAATCTTTTGACTGGAGATAGTCCACCATATCCGAGAGTACTCTCAGAATGCTTAGGTCTTTAATATCGGATTTTTTAAATAAGTATAATAGTCTTAAACCTATGTCCTTTTCTGTGGCTAATTTTTCTACTGATTCGGCATAATCATCAAGGGCATTTTGTCCTGCTTCACTTTTAATTGTAGCTCTGATTTCCTCTAATTTACTTCTTAATTTTTCTTTAAAAAGTACGGGAGAATATTGTTTTTTTGGAGGTGCTTTTTTTTGAGCTATCAAAATTCCATTTTCTTCTTCCTCGGTTTTGACTTCTGCAAATTCTTCCGTTAGTATTTGCAATACATAGTCATAGTATTCCTGTTGTTTTGAACTACGATAACGTAACTCTGTCTGTTCAATTTTTAAAAATATCGACTGAGCGGCGATCGCAACTCGTAGTAATTCTGCACTATTTTCTAAACCCTGATATTGGTCAATATTACGGGCAAAAGAAGCACGAATATCTAAAAAGAATTTGAAATCAGACTGAGTAAATGATTCGCTATTTAAAGTTTTGGCAATAGAGCTTAAAATTTTAATCTCTGAGAACAATTGATTATGGGCAATGACTGAACTTTCGGGAACATTTTGTTTAATGGATGAATCAGAAGAAGTATTGTCATCAGCACTAAATATATCCTGAGTTAAAATAGCTTTGATTTTCTTAAACATTATTTATGAAAGACCTTAGTATAACAATTTTATTGGTAATTATATGGTAACTAAATCCAAAATTTTAATAGTGAGCTTTTTTACATTACTTAACCGATATATCTTTCTCTATATAAAATTATAGAGTTTTGTGATGTTCAATTAAGGATTATGTTTTAAGCACCTTAATCTTGTTCTCTATAATAACTTTTTTTACTGAATATGCTTCAATAAAAACAAGAATAATAAGAATATTGATTTATATATAGATAGTAAAAATCCCTTTTAATAATTAACTATTTTTTATGTTAAAGTAATATAAATATTTTTTAGAAAAACAATTTTATAAAGTAGTTATGATTGTACAAAATAAAAACTTTATTTTTTCACCCAGCATTAATAATATTTTATTGTTAGCTGGATTATTGATCACTTTATTTTTTATCATTCTTGCCTTTAGTGCCTCTTTTTTAGAAAGTCAAAGTTTAATTCAAAATCCCTTAGAATCTCTTGCCAACCCCATTCATCATCCCCCCAGTCAAGAATATTGGTGGGGTACAACAGGGCAAGGTTATGATGTATTTTCCAGAACTATTTTTGGTACCCAAGCCGCTTTTAAGGTCGTAATTTTAGCCACAGGATTAAGTTTAATAATGGGTGTACCTCTAGGTTTAATTAGTGGTTATTTTGGGGGAAAACTTGATAAGTTTTTACTATTTTTAATGGATACTATCTATACCCTACCCGGTTTATTATTATCTGTTACCCTTGCTTTTGTGGTGGGGCGAGGAATTTTTAATGCGGCCCTTGCTTTATCAATTTCCTATATTCCCCAATACTATCGGGTGGTACGTAACCATACTACCAGTGTCAAAACTGAGTTATTTATTGAGGCGGCGAGGGCTATGGGGGCAACTCCTCAAAGGATTTTGACACAACATTTATTTTTTAATGTGGTGCAAAATGTACCTGTTTTATTTACTCTCAATGCGGCGGATGCCATTTTAATTTTAGGGGGGTTGGGTTTTTTGGGTCTAGGACTACCTGAAAATGTGCCAGAATGGGGATATGACCTCAGATTGGCTTTGGATGGTTTATCTACGGGGATTTGGTGGACTGCTTTGTTTCCCGGTTTGGCAATGACTGCTATGGTAACTGGTTTATCTTTATTAGGAGAGGGATTAACTGAATTTTTTACGCCTCGTATTCGTTAAATTAATTGTTCAATTATTGAGGTTTTCATGAGAAGTAAGCACAATTATAATCGTCGCCCCCAAAAAAGAAAGCAAAGAAGACGTAAGAAAAAGAGTCGTTTTTTTCCTTTATTAATTTTAATTGGTTTTCTCCTTTTTAATCATTATGGAAATCCCCAGTGGCGATCGCACTTTGAAGATAAATTGACCTACGAAAATGTAGTTAGTTTTATTAATAGTTTTAATTTCAGAATTACCTCTCTCAAATCATTAACCCAAGAATTTATTACCGAGTTTAATGAACCTATTGTAATAGGTGATGTTAGTAGTATTAATAAAAATAAGTTTTCTGAAATAGATAATAGAGCTTTAGCCGTACAATATGCTGGTAATTCAGCATCAGAATTAGCCAATATATTGAGTCAATATGCAACCACAGATTTAGAAAAAGCACGGTTAATTTATACTTGGATTACCCATAATATTGCCTATGATGTGGTAGCTCTCAACACTTTTATGAATTATAATATTTACCCTGATGTGAGTGTTAGAAGTGTGTTAAATACCCGTGAAACAATCTGCTCTGGATATGCCAATTTATATCAACAATTAGCCCAAAATATGGGTTTAAGATCAGTTATTGTGATTGGTTATGCCAAAGGAGTTGATTATGCTGTGGGCAATGATAACAATGTAAATCATGCTTGGAATGGGGTGCAAATTGATGGCAAATGGTACTTATTAGATCCTACCTGGGGAGCTGGTACTATTAATAATGATAGTTTTGAGAAAAGATTTAATGATTTTTATTTTGCAACGGCTCCTCAACATTTTATATATACCCATTTTCCTGAAAATAATAAATGGCAGTTGTTAGAAACTCCTTACACTAGAGATATTTTTGATAATTTACCTATGGTTTCTCATCATTTTTTTAGAAATAATTTTGAGTTAGTAAGTCATAAAAATAAGGAAATTTTTGCTGATAATATTGTTAATATAACTCTCAAAGCTCCTCAAAATATAGTGGCGATCGCCTCTTTAAAACATGATGATCAAGAAGTAGAAGGACAGCATACTTTTGTCCAAAGACAAGGAGAATTTGTGAACATAAAAGTCTCATTCCCTGCCAGAAAAAATTATCAATTAAAAATTTTTGGTAGCCAACCAAATCAAGAAAATAACTATCCTTTTATTCTTGGATATGACATTAATGTTAACCGTCAAATAAATCAACAATTTCCTTTTACTTTTAGTCACTTTTCCCAAAATAATGGGTTTTTAGAATCCCCTTTCAACAATCAACTAAATCCCCATCAAAATAACTACTTTAAATTAAGAGTTGATAATGCCACCGATGTTCGGGTTTTTGATAAAGCCTCCAATAACTGGACGACTTTAACTCGTTATGGCAACCTTTTCACAGGCAATGTGGAGGTTTCTCGGGGTGAAGTAATTGTGTATGCTCGTTTTCCGGGCGATCGCAACTTTTGGGGTTTATTACGCTACAACAATTAATGCTAACCCCCGTTTGGGAAAATAGTTGCCAGTATGGTCAGGTTACAGGTCACAAGTAGTTGCAACTAGATTGCAATTAGGTTACCCTATTTACATAACTAATGATACTAATTATCAATAGTTGATGAGTGTAATTAATAAAATCAAGTAATCACAAATTATGGCAAAAATAGGCTTATTTTACGGAACTCAAACAGGAAATACTGAAACTATCGCCGAATCCATCCAAGAAGCCCTTGGAGGAGATAGCGTAGTTGATTTACATGACGTTGCCGACATTGAAGTTGACGAACTGGCGAACTACGACTGTCTCATTATTGGTTGTCCTACTTGGAATGTAGGAGAATTACAAAGTGATTGGGAAGGATTATACGAAGACCTTGACGAAGTAAACTTCCAAGGCAAAAAAGTAGCCTATTTTGGAGCAGGAGATCAAATCGGCTATGCAGACAACTTTCAAGATGCCATGGGTATCTTAGAAGAAAAAATCAGCCAACAAGGTGGACAAACCATCGGTTATTGGTCCGCTGATGGCTATGATTTTAACGAATCCAAAGCCTTTAGGGATGGTAAATTTGTTGGTTTAGCCATTGATGAAGATAATCAATCCGACTTAACCGAATCTAGGATTCAATCTTGGGCCGCCCAAATCAAACAAGAATTTGGTCTCTAATCCTTGATTTATAAGGCAGAACAGGGTTCTGCCTAAACTTATTAACAAAACTTTACAAGAAATTTATTGCATATTTCTAGCAACTACGTTAATTTATGAATACGCTTATTGAACAAAATTTTTAATAAGTATCGTTTAAAAACTGATTATCTATGCAAACTTACGACAACCCAAACGTAAAATATGACTGGTGGGCAGGAAATGCCCGATTTGCCAATCTCAGCGGTTCATTCATTGCCGCCCATGTGGGACAAGCGGCTCTCACTGCCTTTTGGGCAGGAGCTTTCACCCTATTTGAAATCTCCCGATTTGATCCTAGTTTGCCCATGGGTGAACAGGGTTTAATCCTCTTACCTCACCTAGCAACTCTTGGCTGGGGAGTGGGAGAAGGAGGAGCAGTGATTGACACCTATCCTTATTTTGTGATTGGTACAATTCACCTTATTTCCTCCGCTTTTTTGGGTGCAGGAGCCTTATTTCATACCCTAAAAGCCCCTGATGATCTCAAGAAAGCTGAAGGACAAGCCAAAAAATTTCACTTTGACTGGGATGATCCTGCTAAATTAGGATTAATTCTCGGACATCATCTTCTTTTCCTTGGTTTTGGAGCTTTACTCTTAGCAGGAAAAGCCATGTACTGGGGAGGACTATATGATGCCACCACCCAAACTGTTAGGTTAGTAACTAACCCCACCCTTGATGTCATGACCATCTATGGTTATCAAACCCACTTTGCTAGTATTTCTAGCCTAGAAGATCTTGTGGGAGGTCATATATATGTGGGTATTATGCTAATTGGTGGGGGAGTGTGGCATATCCTTGTACCTCCCCTCAAATGGGCAAGAAAAGTATTAATCTTTTCTGGAGAAGCAATCCTTTCCTACTCCTTGGGAGGAATTGCCCTTGCCGGGTTTGTGGCGGCATATTTCTGTGCAGTCAATACCCTTGCCTACCCCGTAGAGTTTTACGGTCCAGTATTAGAGGTTAAATTGGGAATAGTACCTTATTTTGCTGATACCGTTAACTTACCCTACGGTGAAAATACATCCCGTGCATGGTTAGCAAATGCTCATTTTTTCCTTGCCTTCTTCTTCTTACAAGGACATTTATGGCACGCCATCAGAGCTTTAGGATTTGATTTCCGCCGAGTTGAAAAAGCCTTTGAGTCTCTGGAAGCCTAAAAAAAGAATGGTGAGATAGGAGGCTACTACATTAGACAAATACTTAACCTTCTCTCACCACCACTGCGTTACGGACAAAATTGGGAAATTGTCCATAGCTTATTAATGATTCTCTTTTTATCTTAACAGAAGAAAGTTGTAACCGTTATTGTTACTCTTTCTTCTTTTTTATGGATTATCTTTTACGCGCCAGAGTTAAACCATCTCCAATGGGAATCAAACTAAGATCAATACGACTATCTCCCTTTAGAAACTTATTAAACTCTCTAATCTTATTAGTTCTTTTGTCATCAACCGTTGCATCAACCACCCGACCATACCAAAGAACATTATCGATCGCAATTAGCCCACCTCGACGTACCAACCACAAACACTTTTCATAATAATCAAGATAATTACTCTTATCCGCATCAATAAAACAAAAATCAAAAGTCTCCTCCTGCCCTTCTTCTATCAAACGATCAAGAGTATCCAAGGCAGGAGCCAAAAAAAGCTCAATTTTATCCTCTATTCCAGCCTTACGCCAGTACTTTCTGGCGATATTTGTATCATTTTTGCTAATATCACAACCCACCAATACACCATCATCAGGCAAGGATAAAGCCATAACCGTTGAACTATAGCCCGTAAATACCCCGATCTCCAATACCCTTTGGGCACCCATCAACTTCAACAACAAAGCCATGAATTGACCTTGTTCGGGAGAAATCTGCATCCTACCCACAGGATGACTTTTCATCTCCTCCCGTAATTCTACTAAGACAGGATGTTCCCTCAAAGATACAGACAACAAATAATTATATAATTCAGGACTCAAATTGATAGTTTGATCGCTCATATCCACTGAGATTTGATGAAAAGGTGCTTTAGTTATTGAATCTGTGAAAATGCCACCGATGGCAAATCCATCACTTAATCAATATCAAAATTGCCCACCACCAAAGCACAAAAAGCAAAAGCCAACACTAAAGGCATAGGAGAATTTGATACATAGCTAAATACAAAAGCCAAAAAACTAACTATCAAAGTTGCTCCTACCCAGATTTTTTCCTCATCAGAAAAACCCTTTTGTGCCTTAATATCTAATAATATCTCCCTAGGAATCGGTAAAGGCATCACTCCATTAGGAGGAAAAGCCCAGTAGTCTCGGCGATTTAAAAATAAGTCAGTCCAACCATTTTCATTACACCATTCTCTTATCCATTCTTCTGAAAAATGTTTGATCATTTTTAATCGTCTTAGTTCACTCTTTATCTAAATTATCAAAACTTTTTTGCCAAAAACAAGTTTGTTTATTAAATGTAATATTTCTCTTTTTTTGGGTAAAAATACTTATCTATTTAGTACACTTTTTCCCACAATTACTAACTATAAAAAATAAAAAAAATATAAAATATTGATGAACTATAAAACAAACACTGTCGTAATGCATCGTTAATTAAATCAATGGCAAAAAGGGATAGTTATGGAAGCAGATTATTTTGTTCCAATGAGTTCATGGTTAAGATTGCTATAATAATGGTCATCCGATGAAGCAACAATCCATATAAAGTAATGATTAAAAAAAAGAAAAAACTTAAAACAATCTTAAACTTTTCTCTCCTCTTTATTTTTAGCTTTTATTTTTCCCTACAAAGACTTAATCCTGTCACAGCACAAAACAATCTCAACACAGAAATAATAGAATTAATCACAAGAATAGATAGCGCCAGTAATAATAGAGACATAGACACCCTCAGAGAATATATATCCCCTCAGTTTAGTAGTGAAGATGGTTTAAATAATGAAAGTTTTTTGAGTACCCTAGAACAACTTTGGACTAACTATCCCAATTTACGATACAGTACCACCATCAATTCCAGCGAACAAAATCAACAAAGGTTAATGGTCAATACTACCACCACCATCGAGGGCAGTAGACAAGAAAATGGCGAAACCGTCAATATGGTTTCTGAAATTACTGCCCGTCAAACCTTTGAAAATCAACAACTAATTGCCCAAGAAATTTTGACCGAAAAAACCCGTGTTACGACCGGGGAAAATCCTCCTCAAATCACTTTTAGATTGCCCCAAACTGCTAGGGCGGGTCAAGTTTTTGATTTTGATGCTATTGTAGAGGACCCTATTGGTAATAGTTTAATTTTGGGAGGAGTGAAAGAAGAGGCGGTAAATCCTTCCTCATTGGCTAACCCTCAACCCATGGAATTAGATGCTTTATCTGCAGGAGGAATTTTTAAACGAGTTACCATCAGTGAGGGAGATCATTGGTATTCGGCAGTATTTATCCGTGATGATGGTACTACTATGATTACCCAAAGGGTGAGAGTTGAATAAAATTATTTTTTAGGGTGGGCATTGCCCACCATCAAGGGTTTAGCCCACAGTGCCTTCTAATTTGAGGCTGAGTAACTTATCAGCTTCAGCGGCGAATTCCATGGGTAGTTCATTCAAGACATCTTTACAGAAACCACTAACTAACATGGAAATGGCATCCTCTTCGGAAATACCTCTTTGGGCAAAGTAGAACAGTTGATCTTCACCAATTTTGGAGGTGGAGGCTTCATGTTCTAGTTTGGCGGTGTTATTATCTACTTGAATATAGGGGAAGGTGTTGGCTTCGGCGTTGTCGCCGATGAGCATGGAGTCACACTGGGAGTAGTTTCTGGCCCCTGTAGCTTTGTTACCCATTTTCACCAAACCACGATAACTGTTTTTCGAGTTACCTGCGGAGATACCTTTAGAAATGATGGTGCTACGGGTATTTTTGCCGATGTGTACCATTTTTGTGCCTGTGTCGGCCTGTTGCATATTATTGGTAAGGGCGATGGAATAAAACTCTCCTACGGAGTTGTCACCCACTAATACACAACTGGGATATTTCCAAGTAATGGCTGAACCTGTTTCTACTTGTGTCCAAGAAATTTTGGAGTTGACTCCTTTACATAATCCTCGTTTGGTTACAAAGTTATAGATACCGCCTTTACCTTTTTCATCTCCTGCAAACCAGTTTTGCACGGTGGAGTATTTAATGTCAGCATTATCAAGGGCGACTAATTCTACCACTGCCGCATGGAGTTGGTTACTGTCATACATGGGCGCGGTACAACCTTCAAGATAACTTACTGATGCTCCTTCTTCTGCTACGATTAGGGTGCGCTCGAACTGCCCAGTATCTCCACTATTGATACGGAAATAGGTGGATAGTTCCATGGGACATTTTACCCCTTTAGGGATAAATACAAAGGAGCCATCACTAAATACTGCGGAATTGAGGGCAGAGAAAAAGTTATCTGCCACAGGTACAACAGTACCTAGGTATTTTTGTACTAGGTCGGGGTGTTCTTGTAAGGCTTCGGAGATGGAACAAAAAATAACTCCCTCCTCCGCCAATTTTTCCTTAAAGGTAGTACCAATGGAAACACTATCAAAAATAGCATCCACGGCAACGTTACTCAATCTCTTTTGTTCGGATAAGGGGATACCTAATTTTTCAAAGGTTTCTAAGAGGGTAGGATCAACATCATCCAAACTTTTTAGTTTTTCTTTACCTTGTTTTTTGGGCGCAGAGTAGTAAATAATATCCTGATAGTTAATTTTAGGATAGCCCACATGAGCCCACTGCGGTTCAGTCATTTTCAACCATTGACGATAGGCTTTGAGGCGAAATTCCAACATGAATTCAGGTTCGTTTTTTTTGGCAGAAATCAATCTGACAACGTCTTCACTTAATCCTTTAGGAATGCTATCGGATTCAATATCGGTAATAAATCCGTACTTGTAGGGTTGATTGACTAAAGTTTTTACGGTGGCACTCATGTTAATTAGTTTTTATAGACTTACTACTTGTATAGTTTAACAACATTTTTGTTGCTAAAGTCTATTTTAGGACATTTAAACAACATTTTTGTTGTTTTATTCAAAAGTTTATGGGAAATTAGATTCAAACCCTTAGAATAACACTGATTCAGGTTTTTTGGGCAATAAAAAAGCAAGAGGAGATATATCCCCTTGCTTGATGAATTTTAATTTCTTCCTGATAATCAAAAAGATATTTAAAAATTACCAAACATTTTTGGCAGCTTCAATTAAAGGCTGTAAGTAAGAGGTTTGGCAAAGGAAGAAAGCAAAGAAAGCACCACCAGAAGCACCGAGAAGGAAGCCAGAAGCAAATTCGCTCCAACCTTCCTTGGTACCTAATTCTGCGGGTACTTGAGGAGTGGTGAGGGTTTCAGTGGGTTTACCAACACCTACGGCGCTATAAATGGATAAACAAATTGTTAAAATAGCAACTAAGCCAATGGTTGCCAATAAACCTGCTTGGGCTCCAAAATCGGTGTCTCTTAAAGGTCCTAATAAGGCAAAAGGTCCATAGAGAAAATAACCATGGGCCATACCAATTTCTAAGCCACGACGATTGGGGGATAAACCTTTGCGGTAGGCGGGTAAACCGTTGATAAATGCTTTTGTAAAACCAGATCCATTGATAGGAGTGCTAAGATTTCCTACTTGAGGATCGCCACCAGAATGAACTACGCTAGTACTCATGGATTTTTATTCGATCTCCTTATAGTTTTTTTCACAAAAATTATTGTTTGTAGCTTACTTTAACTTGAGATTCGTTCTTGGGTGTTTTTTTGTTAAGAATCTTTATATTTCACCCATTTTTGTCTAGGTTCACTGTAATATTCCTGTTAGTTAATTTTATTGTTTAGCATAAGGAAAATAACAATCATGCTTGGAGAATATGCAGCTTCTTTCTTACCATCTATCTTAGTTCCTGCCGTTGGTTTAGTTATGCCTGCGGTAGCTATGGCACTATTATTTTTACAAATTGAAGCTGAGGCATAATTTTTGTCTTGGCGAGAATAAGTAAATTTTTTATGGGTGGGCAATGCTCACCCGAGTTTTTTGGTGATGATGGGGTTTTACTGGTTCAATTTTTCCCTTTCTAAACTCAGATTATGTTCTAGTTGCTGTAATTCTTCTCGACGGGCTTCTATTTCTAATCTAATGCGGGTTAAGTCTTGACTTTCTGAGGTTAGTTCTTGCCGCCATTTTTCAATTCTAGCTTGTTCTTGGAGGAAAAAATCAGAGTTGTTTTCTACTCCATGAATCAAATAATCTCGCACTATATTCAGTAGCCAATCTTTAGCATTTCGATAACGAACTATCTCCTGATTTTCGTTGATTTCTACTAGCAGTAATAGCCCTTTGGATAAATTATTATCTTCTGGAAGTATGATATATTTTTCGTTACAAAAATTCCATTGGTTAGGAGATTCCTCCATAGCCAACAGATGTAGTTCTAATTTTTGAGATAGACTATTTTCGACTACTTGAGCTAAATGTAACATTTTGGTTTAAAAATAAATTTTTAGTCGTGGGATAGAGAGGAAAAAAAGCCCCTATAAATGGTTAATTATATGGATGATTTCCTCTCCCTAATTCCTTGCCACTACCTAAAAAACTATGTTCGACAAATTCTACTTGAGTAAACTTAGTCTGTTTTCAAGGATTTGTAGTTGAGTTTTAGCTTCATCTAAATTGTCTTGGGCATTTTTGATAATTTCGGGGGGGGCTTTTTTGGTGAAATTAGGATTATTTAAACGCCCTTCTAGGGATTTAACTTCTCCTTCAATTTTACCCATTTTTTTTGTTAGTTTTGCGGTTAATTTATCCACATCAATAACTCCCTCAAGGGGAATTAGTACCTGAATAGTACCAACCACCGAGGCGATCGCCCTTGGTACTTGTTGAGTTAAACTATCTATGATAGAGAGATTTTCTACCTTAGCTAATTGCTCAATATATACCCGAGTATTTTCTAAGATTACCCTTTCTTGCTCATTATCAGACTGAAGAATTACAGAAATTTGCGCCCCCGGTTTGATTTCTGCCTCGGCACGTAGGTTACGAATGGCGCGGATAGTTTCAAACAAGAGAGTAAAACTAGCTTCTAAATCTTCGGATATTAAACTATCCATAGTAATGGTTTCCCCCTGGCTAGATTGTAGAGAAGAGAAAATATTTTTTGAGCCAAAAATCTCCTGCTTCAATCCATTTAAACGTTGCAAGGTTTCCTGTCTGGTTTCCACAAATACCAGATTACGATAGACAAACCAACCAGAATATACCAAACCTACTAACCTGAGAATGGGGGCAAGAAGGGGAAATTCGTAGATGGCATTGGATACAGAAACCAACAACTGTAACACTACCAAAGTCAAAAAGACTATTAATAAAAGACTCAAGGGTTGTTTGTATCTTTTAATAATAGAACTAAATTGATCTGGTAATTGATCCAACAAATTAACCAACTGATTACCCACTTTGACAATGGTAGGGTTATCGGTAGAAAACTGTTGAGAATCACTCAAATCAATGACAAACTCCTCTTTGGGTGTCTCTACCGCTACCACAGAAGAAGTGAGTAATTCATCCACCACAGGATAAGATTGTAACGCCAAGCTATCCCCTTGATTTTGGGTGAGGGTATGCCAAATTTCCTCGGTGATGTGGGGCATAAAAGGATGTAATAATTTTAAGATACCTTCTAATACATAGGCGAGGGTTTGTTGTGCCACTATACGGGAAGAAGAATCCGCATCTTGTCTGAGGCGGGTTTTCACTAACTCGATATACCAGTCGCAAAAATCACCCCAGATAAATTCATATAATCCTTTGGCGGCTTCCCCTAAACCATAATTTTCCAGATATTCGTCGGTTTGTTTGATAACTTGATTAAAACGGGAAAGAATCCATCTATCGCTCATTTCCAAATGAGTTAGGGAAGGATTACCCAAATCTTTGGGGGTTTTACCGTCTAAATTCATCAATACAAATCGGGCGGCATTCCAAAGTTTGTTGGCGAAGTTGCGGGATGCTTCCACCGATTCTGACTCGTCGGTATCACGGTTATATTGTAAACTGATGTCTTGCCCTGCCCCTGCCACTTCACGGATGAGGGTATAACGAAGGGCATCGGTACCATATTTATCACTTAATAATAGGGGATCAATACCATTGTCAGCAGATTTTGACATTTTCTTGCCGTTTTCATCCCTTACCAAACCATGGATATAGACATCCTTAAAGGGAATTTGCCCTGTGAAATGTTTTGACATCATGGTCATACGGGCTACCCAGAAAAAGATAATATCAAACCCTGTCACCATGGTGGCATTGGGATAATAGGTGGCTAAATCTTCGGTTTCGCTGGGCCAACCCATGGTAGAAAATGGCCATAATCCCGAGGAAAACCAGGTATCGAGTACGTCAGGATCTTGTTCAATTTTAGCATCTTCCCCGTAAAGGGCGATCGCCTTTACTTGTGCTTCATTATCATCATGGGCTACCACAAAGGGAGTATCATCAGTAATTTCCCCATTGGTTTCACTGATGACATACCAAGCAGGAATTTGATGCCCCCACCACAATTGTCGGGAAATACACCAATCCTCAATTTTTACTAACCAATCACGATATACCTTCTCCCATCTCTCAGGCACAAAGAAAGGAGACTTATCATTATCCAACTCTGTCAATGCCGCTTGGGCAAGGGGTTTAATTCTCACATACCATTGAGTAGATAAAAGAGGCTCTACGGGAACCTTACCACGATCGCTATAGGGTACACTATGGGTATAATCTTCTACTTTAACAAGACATCCCGCCTCATCAATGGCTTTAACAACATTTTTTCGGGCTTCAAATCTATCTTGCCCTTGAAACTCGCCCCCATTCTCATTTATCGATCCATCTTTATTGAGAATGTTAATAAAAGGAAGATCATGACGTTGCCCCATAGCGAAGTCATTGGGATCATGGGCAGGGGTCACTTTTACGCATCCTGTGCCAAAACTTGGATCTACATATTCATCGGCAATGATGGGGATTTCTCGTCCTACAAGGGGTAAGGTAAGGGTTTTACCGATAATATCTTGGTAACGCTCATCCTTGGGGTTCACAGCAACGGCAGTATCCCCTAACATGGTTTCAGGGCGAGTGGTGGCTATTTCCACAAAACCACTACCATCGGTGAGGGGGTAGCGGAAATGCCAAAGATTCCCATTAACTTCCTTATTTTCCACCTCTAAATCTGATACCGCTGATTGAGATTCAGGACACCAGTTAACCATGTATTTACCACGATAAATCAAGCCTTCTTCGTAGAGTTTCACAAAGGCTGTTTTTACTGATTCAGATAGTTGGTCATCGAGGGTAAATCTTTGACGACTCCAATCGGCAGACAAACCCATTCTTTTCAGTTGATTATAAATGGCACCGCCCGATTTTTCCCGCCATGCCCAAGCCATTTTGAGGAATTTTTCTCGGCCCAAATCATCTCGGGTTTTTCCTTTGGCTTTGAGTTGTTTTTCGATGATAGTTTGTACGGCGATACTAGCATGGTCGGTACCGGGGAGGCAAAGGGTATTTTTGCCTTTCATACGGTGGTAACGAATAAGAGTGTCAATCAATGAGGTATTAAAAGCATGACCCATGTGTAACCTTCCCGTCACATTAGGGGGAGGAATGACGATGGCGTAGGGTTCACCTTGTTGGTGAGGGTTTGCTTTAAAAGTTTGGTTTTCTTCCCAATATTTCTGCCATTTGGCTTCTGTGCTTTGGGCTTCATACTGAGGGGGTAGGTTAATATCTGTGCCAGTCATTGATTTTCTCTCTCTTGCTAGGTGCGATCGCACTTATTGGTTTATCTTTTCTCTTTGTGTTGATTTTGCCATATCTTGAACAGATAAGCAATTGGTGATGGGGGATGGGGAGGTGGCAATCTTGCCTATTGGGGAGGATTTATCACACCGTCAGGTTGATCTAATTCGATGGTGGGGCCTAAATCAATTATCTCTATATCCCATTGTCCTCTCCGGGCGGTTTCAAAAGCGATATAACGTCCGTCAGGACTGATGCGGGGGTTTCTTAACCAACTGCGATACCCTTGGGTGATTAATCGATTTTGGCGAGTGGCTCGATCATATAAAAAAATATCGGGGCGCCCTTGAATACTGGAAAGATAGACCAAATAACGACCCGTACGACTAATACTAGGGCTATCGGCGATCGCCCCATCCCTATTCAACCCCGGTAGATCAACAAAAGAACGTTGTTGAAGATCAAATAACAAAATTTCCCTACGTCCATAACGATTAGATACCATTGCCAACCAACGTCCATCCCCACTAATGGCAGGTTGTTCATCGTTATAGCGACTATTGAGGGCATTGGGGGTAACAGAGACATTATTGGCACCACACCCCCCCACAATCAAAGCAGAGCCTAAGATTAGAGAGATAGAAATTAATTTCAATGGACTAATCAACACGCAATTATTTAGTTAATAGTCAAAATCTGGAGAGCGAGAGGGGCGATTGTTGGCAGGGGTAGGAGGTTCATTTTCTGGTTGATTGCCATAGTCATCATTACCACCACCCATCTCATTCTCATCCACGGGTTGATAGTCCACATACTCACTACCCATAGAAGAAACTATATCCTCTGGAGAACGGGGGCGACGAGATGGAGGTCTTCTGGTAGGACGACGACCTGAAGAGGGAGGCATAGGGCGATCGCCCCTAGAACCCCTACTGCTACGACGGGGAGGATTATCATCCCAATGGTCAGGGGTTTCATCCCATTCAGAGTCATAGCCCCTGCTAGGAGGGGCAGAAGGACGGCGGGAACGGGGCATATCATCCCCATACCCATCAGGACTACGACGGGTTCTACGACTGCGAGGAGGCTCTTCTACATAACTACTGCGACGGCCAGAAGTTCTATCGGGGCTACCCTGAAGACGACGACGAGGAACCACTTCTCGCTCCTCTTCTTCTTCCTCCTCATAGGAATCATACTGATCCAACTCCGCACGATATACCTTACTCACCGGGCGATCTTCCTCTACATAGGAACTATTACGCTTGGCTTGGTCATTGGTAGCACCCCGTAGGCGGATGGTTTCGATGGCAAAAAAGACAGCTGAACCTGCCAAAAGTAATTGACTGAACTGGAGAATAGGATCTAAACGCCATCCATGCCACAATAAAATTCCGCCACACAACAAACCCACTGCGGCAAAGAAAATATCATGATCTCTGGAAATCTCAGGACGTAGCGATCGCATCAAGTACAATCCCCCCCCTGCCACAGCCAAAAATATACCCAAAATACTGGCAGAATTAAGACCAAAATTAACCATACCCAAGACATTTGGGGATGTAAAAATAAAATTAACCATCACTAAAAAAATTGCTTTGCTATCTTTTTTCTATCTTAACCAGATTCACCAACACTGTTAAATAACTTCCTATTAACCTTTACCATAACCTAACTCAACTAATTGGATTACCACCCTCAAAATATTCCATCAAACCAAAAGAGGGGTTGAAACTCAACCCCCCATAGTTTTAGTTAACGGCGGATTTTATCAGCTTGGCTAACAAGGATTAAACCAACAGTTGCAGGGATTACAACAATTGCCGCACCCCATACCAAGCTCCAAAGAAAACTAGATAAAGAAGGAGTCATAAATTTTTTATACTGTGTATTTTCTAAAATATGGTCGAGTCCATTTTACCTTAGAATAGAGATGAATTTAAGCAAAAAAAAGTATCTTACTCATGAATTTAGCGGTAATTAGTACAATTGTTTTAGGTGTATTACTCCTAGTTATGACTCTTTTGTTTATTTTTCGTATTGTCATGACATGGTATCCCAACATTGACGTGAATCAATTTCCTTACAAATTAGCCTATTTACCCACCGAACCTTTTTTAATTCCTACCCGTAAAATTATTCCTCCCCTAGGCGGTATTGATATTACCCCCATTGTTTGGTTAGGAATTTTTACCCTCCTCAGAGAAGTTTTACTCGGACAACAAGGTATTATCACCATGGCAATGCGTTAGTTAACGATTATTTTCTTCCTCCTTCCTTCTCAACTTGTATCATAGATAACAGAATACCGAGTTAAAAATTATTAAAGAGTAATGGATTCAATCGAAGTAACGGGCATTAGTGCCTACGGTTATACAGGTTTATTACCAGAAGAAAGAACATTAGGACAATGGTTTGAAGTAGATTTAACTATCTGGCTAGATTTAGCCCCTTCAGGAAAAAGTGACGACATCGAGAAAACCGTTGATTATCGCCAAGCCATCACCATGGTGAAACATGTTATCAAAACCGCTAAATTTGCTTTGGTGGAAAAATTAGCAGATGTCATTGCCGAGGATGTGTTGAAAATGGATTTAGTGAATAAGGTGAGGGTGAGACTATCAAAACCAGCACCTCCTATCCCTGATTTTGGTGGCAGAGTTACTATAGATATTACAAGAAGTCAATAGTCTTTGCAAAAATTAACCTATTTGTCAATTATTACTACAATTTTTATAGGTCATATTTAGGTTATATCTCTTTGTAGGAAAGGATTACGCCTTCTAGCTTTATTTTTCTCTTGTTTTCTAGGTGATATAAAATAAGGGAAAATTGGTCACATTAGTAAGTAGGCTAGAAGGCAATTTTTACCAAATTATTGATAATTTGATGAACTGTATTGGTACTTACCTTAGTCAAAATAGATTGAACTAAGATACATATTAGGTGCTAAAAATTTATCAAAATAACCAAGGGGTGAAAACCAGATATTTTGCTCCCATCATTAATGGTTGGTAAAGATGATAGCTGTGATCTTAGATAAGTAGTTTCCCTAACTATTGTGTAACGGAGGTTTATATGGTGTACCGTCTTAGAAATATGAGCATTGCTTTGTGGGAATATCTCAATCAACCTTTACTTTGTGGCGAAGCACAACATTCTGTATGGAAGCCCAGTCGTTTTTGGTATTTGTATAAAATTAAATTTTTAGAGGCTTGTTTAAGAAAAGAATTTATCACCCAAGCGCACAATCATTTTGGACACGATGAATTTAGAGCGGGAAATTAATGCTCAGTTTGTTTTGGAGTGAGGAGGACAATTGACAATTGACCATTGACCATTAACAATTAACAATGCACCAGCGGTTGATTATGCTCCAAAATAGTTATTTTTTATAATATCCGATGATTGATACTCTTAGACAAATTTTTGCCACTGCTCTAAAACAAACCTTTGGGAATGATGTTACTTTTGTTGAGCCTTTGGTTGTACCTGCTACCAATCCTCGATTTGGGGATTATCAGTGTAATGTCGCTCTTCCCCTTGCTAAACAGTTAAAAGATAATCCAAGGGCGATCGCCCAGCGCATAGTTGATAATATTAACTTAGATGAATTTTGTCAACCCCTCGAAATTGCCGGGCCAGGATTTATCAACATCACCATCAAACCTGAATATATCGCCCAACAAATCACCACGGCCCATCAAGATGAGCGTTTAGGGGTAACAGCAATTACACCCGAAGGAAAAACCGTCATCGATTTTTCTAGCCCCAATATTGCCAAGGAAATGCACGTAGGGCATCTACGCTCAACCATTATCGGTGATAGTATCGCCCGAATTTTAGAATTTAGAGGGCATAATGTCCTCCGACTCAACCATGTAGGGGATTGGGGTACTCAATTTGGAATGTTAATCGCCTTTTTGCGACAAGAGAAACCAGAAGTTTTAACCACGGCTAATGCTGTGGCTATTGGCGATTTAGTAACCTTATATAAACAGGCAAAATCAAAGTTTGATCAAGATCCAGAATTTAAAGAAGAAGCCCGTCAAGAAGTAGTAAAACTGCAAAGTAAAGATTCAGAAAGTATCAAAGCATGGCAACTACTTTGTGAGCAATCAAGGAAAGAGTTTCAAATTATTTATGACCTTTTAGACATCGAATTAACTGAAAGGGGAGAGTCTTTTTATAATCCTTTTTTACCTGCTATTATTAATCTTTTAGAAGAGGAAAATTTATTAGTTGAAGATCAAGGAGCTAAATGTGTTTTTCTTGATAATTTTGTGAATAAACAGGGAGATCCTTTACCTCTCATTGTGCAAAAATCTGATGGTGGTTATAACTATGCTACTACTGATCTAGCTTGTTTAAAATATCGCATCGAAGAAGACAAAGCGACTAAAATTATTTATGTAACAGACGCAGGACAAAGTAACCATTTTACCCAAGTTTTTCAAGTAGCCCAAAAAGCTAATATTGTTCCTGAAAATGTCGAATTAGTCCATGTTCCTTTTGGTTTAGTTTTGGCGGAAGATGGTAAAAAAATTAAAACAAGATCTGGAGAAACTATCCGTTTAAAAGACTTGTTAGATGAAGCCATTAATCGAGCCAAAAAAGATTTAGAAAATCGTCTCGAAAGTGAGGGCAGAAATGAGGATGAAAGTTTTATTAATCATGTTAGTCAAGTGGTTGGTTTAAGTGCTGTAAAATATGCTGATTTAAGTCAAAATCGTACCACTGATTATAAATTTAGTTTTGATAAAATGTTAGCTTTACAGGGCAACACTGCTCCTTATCTTTTGTATGCTTATGTTAGGGTGCAGGGGATTAGTCGTAAGGGTAATATTGATTTGGATAATTTGGAAATAAATAAATCCATTATCATTAAGGAAGAAAGTGAGTTAGTTTTAGCAAAACATCTTTTACAATTAGATTATGTTATTAAGGAAGTAGAAAAAGATTTATTACCTAATAGACTTTGTTTATATCTGTTTGAATTAAGTCAAAAGTTTAATCAATTTTATGATCAGTGTCCTATTTTACAGGCAGAGGAAGATGTTAAGTTATCCCGTTTAATTTTGGCTGATTTGACAGCAAAAGTGATTAAGTTAGGTTTATCTTTATTGGGAATTTCTGTATTAGAAAGAATGTAGATTTAATAATTGATAATTAATAATGGAGAATTGATAATTAATGGTTCTAGGTTCTTTTGTAATAACTAATAACTTTATTTTTCTGCGATTTTTTTAGCAATAATTTATCGTTAATTAGAGACAGAATAAGTACAAAAAAATTATAGCAAGGGGTTTTAGCCCCTTGTTTTGTTTGATTGGTTGATGTAATTTGCATAGGTTTTGAAATGAAATAATATTTAAATCTGTGTTAGGCTAGGGAATATGGGAAATATGTTGTTAGTGATGAACGACTTGTTTTCAATTATTTTATAACTTTATTAATAGTAAATTTGATTATATTTTTCAATGTTTTTAGGCGGAATTTTTCGCTATAAGTTTGGCTCTATCTATTATAAACAAGAGTTAATTATAAATTCTTTTTTATTTGCAGGGGCTTTTTTTTTATGTATTGTAAATCTTGGTAGTCTGCCTTTTTATGATGGACGAGAGTATTTTTTTGCAGAAATTGCGACAGAAATTTATCAGTCTTTTGCTGATAATTTAAACTGGTTATTTCCTCACTATACGGAGAGTTTTTATGGAATAAAGCCCCCTTTAATGCACATTTTGACGGCGGTTGCCTACGGAATATGGGGATTTAATGAGTTTGCTACTCGCATTATGGGAGCCACTTTTACGGCTTTATCTGTACCCCTGTTATATTGTTTGGCAAGGGAATTATTCCCTATTCGTTTTTATGCTTTATTTGGGGCGTTGGTTTATTTAACTTCTACTCCTGTCATTTTCTATGGACGTTTGGCAATGTTTGATGGGGTGAGGTTATGTTGTGAAATTTTTTTCTTTTTATCGATTTTAATTTCTCGGCGTGATTTACGTTGGGCTTTGGGGGTGGGCATTAGTCTTACTTTTATTTGTCTGGCTTTGGGCTGGGATGTTGCTATAATATTAGGTGCGATCGCCCTTATTTTTTTATGGTGGGATACTCCACGTTTATTAAATTCTAGTTATTTTTGGTTAGGGATAGTATTGGGTATCATACCAGCGGTATTGTGGTATGGAGGGGAATATATACATACGAGGATTGATGATTATCCCATCATGGATATTCAGTCACCTAGTATTAACTCGTTATTTTATTCTCAATATTCTGTTGTTAATTTATTAAGCAATTTTTCTTCGTGGATTTTTATTAGTATTTTTGGTTTTATATATGCTCTAAAAAATAAAAATTATAGTTGGGCGAAGCTATCTCTTACTTGGTTTTTGTTCTCTTTAATTATTACTTTAATATTAAGATATACTGATCATTATCTTTCTCTAATTTCATTATACGCTCCCATGGCGATCGCCTCTGGTTATATATTAGGAGAAGTAATGAGAAAACCACCATGGAAAACCTATCCAAAATCATGGGGTTATTTTTTTTGTATTTTAAGTTTCATTACCCTAGGTATAGGAGCATTTTATTTTTTACAATTTAACCACTGGCATGGCTCCTTATTTTCTGTTTTAACCTCCTATTTTCTCTGTTTTTTTACCGCCTTTATTTTAATTGAAAAAGAAAACGAATATTTCATATTTATCCTTTTCTGGGGTAAATATATTAGTTTGATTCTTTTATTCAATCTTCATTAATTTATCTTGTCACAACTACGCTGACAGGTAACTGTTGAGTTTGCTGTAATTGTTGAGCCTGTTGTTGTGCTTGGGCATTATCATTAAATACCCCTAGCTGAATTTTTATCTCCTGATTAACATTTGTCACCACCGCAGTGGGAATAACCTCCCTTATCTTGGCAAAATGTTCTGGACTTTTATAGTCAGTAATAAGATGATATTGAGGAGAATTACTGCCATTACCCTGAGTCACATTTAGAGGAGGGGGATTTTGGACATCAGACTCAGCCAAATACATCACCGCTTCACTCAAAAGAGCAGTTTTTAAATTAGGATAAGGATTATTGCCTTGAGCCTGATTATCACTCATGTTTTCCTCTGTGGGTAAAGAAGAAGGTAAATTAGGAGGGGAAGGCAATTCGAGATTAACTTCCTGTTGAGGTAGGGGAGAAGATGATATTTCTTCTTGATTGTTGAGGGATATATCTTCCTCAAGATTATTAGTTTCTTGTACCTCTTCCGATAAACCTTCCTCACCTTCAGCAACCTGTCTTTGAGAAGAATTTAAATCCCAGTTGATGAAAATTAAGGCATTGGCAGTAATAAAAAGAATTAAGCCAAAAATCGCCCAAGGGGTAAAAATAATTTCTTTAAGGCTATATTTGTCAGTGATAATGCGAGAAGCAACGGGAATATTATCATCATCATTCTCCGAAGCAGAAGAAACAAAGTCGTAGTTAATGGGTTGTTTTGGTAAATCATGGGGGATAGGGGATGATTCAACAACAGCCAGAGACTCTACAGGTGTTTGTCGGGATTCCTCAAATTGTCGTAGTTCAAAACTTAAGTCAAAATCGATGTTTTTTAGGGTAAGTTGAACAAGGGGATGTATGGATGTTTCTTTCTCACTCATAAACTCATGACTTTTGAATCAATTGATAAGTTATTAAATGCAATTTTAGCTCAACCTCAGTGGGAAACTCAAAGAAGATACCAGCAACTGGTAAGGTGTTGGTTTACGGTAGTTAATCATAGGGTAGCACAACACACAAAACCGATCGCCCTTAAGGACAACATTTTATGGGTATCCACTTCTAGTAGTGCCTATGCGCAAAATTTATCATTGCAAAGATATACGTTACTCAAAAAGATTAACCGTCGTTTAAATGAGTCTATCAAAGATATACGCTTTACCACAGCTAAATGGTATCAAAAAAGTTGGGTTGATCCCGAAGAAGAAACCCATCTGGTAAATCCTAGTATTCTTTATGACCAATACCAACCCCCCGAAAAATCTTCTCCCATTACCCCCCAAGAAGCCCTAGAACAGTGGTTAAACAAAATTAAAGGGCGATCGCACTCTTTACCCCCTTGCCCTCGCTGTCAAACTCCTACTCCCCTAGGAGAGCTAGAGCGATGGGGTATATGTGGAATCTGCTTCGCCAAAGACCATAGTAGCTTGAATCCACGAGAATGAAAAGAAAAAATAAAAATTGTTACAGAGTTTAAAGTTATATATCAGAAAAGGTAGCCTAGAGCCTATACTGCGATAAAGTAAAGCTGAAATTGAGAAATCATTAATAAAAAACAAAACTCGGTAAGGAGCATCTTTTTTTATGTCTCATAGTGTAAAAATTTACGACACCTGTATTGGCTGTACTCAATGTGTTCGTGCTTGTCCTCTCGATGTATTAGAAATGGTACCTTGGGATGGTTGTAAAGCAGGACAAATTGCATCCTCCCCTCGTACTGAGGACTGCGTAGGTTGCAAACGTTGTGAAACCGCTTGTCCTACGGACTTCTTAAGTATCCGTGTTTATTTAGGTGCTGAAACTACCCGCAGTATGGGTCTAGCGTATTAATATATTTTTATATCCTAGGTTAGTGGTAAAAGTGTTAGGTATTTTAGGGCAATGGGCAATGGTTTTTGACCCAAAACCCAATCAGTCCCCCATAGAAGTGAATAACCCCTCAATAACTGGTATAATCAGGTTTGCTCATCTTATTTCGATACAATGACCAGCAAAAAAGTTATTTATACCAATCAAGCCCCTGCCCCTGTAGGCCCCTATAATCAGGCGATCGCCGTTACGGGTGAATTAATCTTTGTAGCAGGACAAATCCCCCTCAATGCCCAAGGGGAAATGGTAGGAGAAGGGGATATACAAGCCCAAACCAAGCAGGTAATGGCAAATTTAGAAGCAATCCTCAAAGAAGCAGGAGTAGACTTCTCCGCCGTGGTCAAAACCAGCGTTTTCCTCAGTGATTTAACCAATTTTGTTCCCATGAACGAAATTTATGCCCAATATTTCCCCGAAAATCCCCCTGCCCGTGCCTGTGTGGAAGTTGCCCGTCTTCCCAAGGATGTTTTAGTGGAAATCGAATGTATTGCGGTTAAGGGATAATAGAATTAGTAATCAATCAATAGTCAATGATTCTGCGATGAACACTGATGCCATTACTAATCGGATTAATCAAATTATTCCCCAAAGTGCGATCGATAGTTTTTGCCAAAAATATCACATACAAAAACTCTCTTTATTTGGTTCCATTCTCAGGGCAGATTTTAATAAAGAGAGTGATATAGATGTATTGATTGAATTTGATCCAAAATATATCCCCGGTTTAATTTCCCTCGCCAAAATGGAATTAGAGTTATCGTCAATATTAAAGCGTCCAGTGGATTTACAAACCCCTGAAGATTTGAGTAAATATTTTCGTCAAGAAGTTCTGGATTTAGCATTGGTGCAGTATGTTAGCAAAAAATGATCGCATCAGATTACAGCACATGTTAGATGCAAGTCTTAAAGCAACTTCTTTTATCGAGGGAAAGACAAACTCAGACTTAGATAATGATGATTTATTGGTTTTCGCCTTAGTTAAAGCCATAGAAATTGTTGGGGAAGCGGCGGGAAAAGTCTCAAAAGAATATCAACAGAATCATCCTGAAATATCATGGACGGCAATGATAAGTATGCGTAATCGCTTAGTTCACGCATATTTTGATATTAACAAAAAAATATTATGGCAAACCCTTAAAAAAGATATACCAGAGTTAATTAACATCTTAACCGAGCTACTAGACGAATAATTTAATAGAATGAGCCTAATTGTTAATTCCTCACACAGTCAGAGCAAAATGATATTAAAATAAATGAAGAAATATTAAAACTCAATCTTTCTAAAAACTAATATCGATATAACAGCTATGACAGACGCTCCCGTAAAACGACTGCGCAACTTTTCCATTATTGCCCATATTGACCATGGTAAGTCAACATTGGCAGACCGTATGTTACAAACTACCGATACGGTAGCAGATCGGGAGATGAAAGAGCAATTTCTCGATAACATGGATTTAGAAAGGGAAAGAGGTATTACCATCAAACTCCAAGCCGCCCGTATGAACTACAAGGGTAAGGATGGAGAAGATTATGTTTTAAATTTAATTGATACCCCCGGACATGTGGACTTTTCCTATGAGGTTTCCCGCTCTTTGGCGGCCTGTGAGGGGGCTTTGTTGGTGGTGGATGCTTCCCAAGGGGTGGAAGCACAAACCCTTGCTAATGTTTATTTAGCCCTTGAGAATGACTTAGAAATTATCCCCGTACTCAATAAAATCGATTTACCGGGGGCTGAACCTGAGCGAGTCATTGAGGAGATAGAGGAGGTTGTTGGTTTAGATTGTACTAATATTATTCGGGCTTCGGCTAAAAATGGTATTGGTATTGATGATATTTTACAGGCAATTATTGATCGTGTTCCTCCTCCAGCAGACACCGTAGAGAAGCCTTTTCGGGCTTTGATTTTTGATAGTTATTATGACCCTTATCGAGGTGTAATTGTTTATTTCCGTGTCACTGATGGTTCTCTCAAAAAGGGCGATCGCATCTTACTCATGGCATCAGGAAAACAGTATGACTTAGATGATATTGGCATTTTATCCCCCAACCAAATCCCCGTGGATGAACTTCACGCAGGGGAAGTAGGTTATCTCGCCGCCTCCATCAAAGCCGTGGAAGATGCTAGGGTAGGGGATACCATCACCCTCGCCACCAAACCAGCCAAAGAACCCTTACCAGGTTATACAGAGGCGAAACCCATGGTATTCTGTGGACTTTTCCCCATCGATGCCGATCAATATTCTGACCTCAAGGAAGCACTCGAAAAGCTAAAATTAAACGATGCCGCCCTTTCCTACGAACCCGAAACCTCTAGCGCCATGGGCTTTGGTTTCCGTTGTGGTTTCCTTGGTTTGTTGCACATGGAAATCGTCCAAGAAAGATTAGAAAGGGAATATAATTTAGATCTGATTACCACCGCTCCCTCGGTAATTTACCGTGTCACCACCACCGAAGGGGAGATAATCCAAGTGGATAATCCCAGTTTATTACCAGATCCCCAAAAACGCCAAAAAATTGAAGAGCCTTATATCAGGATTGAAATGATTACCCCTGAAACCTATGTGGGTACTTTGATGGATTTGTGTCAAACCAGAAGGGGGGTATTTGTGGATATGAAATACTTTACCCTCAATCGTACTAATTTGATCTATGAATTACCCCTTGCTGAAGTGGTAACGGACTTTTTTGATCAATTAAAATCCCGCTCTCGGGGTTATGCCAGTATGGAATATCAGTTAATTGGTTATCGAGAAAATAATTTAATTCGCTTAGATATTCTGGTAAATAAAGATCCTGTGGATGCTTTAGCGATGATTGTTCACCGAGATAAAGCCTATCAGGTTGGACGGGCTTTGACAGAAAAACTCAAAGAATTGATTCCTCGTCATCAATTTAAAGTGCCTATTCAAGCGGCGATCGGTTCAAAAGTTATTGCCAGTGAACATATTCCAGCGCTGAGAAAAGACGTTTTGGCCAAGTGTTATGGAGGGGATATTAGTCGTAAGAAAAAACTCCTCCAAAAACAAGCTAAGGGTAAAAAGCGCATGAAATCCCTTGGTACAGTGGATGTACCCCAGGAGGCTTTTATGGCTGTATTAAAAATCAGCAATTAAATAGGGGCTGATGAAAAAGTGGAGTCGTGAAGGCGGGGAATAGGCAATGGGCAATAGGCAATAGTTTTCAATTCCACTTTGAATCACCCTTGCCTTTTAAGGGGAGATGTCGAAGACATAGGGGTAGGGATTTAAGGGCGGAATAAATGGGAGTGTTGGGGGTGATAAAGTTGCGATCGCAAATTATCCGTATCAAAATCCTTGAGGGCAGGACTAATAATATATAGAGTAGTACGAATCAAATTATACTCTTGGGTAGTCCTTGCCATCTCGGTTAACGGTACAATGATAATTTTTTCATCATCCCATCCCACCCGATAACATATAGCCACAGGAGTATCCGAAGGATAATGTTTCAACAACTCCTGCTGAGATTTTTCGGCATGACGTGCGGCTAAATATAAACATAAACTAGCTTTGTGTGAAGCCAAATCCGCCAACTCTTCCCCCGAAGGCATGGGGGAAGCCTTACCACTGACACGGGTTAGGATAATGGTTTGTACCAACTGAGGCACCGTTAACTCCGTGGCAATTTTTGCCGCCGCCGCCTGATAAGCACTAATGCCCGGTATCAATTCAAAAGGAATATTCGCCTTCCGTAACTGTTTCATTTGTTCGTGGATGGCACTATATAAACACAAATCCCCCGACTGTAACCTTACCACAGTCAAATTATTCCGTACCCTGTCAATCATGCAAGGGATAATGGTTTCGAGGGTTTTGTTACCCGTTGCGATTAACTCCGCCGTGGGTTTTACATCCCGCAGAATCTGCTTTGGTACTAACGAATCCGCATATAAAATCACATCAGCTTGGGTCAATATCTTATAGGCTTGAAGAGTTAATAAATCAGGATCTCCTGGACCTGCTCCAATGAAATATACGGCTGGTTTCATGTAATATTGTGTTATGGTGGGCTAACCATGACTATAGGGACTTAGAAAACCCAAGCCCCTAGCGGTTGATTGTTGATTTACATAATATGATACCGTATATCAAGTCCAAGGTGCCTAACATCCTAGTTTTGGTAAAATCAGTTATTCTATTATTATTTTTAACTATTCATCCCTAAATGAGTTGGCCTGACATTGGATTTAGATTATTCGCCATTTTTTCCTTGATTGCCATTAACGCTTTTTTTGTTACTGGGGAATTTGCTATAGTTTCTGTGAGGCGATCGCGCATTAATCATTTAGTATTAGAGGGAGATATACCCTCCCAAACTGTCCAATCCCTCCAAAAAAGTTTAGACAGACTGCTTTCTACTACCCAACTAGGGATAACCCTTTCTAGCCTTGCCTTGGGTTGGATTGGAGAAAGTACCATGGCACAAATACTCCAATCATTCATCATTGCCCTTTCCCTACCTCCTAATATTAACCAGATATTAATTCATTCCGTATCCATACCCCTTGCCTTCATTCTTCTAGTATATTTACAGATAGTATTAGGGGAATTATGCCCCAAATCATTTTCCCTCCTCTATGCCGAAAATCTTGCCCGACTCTTTGCCCCCCCTATTCGAGTCATCGGCACTATTTTTAAACCCTTTATAGATATTCTCAACCAGTCCACCAAATTTTTGCTGCGTTTAGTAGGGGCAGAATATACAGGACAAGGATGGTACAAACAAGTTACACCCGAAGAACTACAATTAATTATTCGTACCGAAAGAGAATCATCAGGATTAGAAGCCGAAGAAAGGGAATTATTAAGTAACGTCTTTGAATTTGGGGATGTAGAAGCCATGGAAATCATGACACCTCGAGTCAATATCCATTATCTATCCCTCAACTCCACCTATCAAGACTTATTGGCAGAAGTCGCCAAAACTGGACATTCCCGTTATCCTGTTATCGGGGAATCTCTGGATGATATTCGAGGAATTATCAACCTCAAAGACTGTGTTTCTTTTCTGGGTAAAAACGAAGAATCATCAGAAAATCACCAATCCTCATTATCCGAAAGTAAACTAGGGCAACCCATAAAAGACTTAATTCGCCCCGTCAAATTTTTGTCAGAATTTACCCCCCTCAGTGAGTTACTAAACGTGATGCAACAGTCACGGTTAAAAATGGTGATTATTGTCGATGAATATGGAGGCACCGCAGGATTAGTCTCCATGCAAAATTTAATTAATGAGATTTTGGGCTATGAAGAAAAAAGCCTTACCAATCAAGAGTCAGAAGTTACCGTGATTGACGAGCAAAATTTTCTTGTCTCTGCCCAAATTAACCTTGATGAATTGAATGACTTACTCGATTTTGATTTACCCCTCACCGAAGAATATACAACCCTCGGAGGATTTTTAATTTATCAATGGCAAAAGATACCCTCTATTAACGAAATATACAAATTTGATAATCTAATTTTCACCATTGCCGATATGGATGGCCCGAGAATTAATAAAATTAAAATTACCATCAAGGATTAAACAAGATTTATTAAAGGTGATTCAAAAACGATTCTGTGATAAAGTTGAGAAAAGGAAATCGAAAAATCAATACTAGCTAACCCAAGATGATGATTTTCGCCTTCCATAACATTAAATAACCATTGTTGCTCGGTTTGTTTGATAAACTGCTCTACATAATAACTAGATTGGGAAATTAGGATATATTCTTGTAAACTGGGTAAAGAACGGTAAGCTCTAAATTTTTCAGTTTTATCATAATTTTGGGTAGAGTCGGATAAAACTTCGATAATTATTTTTGGATTCGTAACTATATTCTTCTTTTCAGATTGATAGACTGGCTCACTTTCAATGATCATTAAATCAGGATAGGTATAAAAGCGATAGTCAGGTATCCAGAGTTTCACGTCATTGATATAGATATAATAGTCTTGATTATTGATAGTTAGGGGAAAAGCCCGACAAAAATTAATAGCAATCTGATTATGATTTGTGGTACCTCCTAGCATGGGGATTATTTCTCCGTCAAGATATTCATTTTTTATCTCTGATTTTTCCTCTAATTCCAGATATTTTTCTGGGGTATAGTATTTGAGTTCGAGTTGGGCAACCATAATTTTAAATTCCCATTAAAGTTAATAATCAATTAGCTACAATATTGTTTTGATTCTATTGTAGTGTGTTGCTTAATGTAAAAATATCTTGCCTTGTCTAAATCATCAGGAATGCCCTGATTAGCATTTCCTGCTTCATAGGAAGTTAAAACGTCATGGTTTAATTCCCTCAAGCCATTGACAATTACTAAGGGTAAATTTTCGTTGGCATAAAAATTCACTGTCTAAACTCCTTTAGACAATTCTAATTGATCTTCCTTCTCATACTGATTTATCAGAGTCTCAATTTCTTCGGTGTTTTGTCTGTAATATTGCTTAACTGCAACCAGATCAAACAGAGTTAAACTGGGGTAGTTATTTAGTATCTCCATATCGTCGGCGCCTTGCTGAATTAAGGATATTATTGTCCATACGGTAATACGAGTATTACGAATTCTTGCTTGTTGTCCGCACACTCCTTCAGTTTTTTGAATACTTCTTAAGCTCAATTGCTGTTGAAATAAAAAATAATCTTCTTGAGGTAATGATTCAATAACGTTTACTAATGACTCAACCAATTTATTATTCATAAGTTTGATTTGTTTTTTGATTGGTAAGGATTAATTTTAGGGGATAGGGTGTGCTGTATTTATTCATCTTCTATCAACTTTAAGGCTTGATACTGAATCTCATCAGAATCAATTTTTGCTAATAATTCTTCAGGGCTATATTTTCCTTCAAAGGCTTCGAGGGAGGCTTTTCTGATGGCAGTATCAAAAGCGTCCATTAATATTTCGATCAACTCTTCTTGATTGGCATAAAAACCTCCTGATTTCCGTCTTTTGTTAATTCTTTTTATTTCTTTTGTGAAATTATAAATGGAAAAATCCCAAGAGCGAGTAGTTCTTTTTTCGGCTTTTTGTTTAATTAAATGAATTAGTAAAATGACCGTATAACTGTAAATCTTATTTAATTTATCTTCCTTTGACATTTCTTCCAATTCGGCGACTAACTTAAGGGCTTGATCATATTTTTTTTGTTGGATATATTGACGTAAGGTTAATAATTCTTCCATTTTTCTACTATATTATTATGTTGAAATATGTCTAACAATTAAATAACTTATTAACGATAATATCTACTTCTGGAAATGCTAAAGGGTGAACGATCGCATCATTAACTATAATTTCTTTTAAATAATCATTCCCTTCAGGCTGCTGAAAAATAATTAATTCTTGTTTTTGTAAATTCAAAACCCAATACTCTAAAATATTTGCCCCCGCATAAATCTGTTTTTTTAGGGTTAAGTCTTTACTTAAACTACTATTGGCCACTTCAATTAACCAGTAAATATCATCAGGGTAAGGGTGATGTTGATCATATTTAGATTCGGGAAGTTTTACGATGGCAATATCAGGTTCAGGCTCAGAGTTAGCTAAAGTAACAGGGCCATTAAAACGCACATCCGCTTTATCTTTTAATAGTTGTTTAAGATAATTAGCACTTCTTTTTGTGGTGTTATAGTGAATAGGTAATTCAGGACTCACAGTAATAATTTCCCCATTAATTAGTTCACAATTTTTATTCTTTAAAATACCTATTTCTATCATTTTATGATATTCGGTAATATCCCATTTCACTAAAGTTTTCATATATTTAAAGTATTGTGGGTTTACATATTTATATTACTTTTCTCCTATTTATTATTATATGCCATAGCTTGTAAGGTGCGATCGCAACGGTGGCAGACTACGTCTCATCGCACCCTATCCTATCAATTAACGTTTTACAGTTCTTTATTAAATCGGTAACTAAATATCATGGATGCAATAACTTATACTCAAGCTCGAAAAAAACTTTAGGCGAAAAACTAGCGAATCTGGCACTAGGGGGGGATGTTCTAACGTTGGGTTTTGATCCCCCTAAATCCCCCTTAACAAGGGGGACTTTTTATGCTTTGCTGTTAACATAAATTTCCCACATTTGTTGATAGGCTTTTTCCATATCTTTTGTAAACTGTTTGGCATCCCATAGGGGAGAGTTTTTCTTGGATTGTCTTAATTTCCAGCTTACTTCTTTGCGTAGGTTTTCATCAGTGCCGAATTTGATACCCCATTCTATATATTCCTCTTCACTCCAGGCGATGCCTTCGGTGATACCTGCATTCATCATATAGGTATAACTGTTACGGGCGGCGAATTGTTCCCCTACTCGGGTGACTACGGGGATTTCTGCTATTTCTATTGCTTTTAATAGTTGATTTTTGATGCTATAAAAATATGATATTCTAACATAAGTTTCTACGTCTTCTGGGCTGTAGTTTAATACGCATTTTAATAAGTCTATGGCGTAATTGAGTCTATTTTTGTCAATACCCATTGCATGAGCAACTAACTTTATTTTTTCTAAAAAAACAGGATTACAATTAGTATAGATCAAACAGCTTTCTGCAAAAAGGATACTTTCTTTCGTTGGTATGTTTAATATACTTTCTAATACTGATAATAAATAGTTTAAATCTACTTGCTTAGTTTTTTCGTTTTGTAGAAAATCTATAATTCCTGATTCGCTAATTAATCTATTATCAAAAGTATTTATGATGGTAGATAGCTTTAAAACTGATAGTATGTTTTCTATATTATGGGGATCTAGTTCTTGAATAGAGCGAGAAATTAACCATAATAACTCATAGTTTTTTTTATGTTCTTGGGTAATAAGTTCTATTTGTAAGATAACTATTAATTCTGTTGTCCACTTTTCTATTTCATCTTCATCTCCATTAGCCAATGGAATAAACCAAATTGCCTGAGCTTGATCTGGTTCTTTATTTAGTAAGTATGCTAATCCTAAAAACCAATAATTATCAATCTCTTCAGGATTGTTTTCAATAATATTTTCGTATATATTAATTACTTCTTGATAGTTTTCTTGTTTTAGATAATCTATTACCGAAAAATGCCAACTATTCATGTTTTTTAACCACACTCTGATAAAAAGTTTCTAATCCTTTAATACATTCCCAATCATCATATAAATTATCATGATTATTTTTGATTTTTTCTATAAGTTGATTCCGCCAGGATGTATTTTTGCCTAATTCTACGGCAATATCGATATACTCTTGTTCTGAGGAAGCAATGGTTTCTGTTATGCCAATCATTTTCATAATTCCGTAACTATGTCTGCCTCTCATAAATTCACAAGGATAGGTGACAACGGGTAAACCACAAGCTAGAGCCTCTAATGTTGTATTACCCCCTGACCATGCTAGACTATCTAGGAAAATATCACAGACTAAATTTAATTCAAAGTATTCTTGTTGTGATAGAGAAGGTACAAAGACGCAATAATCATCAACATTGAGATTAAAAGTATCAAATGATTTTTGTAATCTTTGTTTAAATCTATTGGCGAATTCAGCATTAGGGCGCTCCATAAAAACAAATTGGGCTGATGGTAATTTATGGGCAATAGAGGGGATAAGATAATCGTGACGGGGTAGGTATTTGAATAAACTTTGACAGCATAAATAACTAATTTTATTATCTGCTAAACCAAAATCTTGTTTTGATTTAGTGGTGATGGGAATTTCTGGTTTGGGATAGGAAATACCAATATTGGGTAAGCGAATTAATTTTTCGGAATAATGGCTTTGGGCGTTGTCGGGTTCCATTAAATCACTGGATAAAAAGTAATCTATGTTTACTAGCCCAGAAGTAATAGGATGTAACCATGTAGTACATTGAATGGGTGCTAGGCGTAAACTTCCGATTAGATTCATCATGGGGTGCATACCAATTTCCATGACTACTAAAATATCTAAGTTATCTTCCTGTATTTTTTTGGCAATGGTTTCTACATTCAGGGGAAGATAATGGAAATGATCGCATTGTTCTTCTATCCAATGGGTAAAAGTATCTCGATTAAGATTGATAAAATAGCAATGGACTTCAAATTGATCTCGATTATATTTTTCAAACCATCCACGGGATAATTTACCCACTGTATGACTACGGAAACAGTTGGATATATAGCCGATTTTAATTTTTTCGTTGTGATTTTTGTGTGGTTTGTCTGGTAGCTTCACAAAGTTGGGAAAATTTGATTTCACAATTTCATAGACAAAAGAACCATATTTTTTTTGTAAGTCAATATCATTTAAGCCTTGATACGCTAATCGAAAATTGGTATGACCTGATAAGGCGCTGACATCTTGCTGTGTGGTTTGGCTGAAATCTATCTCTTTGATTAGTTTTTCTAGCCCTTGAGTCCATTTATGGCGCCATGGTAAAACTTCGTCTTGATTGTTGTATAAAGCTGGTAGTTGTAGATTAATTATTAATTTCCAGAATAGGTTATCAGGAAAAGTTTGGGATAATTTTGTGGCGAGTTCTATGGATTCTTGATCTCTTAATTGTCCATCTAATAAAAAAAATAAGCGATTATATGCCAAGGAGTTATTAGGATCTAATTTTATTACTTCACGAAAGTAATATTCTGCTTTTTTTAAGTCTTTGGTGGTCGAATATAAAATCCCAAGATTTATTTTGACAGAGATAAATGTATCATCAAGTTCGAGGGCAGAATGATAGGCTTTAAGGGCATTATCAGTATTGCTTAATTTATGAAATACTCGTCCTATATTATTGTAATAATGAGCCCAACCCTGTTTTGGCTTTTCTTCGTCATGAATTAATTCATACATTTGATAATATATACCGAAAGCCTCTTTTAGATGGTTTTGATCTATAAAATAAGTGCCTTCTGTATTCAGAATTGTTAATAGGTTTTCTCGTTGAGTATCAAAATCATTACTATCGAGTAGGGCAGTCATCCAGATGGATTCGGCGGTTTCTGAGTCTTCCTTTAATAGGTAGCTTAAACCTAAGTAATAGTAGTAGTATTCATACTGATCATGATTGGTTTCAATGATGTTTTCTAGGTAAGTGATGGCTTTGTCGAATTGTTTTTGACGGATGTAGTTTTGAGCTATTTGGTTCGGTTGTTCTTGGTTATGGTTCATGATTCAGATGAGGTGTTTAGGTTGATCATACTGATTTTTGCTTGTTTGGGTTGGGGTAAGGGATTTAATATTTTCTAGTTTTGATCCCCCCTAGCAGTGGTTGATAAGCGTTGGGTTTGATCCCCCCTAACCCCCTTAATAAGGGGGGAACTTTATTTTTGTCCTCACCCCTAGCAGTGGTTTATAAGCGTTAGGTTTGATCCCCCCTAACCCCCCTTAATAAGGGGGGAACTTTATTTTTGTCCTCACCCCTAGCTCCCGCGAATTCGGGGGGAACTTTTTATTAGGGATCATCTTGGGGGATGGTGACGGAGAGGTTGTTGCCGTCGATGGTGATTTGGGCGCCAAGTTCGTCTAGTTGCTGGAGGGCGAGTTGGCGTACTTCTTCTTCTCGGGCGTTGCCGAGAATCATCATCCAAGCGCTGGCACGGGCGGAGCGACTGTCGGGGTTGTTTTCGAGGAATTGGGCTGTTTCTAAGGCTCTTTGTCTGATGGCGATGCTGGTTTCGGTGTTTTCGATTTTTGCCCACTCTGAGGCGGTTTGGTAGGATTGTTTTGCGTCTTGGGTTCTGCCTAAAAATAAGAGTTCGTTAATGCCTTTGTATGTCCAGACTAGATAGGCGGAGGGAATTTCGGGGGAGAGGTGTTGTAAGCCTTGTTCCATGAGTTCTACGCTGATGTCGGGGCGCCCGGCAAATAGGGAGGTGGCGGTGTCGAGGAAGAGGTAGGAGGTGACGAAGCGGGGATCTTTGTTGACGATGATTCGATAATATTCGGGTACGAGGCTATAACCTGTAATGTCTCGTGCGTTGCCGTCGCCGAAGTATTGAACGAAGTTGAGGAAGTTCCAACCTGCGATGATGTTGTCGTAGCCGATGGTGGGTAGTGTTTGGATGAGGTGGAGTTGGGTTCGGGTGAGGGTTTCTTGTTGTTGGATGTCTTGGGGGGTGAGGTCTATTTGTCTAGTTAGCAGGGGTTTTTGAAGTTGACCGATGCTCAGTACACAAAGGATGATTAATACTAAGGGGGAAATGAGGGAGAGATAGTTAATATTTTTTAAGGTTTTGTTCATGGTTCACCCAATGCCATTGTTAATTAAGATTTATTTTAACAGTTCATGGTCTCCGCAGTCTGTGGGGCTAGTGGGGGGTGGTATTTGCTGGGTGGGTTGTAGGGAGGCGCATACTGTGCCTGTGTAAAATCCTGCTTCGAAAAAGATGGCTGAGGAGTAGGCTCTGGTACCTTGTTCTTGATAGTTGGAGTTGCTGGGGGAGGTGGTGGCGGCGGGGTAGGTGTCGTCAACGGCAATGTTAAATTCATCAATGTATAAGGTATTCAAACGCATTCCCAGTCTTCTGAGACTTTGTTGATCGGTGGCTTCTTGGACGAAAAATCCATTCTCGAAGTGGTGGGCTTGTTGAGAGCGGTTGATGGCACCGAGGGCGTTTTGATATTCTACTTCTCTGGCTCTTCCTATTTGGTTGAGAAAGTTGGGTAGGGCAACGATGGCGAGAGATGCCAAAAGTATAATTACTACTAATAGTTCAATCATAGTAAAGCCTTTTTGGGTAAGGGGTTTTTTTTCCAGATAGCATCTCAGTATTTTTTGTATAGAGGTAGAGTTTTTCATGAGAGTTTACTTTTAGTATCAACTCTAAGATTTTTGTTATGGGATTTGATATAGAGATATTATTTTTTCGTGAGTAAAGATGTACAAGAGGTATTAAACAATATTTTTTTACGAAAATAGCTATATTGCTAATGAAAAGGGAGGAAGTTGAATTTAATCATTTTCCCCCCGTTTGTCTATAATTTTTTGTATGAACAATGTTCTAGTTCACTACATCATTAGTATCACCACAATCATCGGTAATATTGCCAGCTGTGACCTCTAAGTTTGTACTTTCAACGTTAGTTTCAGGAGGATTGGGAGCACGGCAGATAACTTGAGAGTAATCACCATTTGCAAATGCAATTGCTCCACCAATGAGTCGAATACCTTGATTAGTTGCGTTGAGAACATTAGGGTTAAAGGTTGCATCTACACCACTATTTGGGTCAATTTGAGCATCAATGCTATCTGAGTCGATATACTCTACGGGAATAGAGATGCCTAGTCTGGCTTGGGTGTCTCCAAAGTTACCTCTTTCAAAGTGGTAGGACTGTTGGGAGCGGTTGACGGTACCTACTGCGTTAACGATTTCGGTTTCTCTGGCTCTACCTACTTGTCCGAGGAGGTTAGGTAGGGCGACGGCGGCTAGTACACCGATGATGATTACTACTACTAAGAGTTCGATGAGGGTGAAGCCTTCTTCGCTGTTTTTCTTGTCACGGATGTAGTTTAAATATTTTAGGGTTACTTCTGGTTTCATTGCTGTTTCTCCTGTGAGAGTTATTTTAAAGGGTTTCTTTTTTCTGTTATTTATAAGTTACCCAGTTTGGATCTTGGATCGATCATGGTGGGGGAAATTTTTTTTGCCCTCACCCCCAACCCCTCTCCCAGAGGGCGAGGGGAGTTATCCTGTTCCCCCCTTGTCAAGGGGGGCTAGGGGGGATCTTATGGGGTTTAGATCCCCCTAAATCCCCCTTAGTAAGGGGGACTTGTGGTTTGAGGTGGTGTGGTGGGTGTAGAAGTGCTTACAGTTAATATTGCTCTTGTTCCCCCCTTGGCAAGGGGGGCTAGGGGGGATCTTATGGCGTTAGATCCCCCTAAATCCCCCTTAGTAAGGGGGACTTTTTTTAATCAAATTCTCTTGGATGGTGTCACAGACTTGGGGGAGGTTGTTTAAGACTTGGTGGTTGGTGAATCGGATTACTTTTAAGCCGTAGCTCTCGAGGATGGCTGTTCTTTGTTTGTCGTAGATGATGGCGTTGGGTTGTTGGTGGATTTCGCCGTCTATTTCGATGATGAGTCGGGCTTGGGCGCAGTAAAAGTCAACGATGAAGTTATCTATAGGGCGTTGGCGCATGAATCTCATGGGTGCTTTGCTCAGGTATTCTGACCACAGTTTTTTTTCGGCTGGGGTCATGTTTTTTCTTAGTTCTTTTGCCCTTGGGATTAGTTTTTGGTTGTAGGGCAGGAAAAAGTCTGTCATGGTCTGTTTTTGTTCTATTTTATCTTGTTCCCTCCTTACCAAGGGGGGCTAGGGGGAATCTCATGGGGTTTGGATCCCCCTAAATCCCCCTTATTAAGGGGGACTTGTGGTGTGGTGGTGTGGTGGGGGGTAGGGCGCTTATGGTTAATATTACTCTTGTTCCCCCCTTACCAAGGGGGGCTAGGGGGGATCTTATGGCGTTAGTTGATCCCCCTAAATCCCCCTTAACAAGGGGGACTTGTTATTTGAGGTGGTGTGGTGGGAGTGGAGGTGCTGAGGTGGGATTTGTGTAAAGTGCGATCGCACTTTAATAATCAAAATTGAGGTTTGATGTATGTATTCCAAATAGTGAGAACATTTTGCACATCTTGAGGGTGAATATGACCAATTTTTGCTATTAAAAGTGATTGTTCGAGAGAGTCTAGCCTAGATAAGCGTACCGTAGAGGGAACTTGTAACAAGATTTATGGTAATAGTTCTAGGTTTAGCAGAGGTGACAACAGCAACGATAACGTCTTCTCCGTCAGTCCAAAGGACTAATATGGGTCTTTTCTTGCTACCCAATCCATTGGTAAAGGTAATATTGGCTACCCAAAAATCTCCTGCTTCAATACTCGTCATATAATCCCTCATCTTCAGAGGCATAACCGTTTAAAAATGATTGATGGTTACGTTCAGGAGTATGATTTTGGATTAAGTCTTCTATTATTTGAATTTTATATTCTTTACCTTTGCTCAAGGTAATATTTGTTTTCGGTTTCAACACTTCTCCATCGTAAATTACAGTTATTAGTTGAGCCATAATTATATGTTTTAAGTATGTGTTCTTATTTTAGCAAATACATTGGCAGGAGCAAGGTGCGTTAAGGTGCGATTTGTGTAAGGTGCGATCGCCCTTACGGTTAATATTACTCTTGTTCCCCCCTTACAAAGGGGGGCTAGGGGGGATCTTATGGCGTTAGGGGATCCCCCTAAATCCCCCTTAATAAGGGGGACTTGTGGTTTGAGGTGGTGTGGTGGAGGTGCTTACGGTTAATATTACTCTTGTTCCCCCCTTACAAAGGGGGGCTAGGGGGGATCTCGTGGCGTTAGGATCCCCCTAAATCCCCCTTAACAAGGGGGACTTTGTGGTTTGAGGTGGTGCGGTGAGGGGTAGCGTGTGTTAAGGTGCGATCGTGAAATGGGCTGATGCAGGATAATAATGAGAAAATTTGAGTTTGACATCAAGAAAAGTAAGACTAATAAGGAAAAACATGGTATTGATTTCCATGAGGCTCAATTTCTTTGGTCAGATGTGAGGAGGATTGAGATTGAGGCTAAATCAGAGGATGAACCTCGTACAATGGTTATAGGAAAGATAAAAGGCAAACATTGGACTGCCATAATGACTTATCGGGGTGATAGGGTTAGGATTATTTCGGTAAGACGTTCAAAAACAAAGGAGGTTAATTTATATGAAGGCTAAGGAGTTAGACTTATTATTTGATAATGGGGAAGATGTATTGGAATATTTTGATCTTGATTCTTTGAAGCGTCCGGGTTTGGAAATGGATGCTATGCAAATTAGTTTTCCTCATTGGATGATGGAGGCGATGGAAAAGGAAGCTGAAAGGATGGGTGTTGATATTCAGTCGGTAATTAAGATGTGGATTACTCAACGGTTGGATGCGATGGGTTAAGATGCTCTGGTGCATTTTGTTCCCCCCCTTACAAAGGGGGGCTAGGGAGGATCTCATGGCGTTAGGGGATTTAGGGATAATCACCTCAACACACCATAACGACAATCCCTCAACCATCGCCTTACAGCCTCACCCATTACTCCCGAAGTAGTATCAATAGGAGGAGAAATCACCTCACTCTGTGCAACCTCTCCAAATCTGGTTAACAACATTACCATCTCCCATCCTCCCCTATCAGTGGGGGTTAACAATAACCAGTGGTAATTTTGGGTTTCTTCTAGTCTTCTATCACTCAAATAATGTCTTTCTAAGGTGGTAAAAAACACTTGCTTTATTTCTGATGGTTTATTACTGCCATAACTACGGTTAGATAAGGGTAACTCCTCAAATTCAGGTTGTCCAGCAGTGACTATATATATGGGCATCATTGCAGAATTTCTTTCCCTTCTGCGGGATGTTTGAATTACTCGATTGCCATAATCACCAATATCTGCCACTAATTTGCTACTTAATTCTGTTATTTCTCCCACACATTTATTATCTGTAGAAATCAAATCTTGAGCTTCAGTTTTTCTCCACAAAAAAAGGCTCCCAATACTAATTAAAAAAAATACAATTACCTTAGTTAAATATCTATTTTTTATCATTAGGATACATAGCCACTGTTATAATTAGATCGTATCAAATTCTAACAGCTAATTTTTGGATGACTTCTAACTCTGACTTTCTCGAACATCTTAACTCTGCTCAACGTACAGCCGTAGAACACTTCAATGGACCTCTGTTAGTAGTTGCAGGGGCAGGTTCTGGAAAAACTAGAGCTTTAACCTATCGTATCGCAAATTTAATCAAAACCCATCAAGTATCCCCAGAAAATATCCTCGCTGTTACCTTTACCAACAAAGCAGCGAAGGAAATGAAGGAAAGGATTGAGGTAATTTTTGCCCAAGAGATGGCACACAGAAAGCATCAACAAAAGTTAGAATCTTTACCTGAGTTAGAACAAAAAAATATTAGATCAAAGGTTTATCGTGGCACTATCAAACCCCTTTGGGTGGGTACATTTCATAGTCTTTGTGCCAGAATTTTACGATTTGATATTAATAAATATCAGGATGAAAAAGGTAGAAAATGGGAAAGAAATTTTACTATTCTTGATGAGTCTGATGTGCAAAGTTTGGTCAAGCAAATTGTGACTAAAAAGCTCAATTTAGATGATAAAAAGTTTGATCCCAAAAAAATGCGTTATGGCATTAGTAATGCCAAAAATTTGGGTTTATCTCCTTCTCAATATGCTATCGAAAGACCTGATTATCGAGGAAGAGTTTTGGCAGAAATTTATGAAGAATACCAAAATGAATTGGCAAAAAATAATGCCCTTGATTTTGATGATTTATTGTTAATTCCTGTACGTATTTTTCAACAAAATGAATCAATTTTGGGTTATTGGCATCAACAATTTAGACATATTTTGGTAGATGAATATCAAGATACTAATCAAATTCAGTATCAATTAATTCAACTTTTAGCTACTAATAATGAGCCCAATAAAAAGCATTGGGATTGGAAAAATAGATCTATATTTGTGGTAGGTGATGCGGATCAATCTATCTACTCTTTCCGCATGGCAGATTTTACTATTTTGCTTAATTTTCAGCAGGATTTTGGGGATGGTTTACCTGATGATGATACTCGTACTATGGTTAAGTTGGAGGAAAATTATCGCTCTCGAGAAAATATTTTACAAGCGGCTAATTTTTTGATTGAAAATAATAGTCAGAGGATTGATAAGGTATTACGCCCAACCCGTGGGGAAGGGGAAGCGATTTTCTGTTATCGGGGAAATAATGAGAGGGAAGAGGCTTCTTTTGTGGTACGAAAAATTGAAAGTATGGTCAAACAAAATCCTGATTTAGATTGGGGTAAGTTTGCTATTTTGTACCGTATTAATTCTCAATCGAGGGCGTTTGAGGATGAATTAATTAGGCGTAATATTCCTTACAATATTGTGGGGGGTTTTAAGTTCTATGAAAGGAAGGAAATTAAGGATGCTTTGGCATATTTAAAGTTAATTGTTAATCCTGCGGATACGGTGAGCTTATTAAGGATAATTAATACTCCGAAAAGGGGCATCGGTAAAACCACTACGGAAAATTTAATTACGGCTTCTCAGGAGTTGAATGTGCCTCTGTGGGAAATAATCAGTGATCAAACTTCGGTAAATACCATCGCAGGAAGGGCGGCAAAAAGAATTACTCAGTTTGCTAATTTAATCAGTGATTGTCAGGAGAGGGTAAAGGATACCCCCGCAGTGGAGATTTTACAGGAGGTGTTAGATATTTCTGGTTATTTGGATGATTTGAAGCAACAAGGCACTGATGAAGCGGAAAACAGACAGGAAAACCTTAATGAGTTATTGAATGCCATGATGCAGTTTCAGGAGGATAATGAGGATAGTAGTTTAGAAGGTTTCTTGAGTAGTGCTTCTCTGGCATCTGATTTGGATAATTTGGATGAGGGTGATTCGGCGGTTTCTCTGATGACTCTGCATTCTGCGAAGGGTTTGGAGTTTCCTGTGGTGTTTTTAGTGGGTTTTGAACAGGGTTTGTTACCCCATAACCGTAGTTTAAATGATCCTTTGGATTTGGAGGAAGAAAGACGCTTGTGTTATGTAGGTATCACAAGGGCAAAAGAACAGTTATTCCTCACCCATGCCCGAGAGCGTTATTCTTGGGGTAGTGTAGATTATTGTGCGCCTTCGCAGTTTTTGGCTGAGTTGCCCAAAGATTTGATTTCGACTAATTTAAAGCCTAGTTATGCGGTGGGTGATATAGTTACGGAGGAGAAGAAGGAAAAACCAAAGTGTTCTGAAAATTGGCAGGAGGGCGATCGCCTGTACCACCCCACATTTGGAACAGGAGTAGTGACCCATATTTTAGGATTGGGTAAAAAACATACCATTGTAGTTAACTTTGAAGTAGGAAGGAAAATTATAAATCCTAGCCACACCAAAGTATCGAAGTTGAATTAAAAACCACGACGATAAAAATGTAAACGCCCTAAGCCTAAATTCATCCCAATGGTGTCAGTACCCACGGGAAAAGCATGGGTAGTAAACTGAAATATACCTGCAAAATTAGGATTGCGATAAGGTTTGAGGGCGATGGTAACTTGATTATTATCACCAATGGGGGAATCAAAATAAATTTCAATCACATTGGAATTTTCCCCTTGTTCAATGGTAATAGGAATAGCCCCTTGGCGATCGCGCCTAGTACCAAAAAACGCCTCAGTGCTTCCTAAATCAAACTCAATATTTTCCACCCCCGGCTGTTGTTCAATAGTCACCTTACCCAAAGCAGGAAAAGACTGCTCAGGAATATCCAAAGTAACATAATAAGTTGGACTAGGATGACGAATAATATTATGGGGAGTACTAAAATCTAGTAAACGAGGAGGAGACTGGGTAAAACGGTTAACATTTCCTGCCCTTGCCAAAGGTTGCTCAGAAATATTGTCCTCCCTCGGATTACTACCATCCCGACTTTGAACCGTTTGATTTGTGCGAGGATTATCCCTATTAACATTCGCCGTAGTCGCCACTTGGGTAGGAGTTGAACCATCCCCATTAAAATAAAAATTCCCCACCACCGAAGAAGAAGTCCAAGGAATTTGACGACTATCAGTTTCTTGGGATACCTCTAGGCGCACCTGACTAAACATGGTTTCCAGATTCTGATTTTCATTGGTCAAATTACTTAGTACCGCCGCCGTAAAAGTGCCATTACGCCCAATTCCATCCTCCGCCACATTTCCTGGCCCGGTGGCAAAAGCAATAAAAAGCCCTGTGGGATTAATTTGTACTGGTGCTAAACCCCGAGGAATTATGGAACGAAAATTACGAGCAAAAGGATTATCACGACAGGCATCTAAGATAACAATATTTATATCACTTTTTGCCTCCTCCATAGTAGCCAAAACCTTGCCCAAAGCAAAAGTTTCAAACTCAATCTCACTAGCCCTTCTTATATGAGCATCCACAGGAATTAAATAATTTTCTCCATTGTATTGGATACCATGACCTGCAAAATAAAATAACCCTGTTGCCCCCTCATCCAACTGATAATAAAACCTTTCTAAGGCTTCATTCATTGCCCTTAAACTACTATCAGTGACTAAAATCACCTCAAAACCCAACTCTCCCAACTTTTGAGCCATATCCTCAGCATCATTAACTGGATTTTGCAATATTCCAGCATATCGATAATCTGCATTACCAATGACTAAGGCAACTCTTTTTTGTTGTTCTTGTCTTTGGGCGATTAACTGATTCTCTATGCCTTGAAATGTCGAATATTGGTGACTGAAAAATAGATTATTTCTATAACTCTGTGCTTGGACAGGAGAAAAAGGGAGTAGGAAAACAAATCCTAATCCGAGGGTGATGGGAAGACGATAGCATTTTGATTTAACCATGATTTTTATCTCCTAATGGAGATAAACTTATGTAACTTAGGCTAGTAACTCAATGATAATCATCAATAAACAAAAACGACCATCCATTTTATATTGATTTACAAGAAAATTAACATTCCCGTCCACGAATATGATGATCTCCTATCGGGTGAGATAAGAAATCCCCACCAAAAAAGCCAGTAAGCCAACGGTAGTCAAGAAAAAGTGCTTAAGGGAAAGTCCTCCTTTATTAACCATATTACGCATGGCGAGTTTTACATAACTGGGTTTTTCTTCGGTATTTTGAGGGTTTTTTTCCACGGATTCAGAGTTAGAATTAGTCATGATAATTATCGGTTTACATATATATATTCTAACCTCAGTTGGGGATAATAGTTGTCAGTAAGTGAGAGGGAACAGGTAAGACATAATAATTGTCCATTATCCATTGTTGACACCTTTACAAGTCTAAAAATGTTACCCGAACTCAAGTGACTCTAATATCAAGTTCGACGAATCAGTTATGAAAAGGAATCCTGTTTTACCCCCTAAATCCCCCAATTCTGGGGGACTTTCATTATAACAATTTATCCGAACTTGATATAACTTGTGCAGGAATTTTCCTCCTCAAAAAAATAGTAGCGATAAGTATAATATCGCCACTATTATCAAAAATCGATCAATCAACCTAGAAACTGAAAGTAGTACGTAAAGCGCCTACATAAACAGTGTCGTTACGGCTGTCATGGTTGGGGTTAAATACCGCATATAATCCGGGGGTAATGGTAATATTACGGTTGATGGGATAACGGTATTGTAGTTCAACAATGTAGGAGGTATCTCTTTCAAACTGAGAACGAGGAGGCATACCACCACCAAGAGAAAGCACAGCACCCTCTTTACCGACATCCACAAAGGAAAGGTTAGCTGCCCAGGTCCATAAATCTGCGTCGGTTCTAGCGGTGTTATTTACTCCAACAACACCCACAGGATCTAAGTTATTGGCGGATACATAACCCCCAGAGGCAGCCAAGTTAACTCGGGGAGAAATGCGGAAGTTACCTTGTAAGCCAAAACGATCAGCAGAGGTAGGACGACCGCCAAAGGGATTGGCACTATTAGCGCTACTGGTACCACCTGCAAGGTTTACAGAATTTTCGGTTTCGTAGGTACGAAGGTAGGAAAAGGCAAGGGCAAGGTTACGGGAGGGGGTAAAGCTCAACTGAGCACCTGCACTATATCCTCCGTTAAATAAACCACCACCACTTTGAGGATTACTGGCATCATTGGCAAGATACAGAGCATTAAATTTAAGGCTATCGCTGAGTCGAATGTTGGCACCAACACCTGCACCTCCGGGGGCTCTGAGGGTGAGAGGATCTCTACGTAAAAATCTGGTTAGTGAGCCTGTGCTACCACTGGCGAGGAAAGGATTGTGAACATCAAAAATATTATCCACACCAAGGGCATTGGTTCCGATGTGAGCGGTAACAGCATCACCAACGGGGAAGCGATAGGCGAGGGTGTCAATTTCAAAGCTATTGCCTGTATTAGCATCATGCCCTAATCGCAACATATTAGTATTACCGAAACGCTCGAAGTTACCTGCTTGTAATCGGACTCTGAGACGATCTCTTCCTGTAAAGCTGGTATCGAAGTTGAGACGAGCGCGATTAGCGAACATGGTTTGATCTCTATCTACCCCAGTGCCTTGGAAACTATCAGGATTGTTGTTGAAGGCATTGGCGAGGGTAAAGATTACTTCTCCGCTTAGTTTGGTGGTGGTAGAAAATTGATGATCTTCGAGGAATGCTACTCTGCCTTCTAGGTTATCTACTCTTGCTCCGAGGGTGGCGAGTTCGGTTTCAAATTCAGCAATTAATCTTCTGAGGGCGGCGATGTCTTCCTCGGTTACGCCACCAGTACCAATTAAGCGCTCGATGGATTGCATACAAGCGTTTAAACCTGCGGCAAATTCAAAACGGCTTAAGGCTCTGTTTCCTCGAAAGGTGCGATCGGGATAACCAACGATACAGCCATAACGCTCTACTAAACTTCTGAGGGCTTCATACGCCCAATCGGTGGGGGATACATCACTGAGTTGAGATACGCTGGTTACCTGACCGAGTTGATTGTCGGATGAGGATAAAAAGTCGATCGCACTGGGACTATTATCTGTTACAATATTTTGAGAGTGATTATCATTCCCGCTGGCTTCTCCTGCCATAGCAAAGCTAAGGGAGGACGCAAGGGCGATCGCACTCAAACGCTTCCAAGACATAAGTGTCATTAATTCTAAATCTCCTTCACACTATAGTTAAGAATTATCTTCAATAAGTATAAAGTAAAAGTGTACATTATTGCAAACTTTTTTGAATAGTTTTTAAAAAGAAAGTTTTTTCGATAAATTGGGATAAAATGTGATGGAGATAAATTAATAATAAAAAGCAGTATTATGACCTTGGAGCAAAAAAAAATCCCCGTCTCTGTTCTGATTCCTGCCAAAAACGAAGAACTAAATATAGGGGCCTGTCTTGATAGTGTTGCTGATGCTGATGAGGTTTTTTTGGTAGACTCTCAAAGTGGCGATCGCACCGTAGCCATAGCAGAAGAAAAAGGAGCCAAGGTCATACAGTTCCACTACAATGGAAAATCACCCAAGAAAAAAAACTGGTCATTAGAAAACTTACCTTTCAAAAATGATTGGGTGTTAATTGTCGATTGTGATGAGAGAATTACCCCCGAATTATGGGCAGAAATTGCCCAAAAAATTGAGGATGATAATTACCAAGGTTATTACTTAAATAGAAAAGTATTTTTTCTCGGAAAATGGATTAAACACGGCGGAAAATATCCTGATTGGAACTTAAGATTATTTAGGCACAAATTAGGACGTTACGAAAACCTAAATACCGAAGATATAAAGAATACAGGAGATAACGAAGTTCATGAACACGTTATTCTTGATGGTACAGTAGGGTACTTAGAAAACGATATGCTCCATATCGATTTTCGTGATATTTATGAATGGTTAGCAAGGCATAACCGTTACTCCAACTGGGAAGCAAGGGTTTACTACAACTTCCTCACAGGACAAAACGATGATGGCACCATCGGCGCCAACTTATTCGGTGATGCGGTACAAAGAAAGCGTTTTCTCAAGAAAATATGGGTCAGACTACCCTTTAAGCCCTTATTGCGTTTTATTCTCTTCTATATTATCCGTTTAGGATTTTTAGATGGGAAAGCAGGTTATATCTATGGGCGCCTACTCAGCCAATATGAGTATCAAATTGGGGTGAAACTTTATGAATTAATGAAGTTTAAGGGAAGATTGAATAATTAACTTGAGCCACGTAAAACCTGCCACCTGCAACCTGTACGGACGTAGCATGCTACGTCCCCTAGCATACTGAAAACCATTATCCCGAACTGAGGTTATATTATAGAATGTATTGTTATATTAAATTATTATGGATAAAGTAGTTGTCGGCTTATCAGGGGGGGTAGATAGTTCCGTTGCTGCGGCAACATTACACCATCAAGGTTATCATGTTGAAGGTCTGACCCTGTGGTTAATGAAAGGAAAAGGGCAATGTTGCTCAGAGGGTATGGTGGATGCTGCTTCTATATGTGAACAGTTGAATATTCCTCATCATATCGTTGATACCCGTGATTTATTTCAAACCCATATTGTAGATTATGTAATATCTGGTTATGAAGAAGGTGTTACACCTCTACCTTGTTCCCAGTGCAATCGCACCGTGAAATTTCCGCCCATGTTGGAATATGCCCAAAAAACCCTTGGCATTGATAAAATTGCCACAGGACATTATGCAAGAATTGAGTATGATAGTAAGGGCGATCGCTTCCAACTTCTCAAAGCAGTTGACAGTAATAAAGATCAATCATACTTTCTCTACGACCTGACCCAAGAATTATTAGCTCATCTAGTCTTCCCCCTTGGCAATCAAACCAAAGCTCAAACAAGGGAAATGGCGAGTAAATTTAACCTTAGTACCGCCGAAAAACCAGAAAGTCAGGACTTATGTTTAATAGAAGCCCATGGATCTATGAAAGACTTTTTAGATCAATACATTACACCCAAACAAGGGGAAATTGTTGACCTCCAAGGCAACGTTTTAGGAGAACATGATGGAGTACATCACTACACCATCGGACAAAGAAAAGGTTTAGGGGTTGCCTATTCCGAACCTTTATACGTAGTCAAACTAGATACCGTCATGAATCGGGTTATAGTTGCTACCCGTAACGAAGGAGGCAAAACAGAATGTACCGTACAAAGAATGAATTGGGTATCTATTCCCCAACCCTCTGCACCTATTCAAGCAGAAGCTAAAATTCGTTATCGTAGCGCTCCCCAAGCGGTGAATGTTGTTCCCCTAGACAATGACAGAGTTAAATTAATATTCTCAGAACCCCAATTCGGCATCACACCCGGACAAGCCGCTGTTTTATATCATGGAGATATGTTATTGGCAGGGGGAATAATTGAAAAATACGATAGTTAAATGTAATTAAGACTTATATTTTTTGGTTAAATTACGTGAGTCCTTAGTTATCAATTATTTAACCCTTGCCAAAGTTCATTATATTGAGCCATTATCGTTTCTGGTAATGGCTCAATAAATTCACTTTTAGCGAAAATTTCTTCACTCATTTGTAATCTATTATTAGCATTTTCAGCCGATAAAATAGGAGAATTTCCCTTAGTAAAAAAGTTGATTCTTGTGGCAGAATCTTCCTGCCAACAATAATTTATCCAACGATATATTTCTCCTAATTTTTCTTCGGAAAGATTATTTTCATAGGGTTGTACCCAAATATCTGCCCAAAGACTTGTCCCTGATTCGGGTATAACCGCCCTAATATTACGATGCTGTTCCAACACTGGTAATATATCCGTTGACCACCCCACAGCTAACCAAGTATCACCATTAATTAATGGCTGTAAATAATTAGTAGAATCGTAAAATTTTACTTGATTATTTAAAGTTGTTAACTCTCGATAAACATCTTCAATTTCTTGTATATTATTAGTATTATAAGAATAACCTAATTTTTTGAGAATTAAACCGATAATTTCCCTTGGTTGACTTAATAAAGAAATTTGATTCATTAGTTCCACACGCCATAAATCAGACCAATCTTTGGGAGTAAAGCCCAAAGGTGCAATTTTATCCTCTCGATAAGCAATCATTGTATAACCCCAACGATAAGGCGCCCCCCATATTTGTCCATTACCATCAATATCGCCTTGATTATTTCTCATCACTAGATTTTGAAAAACAGGAGGTATATTCGCCCAGTTATTTAATTCATTTTGGTTGAGGGGTTGAATTAAATTTTCTTGAATAGCAAGGGATAACCAATAGTTGCCCAGAGTAACTAAGTCGGCTTTTTCTATCTCAGATTGAATAAAAGGAAGGGAGGGAAATTGAAAACGAGATTCTTCGGTGGCGGGGGTGGTTTTTCCCTGCCATTTCTCTAATAAACGGTATATTTCCGCTAGATTTGCTTGGGGATTAAAATTGATATTTTTTTCTGAATTTAATTCTTGATTAAAAGCCCTAATTAATTGAACCGGGATTGAGCCTTGAAGCAGTAATATTTTTAGGTCATGATTTGCTTGGCAACCGCTGATTAAACTGCCAAGAGTAAGGGCTGTGCTAGTAAGAATAAAAGATCTACGGTTCATATTAGTGTTAGATGGCTATTTTTAAAGATAATTTTTATTTGAGTAAAAAAAGGGTTTTATTTAGGAATGGCAGTCAATTATTCAATGATATTTAGGTTTAAATTACGGTGAAATTTAGTCAATATTAAGGTTTCGGGGAATTGTTAAATTAATCAGGAATAGTGAGGGTATTTTGAGAAATGATCTTACTATAGTTATTAGAGATTATTTTCTGGGTTGTTTGCCTAGGCATTTTATCTGAAAATACACCTTATTTTCGAAATTATAGGGCTTAGTAAGTCACAAATTCTCATGGTATCGCCCTTGGTGAATATTTTTCAGAAAAACAAAGGTAGAACAGCATTACACATCAAAATATCGAGATTATGACTATACAAAGACAAGAGATTTGGCAATTAAATCAAAAAATAGAACAACTTTATGCCATTGTAAAACAATTGGGTCATCGTATCGGTTGGGAAGGAGTAGAGGATTTATGTTTCAGTGTGCAAAGCAATTCTAATGATTTTGAGTTAGTCAATGATTTTACCGCTCGTCAACAGGATTTAAAATTACAAGCTATGGATTCGGAAGATGTTTTAATGGAGGAATATTCTGGTGAGAATGGTTTGGAATTTGGTCAGGATAGCCATAAAGATGTTTTAGTGGATGAAAACGAAAATAGTCCGAAAAGATTTCCTATCAATTCCCTTCCTGAAGATGATATATCCTGTGAAGATCAAGTGCAAAGATTAACCGCCCAATTAACGGCGGCTTATCATCGTATTGCTTCTTTAGAAGATCAATTATTGGCGAATCGTGGCATCAGGGAAGGTGGACAAAATACCTTCTATGGCAATCATTAATTGTTCGGGCGTTGTATTTAAAAGATGAGATGCGATCGCACTTCCCCCAGCACCTACCCCCTCTTTGACAAAACCACGCTCATAACACCGTAAACTAGGATAACTGGACTTAGTAAAATCTAATCCCGTGGCACAGAGGGGAACATCACCCACCATTTTAGCCAAACCAACCGTATCCCCCGTTTCATCCTCCGCCACCCATCGGGTAGTACCCACAATAATATTATGTAAATTAGTAGCAGAATAAAAACCCTTTTTAATAGCCCTAATCAAAGCATATACCGCCAACATTTGCGTCCCCCCTGCCAACATTACCCCCACCTTTTCAGAAGCAGAAGAAGCCACCCCTGCCACAAAAATCTGCATAGGATCTCCCACCCCTGCCACAATATCAAAAGGAGTTGTAGAACCAGAAAAATGAGCATTTTTTAATCCCTTTTCTACCACCTGCCATTTTTGCCCATGGTTACATACCGCATGGCTACTATTAATCATTCCCTGGGCATGGATACCCAACGCCGTCAATACAGCCAAAGCAGTGGTGGTACCTGCCACCACACACTCACTCAGGATTAAATAACTATCACCCCCTTGATTAGCTAATGTTTTTCCCCATTGCAAACCCTTTTCATACAAATCCATCACTACCCCTAGAGGTAAAGCCTTCCCCGTCGTTACACATAGCGCCCCCTTTCCCTTCAAATCAATGGTACTCACCGAAGGATATGCCACCAAACCAGCATTAAAAACATACACAGGTAAATCAAACATCTTCACCACCGCCCTACTAATAACCGTAGGAGACACTCCCACCGTAAGGGGAGGAAGAGGGTACACAGGATGGGGGGTAATACCATTAAGCAAAAATTCCGCATCCGCTAGAGCCGTATAACGGCGAGACTGCGGGGTTGCCCCTGCCGCTGAAATACCTTCAATCAAAGCAGTATCGGTAAAACCAAGGGTACAGGTAAAAATAGGACGACAACCACGGTAACGATTAAGCCATTTTATTCCTCTTTCATAGTTATTGTAGATATTGATAGCATCGGGGAACATCATTTCAGGTATTTTCAATTATTTATTGGATTAGGATAATTTTTCCAGTTATTTTGTAATCTTTGAATGGAAGATTCAAGATACTTTTGTTTATAGTTTACTGGTGTTGTTTTTGCCTCTCTTGGCTGGGATGAATAACTATTCAAAACAGCAGGGCTAAAATTTATCTTATTTTCTTTCATTATTACCCTAGTATTGTCAGATTTTTGATTGAGAAAAGTTGTCAAATCGCATAAATTAGAGCTATTTGTATCAATTTGCTGGTTTAACGCCCAGTAAAAATAACTGCAATAAACTTGATTTAATTTTGTTGTCCTATCAATAACCCAATCCTCAATATTTGCCCCCGTTAAATCACATCTGGTAAAATCTGCACCCATGGCATTGACATTACTTAGATCAACATTTTTTAACTTGCTATTTTTAAAATCAGCATCGGTCAAATTAGCTTGAGTAAAATAAGAATTAGTTAAATCAGATCCATTAACAATGACCAGTTTTAAATTCGCCTTAATAAAATAACAATCAATTAATTTAACTTTACTCAAATTACTGCCATTTAAATTAACACCACTAAAATCAGTATCAGTAATATGGGCATGGCTAAAATTGGTGTTTTTCATACTGGCTTTACTCAAGTTGCTCTGATGAATTACAGCGTTGGTAAAATTTACCCCGTCAAAATTGGCATTACGACAATTAGCACCCCTTAAATTAACATTACTCAAATTTGCCCCTGATAAGATTACTTCACTAAGATTGATATTTTGCAAATCCCGATGGCTTAAATCTTGTCCTTGTAAATGGGGAATCAGATTTGGATTTTCTTTTCTCCATTGATTCCATCCCAAGATGTCTTCAGTCATTAAAAAATGGATTGGATTTTTCATGGGCTTCTTAATGTTTTCTTTAGATTTGCTCGTATATTAATACATTTCAATGTAAAAAAGGTGTGATAGTGGATACATTTTATATGTTTTTTTGGTTATAAAATACAATTTATGTTTAAGCTAAAAAAAATCAAGATGATGTAACATTCTTGTGATAGATATAAAAAAATGCCATTTTTAAAGGAAAAAAACCTTACTTTGACCTTATGAAAGATTAATTAATAAGTGAGATTTGACATAAAAAATATAAAAAAGTAACATTTATTACTTTCTATTAGGGGCTTTTTTAAGGTACAATTTATAAAGAAATAAAGAGAATTAGCAAAAGAATATTTTATGGAATGGACTTCAGAAGCAGAAGCAAAATTGAAAGAAATACCTTTTTTTGTGCGCCCCGCAGCCAGAAAGAAGATTGAAAAATTTGCCCAAGAAAAGGGTGAAACAACTATTACTGTGGAAGTTTATCAACAAGCAAAGGCAAAGTTTAATTAGAATTGAACTGAAAATTTTTGGATACGCAAGTTAATAAATAGAATCGGACAATCAAAAACAAAGTTGTTTTTCAGTGATTGTCGATCATAATAAGGACAGAATCAGATTAAATAAAAGATGATGGATAATTTACAATTGTGGCAACGTTATCAAGACTGGCTTTATTATCATGAAGGTTTAGGGCTTTATGTTGATATAAGTCGCATGGGTTTTGATGATGATTTTTACAACAATCTGCAACCAAAATTTGTTGATGCTTTTGAGGCGGTGGCTAAGTTAGAGCAAGGTGCGATCGCCAATCCTGATGAAAAAAGAATGGTAGGGCATTATTGGTTACGCAATGCCGACATAGCGCCCAATCAGGAAATTAAGAAAGAAATTAACGATAGTCTGACGAAAATAAAAGCATTTGCCACGGACATCCACTCAGGCAAGATTACCACCCCTAACGGAGAAAAGTTCACCGATTTACTATCCATTGGCATCGGAGGCTCTGCTTTGGGCCCTCAGTTTGTTTCCTCTGCCCTCACCACAACCCATCCTCCTTTAAAGATTCATTTTATTGATAACACAGATCCTGCAGGAATCGATCGCACTTTAGCCGAGATTGGAGATAAATTAAAAACTACCCTAGTCTTAGTAATTAGTAAATCAGGGGGTACTCCTGAAACCCGTAACGGGATGTTGGAAGCCAAAAAAGCCTACGAAGATAAGGGTTTAAACTTCTCTGACTATGCGGTAGCTATTACCATGATGGACAGTAGCAGTAAATTGTACAAAGTCGCCCAAGAAGACAAATGGCTCGAATGTTTTGCCATGTTTGACTGGGTAGGGGGGCGCACCTCCGAATTATCTGCAGTGGGATTGTTACCTGCCGCCCTTGAGGGCATCGATATTCAGGGAATGTTAGACGGTGCTAGGGAGATGGATATAGCTACTCGCATTCCTGATGTCAAAAAAAATCCTGCCGCCCTCCTTGCCCTTGGTTGGTATTATGCAGGGAATGGTAAGGGTGAGAAAGACATGGTGATCTTACCCTACAAAGATAGTTTATTATTGTTTAGTCGTTATCTACAGCAGTTGGTGATGGAGTCTTTGGGTAAAGAGGAAGACTTGGACGGTAACAAGGTTTATCAGGGTATTGCTGTATATGGTAACAAAGGCTCAACGGATCAACACGCCTATGTACAACAGTTGAGGGAAGGGGTTGCCAATTTCTTTGTCACTTTTATTGAGGTGTTAAAGGATAGGGCTGGAAATTCGTTAGAATTAGAACCTAACACCACCAGCGGTGATTATCTTTCAGGGTTGTTGCAGGGTACGAGAAAAGCTCTTTATGATAATGGTAGGGATTCCATTACGGTGACGGTTAATGAGGTTTCCCCCAAAATTGTTGGTGCTTTAATTGCTCTCTATGAAAGGGCGGTAAGTATTTATGCATATTTAATTAATGTTAATGCTTACCATCAACCGGGGGTTGAGGCAGGGAAGAAGGCAGCGGCTTCTATTTTGGATTTACAACAGAAGGTTTTAGAAGTAGTTAAAAGCTCTAATAATTCTTTGACAATTACTGATATTGCCAGTAAAGTTGATGGTCAAGAAATTGAGGCTATTTATAAAATTTTGCGTCATTTAGAGGCTAACAATAGAGGAATAACTTTGAAGGGCGATCGCACCATGCCTAGTAAATTAATAGTTAACTATCATCAATAATAATTTGTCCATTGCCTATTCCCTGCCTTAACCAGGGAATAGGCAATGGACAATAGTTTGAGTGTTTTTGTATTCCTACTTTGAATCACCCCTGACCTTACTAGGGGGATGATAAATGTATCAATAACTGAAATAAAATTATTAAACATTATTTTACATATTAAATAGATGAAAAATATCATCAAAAAAATATGGTTTTATATTAAATTTATTATTTTTTCTCCCCTACTAATAGCCTACTATTTCACCACAGAAAAAGAACTGATCCAAAAAGATGTTATAAAGTGGGTTGAATGCCTATCAATGGAGCAAAATAGTTTAATTATTCAATTAATAAAACTACTACAACAAGCCCCAGAATATCGTAACTTATATTATTTTCGTCTCTTAAAAGGTAATTTTTTAGCCAAAATAACCATGTATGTTTTGAGGATAATTTATCGCCCTTGTGGTTATTTTTTCCTCGATAACTCTTGTAACATTGGCTCAGGCTTATTCATTCAACACGGTTTTAGTACCATCATTATGGCAGACATGGGCGAAAATTGTTGGATAAATCAACAAGTAACCATCGGTTATAAAGACAAAACAGGTAGACCAAAAATTGGTAACAATGTCAGAATTACCGCAGGGGCGAAAGTATTGGGAAATATCGAAATTGGTGATAACGTAGTAATCGGTGCCAATGCCGTAGTCACCAAAAATGTACCCCCTAACTGTGTAGTGGTGGGAATACCCGCTTACATTATCAAAAGAGATGGGGAAAAGGTAAAACAAGAGTTAAGATAAAAATAATCAGCCATGACTAATTATTTTGAAACAGAAATTATGCACGCATTATCAATTCCAACCTGGATAGTTCACGTGTCTAGCGTCATCGAATGGATTGCTGCCATTTGGTTTATCTGGCGCTATGCAGAGGTTACAGGGGAAGATAGTTGGCGTTGGTTGGCATGGGGTATGTTACCTGCTTTGGTAAGCGCCATGTGTGCCTGTACTTGGCATTTTTATGATAATCTCCCCAGTTTAGAATGGTTAGTCACCATCCAAGCCCTAACTACTGTGATTGGTAATTGTACCCTTTGTTTAGGTGCTTGGAGAATATGGAGTTTTGCGACAAAGGAATAAAACTCAGTTTTTCATTCTCTCTTCAATGTCTTCAAAGGTTTTTAATAATAAGGTTTGCGCTTCTAATTTCCATCCTAGTTGTTGGATTTTGATGGCAATGGGAAGGGCGATCGCCGTTGCGATAAAATCAAGATATTGGTGGGATGATATACCAAATAATAAACCTAATCCTGCGATGCCCCAAAAAGGCAGGGCAAAAGTTTGACGGCTTTCCTCAATTTTTTTAAATAACATACCCTTGGGCTTTTTTTCTAACAATTCCTGCTTTAATTGTTGTTGTTGATGATAGGGTAGGGCTATACCGATTTTACGGCGTAATTTTTCAATTTTACGGGCATTGGTGCTATACTCGGTCAACTCATCCTCTGCCATGAGCAAAAGTGCTTCTAAATTTGCCATTTTTCTCCCTCCTCAAAATATAATTTTTCCCAGTAAAGGCTTTAGCCCTTGTTGAACAAATTTACTTAAAATGTTCTCCCACAAAATTAGTATAAACATTCCCAGCGATAAACTCAGGATGATTTAAAATCTTACGATGAAAATCAATAGTCGTCGGTATTCCCGTAATGGCACATTCTCGTAAAGCCCGTTTCATTCTCTTGATGGCGGTTGGTCTATCCTCACCCCATACAATGAGTTTACCAATTAAAGAATCATAATAGGCAGGAATTTGATAATCAGGATAAACAAAAGAATCCATGCGCACCCCTGGCCCTCCGGGGGGTAAATAGGCGATAATTTTACCCGGATTTGGTCTAAAATCATGGTTAGGATCTTCAGCATTAATACGACATTCGATGGCATGACCCCGTAATTGTATATCCTTCTGAGAAAATGATAATCTATCACCCTGTGCGATCGCAATTTGTTCCTTAATCAAATCCAATCCCGTAATCATCTCAGTTACAGGATGCTCAACCTGAATACGGGTATTCATTTCCATAAAATAGAAATTACCATACTTATCCACCAAAAATTCCACCGTACCAGCACCCACATAATTAATCGACTTAGCCGCCCTTACCGCCGCCTGTCCCATCTTTTGCCGTAACTTAGGATTCAAAATTGCCGAAGGTGCTTCCTCCAACAACTTCTGATGCCTTCTTTGAATAGAACAATCCCTTTCCCCAAGGTGTACCACATTACCATAATTGTCCGCCAAAATTTGAAATTCAATGTGACGGGGTAACTCAATAAACTTCTCCATATATACTCCCCCATTGCCGAAGGCAGCTTCTGCCTCCCCCTTTGCGGCATGGAAAAGACGCACCAAATCCGCCTCTTGATGCACCAAACGCATCCCTCTACCACCGCCCCCTGCGGTCGCCTTGATAATCACAGGATAGCCAATTTCTGCCGCCACTCTGAGGGCTTCTTGATCATCGGTTAACAAACCCTTACTGCCCGGAATTGTAGGCACTCCTGCCTGTTCCATGGTTTTTTTAGCGGTGGATTTATCCCCCATGGAAGTAATAGACTCAGGACGAGGCCCAATAAAAGTCAATTGATGATCTGCGCATATTTGGGCAAAACGGGCATTTTCTGCCAAAAATCCATAACCAGGGTGAATCGCTTCAGCACCCCGAGTCAGGGCCGCAGAGATAATATTAGGAATATTTAAATAACTCTTGTTACTAGAAGGAGGACCAATACAAACGCTCTCATCTGCTAACTTAACATGAAGAGAATCACGATCAATGGTAGAATGAACCGCAACGGTGGCAATTCCCATTTCTTCACAACTGTGGATGATTCGTAAGGCGATTTCGCCTCGATTAGCAATTAAGATTTTGGAAAACGACATTTAGTATCAGGGTCATAAATCTAATAACCTTTGTATCTTACGACCTTTTGGCAATTCTGACAATTAACATACGTTGACATCCTCCACTCCATAACGGCGAAGTGGAGATGCCATACTAGCATGGGAAATGTTTTCTGTTATACAGGAAGACTATTAATAGCCGTGTTCACCTGTGCTTGAGTCGCCACAGATAAACCCACATTGGATAAGAAGTCACGACCAATGCCCACAGCTACCTGACCATCATAACGGGAAGCAACCCCTTGATTTACTAGGCTCGTAGTAAATAAATTAGAACTATCAATTTTGTTTTCTAAGATGGTTAAATCTCCGCTAGTCGCACCCAAAGCGATTTCTAGGGCAGCGGCAGGGAGAGAAACATCACCACTATTAATAGCATTGAACCAGAAATTTAAACCATCATTATCCGCCTGACGATTAAATAATTGTTGATAAATCTGATTGATACGGGCAACGGTATTCAAACCTCCAAACAACTGCCCTGACTCAGTAGAATTACCAAAATCATTAACAAACTGACTATAAGCATCTTGTGCGGCTTGGGGTAAATTTGCCAACACATCACCACTGCGCGGAGAATAACTGATATTACTATTGGCTAAGACATTTGACCAAAAAGTTCTGCCCGAAGGGTCAGCAGGTCGTCCATAATAGGCCACATAAGCAATCTGAGCGGTGCTGCTATCCAAGGTTAGAAACTGTGGTCCGCCGATGGGTGCGGGGGTTCTTTCCTCGAGAGAAATATTACGACCAGAGGAAAAGATATTAACATTGTAACCAAGGGTACGACTAGAATTCACATTACCAATTTCTGCTCCTCCTTCCACTTCAAACCCTGCTATTTTTAAACGTAAATTATCCCCATTATTAACAAGAGTGTTGATAGTAGCCGCAGGAATATCGATAACGGTAGTGTTGTCATCGGCAATAAAATCAGTGGCAAAGCCCGCAACATTATAGGCTGTTTGTCCAATAATATCCCCTGTGCTGTCATTTAATACCGCCACATAAGGACCACTATTGTTTATACCTAGGGCATTGCCCCCAACACCTGTAATAGTAATAATTACATTAGAAGCACTACCCGGATTATCCACAGAAAAACGATATTCATCGGCAAAACCGACTCTACCATTACCAATTCCATTTATATCAGCTGCCTCAGCATCAGTGAAACCGACTATTTTTTCATTAAAAGGATCACTTTGTCTTGCCACAAATAAATTATCGGAATTTGCTAATACTCCTGTGGCACTTACACTATTTAATCCCGAGGAAATAGTGGTAAAAGTACCTACTCTGGGTTGGAAGGTTTGGAATTGGGGGGTGCCTAATTGAGGCAAAGTAGCTTGGAGAGTATAGTTAGGAGTAGGGGTAAAACCAAATAGATTAGGTAAAGGGGCTGCACCTCCTCTTCCTACCACCTGTAAACGATAATTAACTCCACTATTTAGGGCTGTACTGCTGATGGTGGCACTACCTCCAGCAGAGGTACTTGAGGCGACAACTTGACTTGTATTAGTATTGATAAGAATTAATTTAAAATCCGCTGACCCTGTCAAGTTAGGAGAAGTAACTGTCAGGGTAGGACTAGCATTGCTTGTTAGGCTAAACTCAAATTCATCCACAGGGCGCCCTTCGGGACGACGGAAGTTTCCTTGATCTCCAAATATATTGAAGCTACGTAAGAAATCAGTGGATTGAAAACTGCCTTGTAATATCACATTTTGTGTCATGGTTTTTTATATTTATGTAGTGGGTTTTTGATCCCAGACGTTTACCAAAATAAGTAAGTTCCAAGTGACAATTTTTTGTAATAAAAGTTTATAGATGAGTTGACAAAACATTTTAATATTTCATCTCTCAAAAGTTAGAGAATTTTATCATCTCAAAACTTTTCTCTAAAATGGGTATGGTTTGCCCAGAAATACTATATACTAAAGCCTCTTTGTACAATCTTTGGGCTGTGTTATTGTGTAAATTTGCCGAGCCTTTACTGGTAATGATTGCCCCTTGGGTACAACGAAAAGCTAAGTTAATAGCTTTTGCCCTTAAAATTAGTTTTTGCTGAATTGTTTTTGATGGTTTTTTAACTTCCACCAAGATATTTTCTTTGAGATTTTCAAATTCTGTCACTAATTTTTCGTAGTTATAAAATACCGATTGTAGTTGTAGTTTTCCTGCATTTTCTTTTATTAATGAGAGACTCCCTTCCACACAACCAAGATTAAATGCACTATTATTTAATACTTTCTTTTCGCTATCTATCACAATAGTTTGAGGGGGATTTATTTTAATAATATTATGGGGATGAATATACCATCTTTCCATGGTTGCACTGACGGTGTTAGTGGCTTCCATAGCCCCTAGTTTCATTGATTTATTTATTATTATTTTTCCCCCATCTTTATTGAGATTAGCAAAAGGTGCGATCGCATATAATTCCCTGCCATCCTCTAAAACGGCACCCACCACGAAATGTTCAAAAACATGAAACCCTGTAATCCAAAAAATATCCCCCGTCAATCGATAACCTTCACCATCAACAAATGCCCTTAAAGGAGGATTTTGCCAACGGCGTAAATGGGAAAAAGCCACCCCACAAAAACTCAACCCCTTGGCAATATCAGGCAAATATTTTTGTTGCATGACTTCATTATCAGACTTAGATAACATCCCTACAGCTGTTTGATGCTGTGCCTGTAAAAAAGCCAAAGCTCCCGAATATTTTGCCATCACCATTTTGGAAGTAAAAAATATTTCATCGCTTACTCCCAAACCGCCCCATTCAACAGGCAACTTTAAACTAAGCCATAAAGGATTATCTTTTGCCAAAGCAAAAAAAACTTGTTTTAGTAAATCCTTATCTCTATCTAAACTACTGGCTTTTTTGCTAATATTTTTTTGTAAAAAATACTCTAAATCATTAATAAAATTAATATTTATATCTGTCTTTGCTTCAGAATTATCAAGATCATTAACTGAAATTAACTGTATTTTATTTTCAAAAGCTCCCCTTTTGTCTGCTTTATTTTTTTGTACTTTTTTTATTTCCTGCTCATCTAAATCATAAGCCTTAATTATTGCCGATAAAACCTCATAAACATCAGCAATTTCATTGACCAATTCTTCCTTATCGGCCTCTAAAAGCTCATAAACCTCCTCTAATAACTTGTCCTTAAGAGATTGTTTATATTCAGTAAATGATAATTCTTTGATTTCGTATTTTTTATTATTACTCTTAATTATCTCAGGAATTTTATCCCTAACAAGTTTGTTATATATCGCCATTTGATCATTTTATTCAATAACTTGATCAAATATAGCAATCTTGGATAACTAATCGCATATTTACCAACCCGTCACACTACTAGCCCCACAAGGGGTTGAAACCCCTTGTTAGAAAACAACAATTAAAAAACGTAACCATCCTCTCCATCTTGGGCATAGGCTTTACTCAACAATTCATTAATACTGACATTAAATACCGCCTCACCATTAAATACAGTACCCACTTGATGGGTATTAAAATGAATTAAACCAACTTCATAGGCAGAATCAGGCAAAGGTAGATAACCAACCTCTCGAACCACCCCAGAAGCAGATCTTAAATAATATTCTACAAAAGTTTTCAGGGCTGAATTTTCTTGTGCATTTTTAGCATTTACATAGATAAAGAGAGGACGGGTTAATGGTCGATAGGTATTATCAATAATAGTTTGGTCAGAAGGAAAAACAGCACCTTCTCCACTATCAATCCCTAAAGCCTTTAGTTTATCTTGATTTTGTTCATAATAGGCATAACCAAAATAACCAAGGGCATTATTATCCTGTGCCACACCATTAACTAAAGCATCGTCATCTTCACTAAACACATAATCGTTACGACTAGCCCTTCTTTCACCGACAATTGCCTCGGTAAAATATTCAAAAGTACCTGAATCACGACCGGGTGCAAATAAATTGAGTGTATTATCAACCCAACTAGGATTAATTTGATTCCATCTAACTATTTGGTTTTCTGCGCTCGGTTGCCAGATGGTTTTTAATTCTTCTACTGTCATAGAATTAACCCAATTATTATTAGGATTGACCACCACTGTTAAGGCATCAAAAGCTACGGGTAACTCGATATAAGCAATGCCATTTTTTCTACATTCTTCCATGGCTTCCTTGGGAATTGGCACCGAAGCATTATTTATATCTGTTTCTCCATTACAAAATTTACGAAAACCTCCCACTGAACCAGAAAATCCAACATTTACATCAATTCCTTGCTCGTTTTCTTGATTAAAGTTTTTAGTAATCAAATCAGTAATTGGAAACACTGTACTAGAACCATCAATAGATATTGATTTAGGTTCCTCGGCGTTGGTATTTCCACAGGCTTGGGTTAAAAATCCTAGGGCTAATAATAACAAGAAAAATTGATTAAATTTTCTTCGCTGTATTGTTATCATAACGTAAAACCTTATTCATTAAAGGAACTATTAATTATTTACCTATCAGTTTATTTCAATTATTTTTATTCTGTTGCTTTTGTAACAAAAAAGATAAATTAAGTAAAAAAGGTTTAAAAAACTCAAGCTAATTGGCTTTTTTTCGCAATAAAATGAGGCTATTAAATAAGTAAAAAAAAATAGATAGATAAAAAGGTAATTTCTTAACCTAACCTTTACCAACAAATAAGCACCACTGTTCTATGATTAGAACCGAAACAATCAATAAAAATTATATTCTCAGTAATTAAATGTTGACTAAATTAAACAGTAAAACTTTAAAAAATAGATTAGTAGGTGGATTTTCTAGTCTTACCTTAGCTTTTGCTTTAGCGGCTTGTGGTGGTGGAGATACCACTACTACCACTGGAGGAGAAGGAGGAGGAGAAACCGCTGGTCAAACTACAAGTATTGAGCTTCCTTTTGATAATACTGTTAGTGTTACTGGTGCTGGGGCTAGTTTCCCCGCTGCTATTTTTCAAAACTGGTTTGTGAGTTTAAATCAACAAGTACCCCAACTACAAGTTAACTATCAGTCTGTGGGTAGTGGTGCTGGTATTGAACAATTTACCGCGCAGACGGTGGACTTTGGGGCTAGTGATGTGGCAATGAGTGATGAGCAGATGGAAGCCATCGATAGAGGAGTTATCCTTTTACCTGTTACTGCTGGGGGTATTGTATTTGCTTTTAATTTACCGGGGGTTGATGAGTTAAATTTGAGCAGAGATGTTTATGTGGACATCGCTTTGGGTAGAATCACTAGATGGAATGATCCTCGTATTGCGGAGGATAATCCTGATGTGGATTTACCCGATCGCTCTATTACCTTTGTACACCGTTCCGATGGTAGTGGTACCACTGGGGTATTAACTATGCATTTATCCGACATTAGCGAGGATTGGGCTAATGAAGTGGGTCAAGGAACTACCGTAGAATGGGGTGTTGCTGGAGGTAGCTTTATCGGTAGTAGAGGTAATGAAGGGGTAACTGCTACGGTAATGCAAACTGAAGGGGCGATCGGTTATGTGGAATATGGTTACGCCACAAATAATAATATTCCCATGGCTTCTTTGGAAAATGCCTCGGGAGAATTTGTGTTCCCAAACAATGAAACTACTTCTGCCACCTTGGCTAACGTAGAATTACCTGACAACCTCAGAGCGTTTATTACTGATCCTGAAGGGGAAAATTCTTATCCTATCGTTACCTATAGTTGGATTATGGTTTATGAGCAATATGATGATCCCCAAGTTGCGATCGCCGTTGAAGCCATGATCCAGTATGCTTTGACCGAAGGTCAAAACGTAGCAGAGGAATTAGGTTATATCGCCTTACCTCTCAATGTAGCTCGTAGAGTGGCTGAAGCAGCTGACCAAATAACCGATGAGTTTTCCATCACCGTTGAGTAGGATTTGCTTTAGCAATTAAGTTATACCATTTTCTCGACAACTATTACGGGAAAATGGTATAAACCGATATATTTACAGTTCATTTAATTTATTTGGTATCTAAAATGAGTGTTTCTGGTTATTCCAGTCGATCTAGTGGCGTTACCGAGTCGAGGTCAGCGGTAGAAAAAAATCTTGATCTCGGCTTTCGTTGGTTAACTTATGCCTTTGCCATTGGCATTGGCTTAATTTTAGTAAGTATTGCCCTCATTATTTTTATGGGAGCATGGCCTGCCATCGTCGAATTTAATTTTAGTTTTTTTGTAGGTAGTAACTGGAATCCCGTGGTAAACAACTACGGGACTTTGATGGTAATTTATGGAACTTTGGTGAGTTCTTTTATTGCCCTACTAATTGCTGTGCCTTTGGGAGTAGGTGCGGCGATTTTCCTTAGTGAAGACTTTATTCCCGAAGAAATTCGTACCGTCCTAGTATTTTTGGTAGAAATTTTGGCAGCCATTCCCAGTGTAGTCTATGGACTATGGGGCATTTTTGTATTAATTCCTTTGACTAGAACCTTGGGAATTTGGTTGAATGCTAACTTTGGTTGGATTCCCATTTTTAGCACTGAGCCATCTGGCCCTGGGATGTTACCTGCGGGGATTATTTTAGCTATTATGATTTTACCAATTATTATTGCCATCTCTCGGGATTCTTTGGCTTCGTTGCCTCCAGATTTGCGTCAAGCATCTTTGGGGTTAGGGGCAACCCGTTGGGAAACCATTTTCCGTGTTCTGATTCCTGCGGCAATTTCTGGTATTGTGGGGGGAACCATGTTGGCTTTGGGTCGTGCCATGGGTGAGACGATGGCGGCGACGATGATCATTGGTAATTCTAACCGTCTTAACATTTCTATCCTAGATCCTGCTAATACTATTGCCTCTTTAATTGCTAACCAGTTTGCAGAAGCCAGTGGCTTACAGGTTTCGGCTTTAATGTATGCAGGTTTGGTGTTAATGATCTTGACTTTTATTGTTAATATTTTTGCAGAAATTATTGTTAATAAGATTAAGGCAAAATATGACTAATTTAGTTGTTTTAAAAGTATTGTTTTTTGTGACTAAATAATTATATTTATTGGATGTTATTGTAGTTTTATCTTAATTTTATTATGACTTCTTCAGCTGTTAAAAGTTTGAATTTAAAGAAAGAAAGTAATAGCCCAAGGACTATTGTTGGTAACATAATGACGGGCATTTCTGCTCTATGTGTTATTGTTACGGTCATTCCTTTGGTGGCGGTGATTTACTTTGTGGTAGTGCAGGGTTTTAGTCGTCTTAATACAGATTTGTTCACCAAGTTACCTCCACCTCCAGGGTTGAGTGATGGGGGTTTAGCTAATGCCATCATCGGTACATTGGTAGTGGTAAGTATTGCTACGGCGATCGCCGTGCCTTTCGGGGTCATGGCGGCTATTTATTTATCGGAATTCAGTGGTAATAACAAAACAGCTTTAACTATTCGTTTTGCCACGAACGTCTTAAGTGGTGTGCCTTCTATTTTGGCAGGGGTATTTGCCTATGGTTTGTTGGTGTCTTCGGGTATTGTGGGTTTTTCTTCCGTGGCTGGGGGAGTTGCCTTGGCGGTGTTGATGTTACCGACCATTATTCGTACTACTGATGAGGCTCTCAAAATTATTCCCCAAGATATTCGCTGGGCCGCGCTTGGGGTTGGTGCTTATAATTATCAAGCGGTGATACGAATTGTATTACCCGCCGCTCTACCAGGGATTTTGACAGGGGTTACTTTGGCGATCGCCCGTGCGGCAGGAGAAACCGCCCCTCTATTATTTACAGCCTTATATTCCAACTTCTGGCCCAATGTATCCATGAAAGGACTATTTGAACCTATCGCCACCCTAGCGGTATTGGTGTACAACTTTGCGATCGTCCCCTTCCCTGCACAAAATCAGTTAGCATGGGCTGGAGCTCTAATTTTGGTAACTTTGGTACTATTTACCAGCGTAATAGCTCGTTTTGCGATCCGCAGAAAAGTTTATTAGCCATGACAATCTCAAGGAATTTTTAAGGAAGAATTAATACTTTTAACCTTAAAATTGTTACCAATGTGACAATTTATTTAATTCCTTGAGTAACCCAAGTTTTTTGTCTATTCGATTCAAATTTATTTATTGCTCTTTATAGTTAACTAAAAGAAAACAATGTACTCTGACAATAGTTACATAGACTCTCCAGATATTAACAGCGGTGGCTCAAGAGTCATGGCACTAGAGAATGTTGATATTTATTATGGTAGCTACAAAGCAGTGAGGGGAGTTAATTTAGACATTCCCCAAAACAAGATTACTGCATTTATTGGTCCATCAGGTTGTGGTAAAAGTACCATCCTTAGATCCTTAAACCGTCTCAATGACTTAATCAAAATCTTTCGTCTTACAGGAAAAGTTACTTACCACGGACAAGATATTTATAAAAAAAGCATTGACCCCGTAAAACTTCGCCATCACATTGGTATGGTATTTCAGCGCCCGAACCCATTTCCCAAAACTATCTATGATAATGTTGCCTATGGGGCAAGAATTAATCGTTATAAGGGGGATTTGGATGAACTGGTGGAGACTTGCCTACGCCGTGCGGTGTTGTGGGATGAGGTCAAGGATAAACTCCAAGAAAGCGGTTTTTCTTTGTCGGGAGGACAACAGCAAAGATTATGTATTGCTCGAACCATCGCCGCTGAACCTGAAGTATTATTGATGGATGAACCTTGTTCTGCTCTTGATCCTATTTCTACTCTCAAGATTGAGGAGTTGATGCACGAGTTGAAACAAAACTATACCATCGTCATTGTTACCCACAATATGCAACAGGCCACAAGAGTTGCCGATCGCACCGCCTTTTTTAATGCTGAAGCAGTGGGTAATAAAGGTAATAAAATCGGTTATTTAGTGGAGTTTGACAACACCGATAAGATATTTAATGACCCTGCCGAGGAGATGACCAGAGATTATGTCAGTGGTAAATTCGGTTAATTTGTACTGACCACAGGGTTTATTTATGGGTGGTGGGCAATGCCCACCCCACTAATATTTAATTTTGGGCAGTACGGGTAATTTTGTCGCTGAGAACTTCAAAAGCTCTTCTAAATTGCCCATCCTCTCTGGTACCCAATTTTTGGCGATCGCTCGCTATCAATTCTCTTTCTTCCTCACTCAACTCATAAACCACATCAGGGGTAATCCCTTCCTTGTCAATATCTCGACCATCAGGGGTAAGATATTTAGAAATAGTAACCGCCAAACCAGAGCCATCACTTAAACCGCGCACCGACTGCACCAAACCCTTGCCAAAAGTTTGAGTTCCCACAATGGTAGCCCGATCATTGTCCTGCAAAGCACCCGAGACGATTTCACTAGCACTGGCAGAGCCACCATCCACCAACACCACAAGGGGTTTATCGGTCAATGCCCTACCATTAGCCTGATGACCATCAACCTCTCCAACCCGATCCACCGTGGTCACGATTCGACCTTGGTTGATAAACATTCGAGAAATTTCCACACTAGAGTATAACAAACCTCCAGGGTTCGAGCGCAGGTCTAAGATATAGCCATTAACGTTTTCTGACTCAGCTTGGGCGATCGCCTCTCGCATCTCCGCAGAAGCATTATTGCTAAACTGAACCAGACGAATATAAGCCACCCTGCCCACATTGGGATCCTCTTCAATTCTCGTTCTTACGGGCTTAATTTCAATTTTGGCACGGGTAAGATCAAAATCTATTTCACGGTTATCTCTTTGTATCGTCAAGACAACATTACTACCCGGAACACCTCTAATTAGGTTCACCGCATCATTTAACTCCATGCCCTCGGTACTCTGACCATCAATTTTGGTAATAATATCCTTAGCCATAATACCAGCCTCAGAAGCGGGAGTATCTTCGATGGGAGCCACCACCACAATATTATTTGTCTCCTCTTCCTTAGTAATTTGAATACCAACCCCAGTTAGTTCCCCAGAAGTATCAATTTGCATACTTCTAAACTCTTCAGGGTTCATAAAGCGAGTATAGGGATCATCCAAAGTTTTTAACATTTCCCTAACCGCTTCGTAGGCTTCCTCCTTACTGGCATATTCCCTTTCTAAAAATTCATTTCTAATACTACGCCAATCTTGACCGTTAAAAGTTGCATCGACATAACGGCTATTAATTACTTGCCATACTTCATCGACTATTTCCTTGGGACTTTCTCTCACAAAAGCCTGAGTTTGCGAATAGTGGAGACCAAAGCCCGTCAGCGCTACACTTCCAGCAGTTAAGGCTGTTGCCCCTAAGATAAGTCCATTTTTAGTAATACTCATATTGTCGAATTGATGTTATAAAAATAGGTTTTTCTGTTTCAATCGTTTCTTAAAGATAGGTTATTTAATCCTTGTGTATCTTTAGTTATTTAATCTTCAGAATACTTTGATGTTAGCATAATTTATTTTTTGATTGTTGTTATAACCACCATTCTCAATATAGTTAAGCTCATGTTAATAATTGGAGTCGGTTTACCTTTGTATCATCCTAAAGGTACAATAATAAATAATTTTGCATTGCATATATGAATAAACGTAACTAAAAAATGATTAACATTTGGGAAAATCAGCAAATAATTAATTGGAGCCAAATAATTCTTAATAGTTATGAAAAATTATTGAACAAAGAATTAATCGACAGAAAAGGAGATCAATTAACCCAAGCAAAAAATCTTTTTTATGCCCCCATGGTGGTTTTTTCTCACAATACATTGTCAGATCCTTTTTATAATTACGGCAACGAAAAAGGCTTAATTTTGTGGGATATGAGTTGGGAACAACTGACCAAAACTCCATCGCGCACCACCACAGAACCTTTATTGAGGGAAGAAAGGGAAAGACTTTTACACGAAACCAACACTAAGGGTTATGTTACTGATTATCAAGGAGTGAGAATTTCTCGCACAGGAACGAAATATCATATCAAAGATATTACTATGTGGAATTTATTTGATGATTCTGATAATTACTGTGGTCAAGCGGCGACTTTTTCTCAGTGGGAAAAACTTTAATATTTCTAACAATAAAGTAATAATTTTATCGATAAATTTATTATTATTCTATCTATTTTCCTACACAATTGATGTAAATATTATTCTCAGATATATGGGATATGATAGAAAATAAAGGTCGACAATAACTATTATGATTAACCTTGAGCAGATACAGCAGGATATAAGTGATTTACCAGAAGAAGCTCAAATTCTAGTTACTGATTTTGTTGAATTATTAAAAAAACGCTATTCTATAGTGCAAAAGCAAGAAAACGAATCACAAGAAACCCTCTATGATCAATTTGAAGCAAGTGGGTTAATTGGATTTTGCTCCTTAGATGAAGATTTGTCCACTACTTATAAACAAGTTTTAGCGGAAACTTTAGATAATAAATATGATCATCGTTGATACAGGATTTTGGTTAGCTTTGATTGATCAAAAAGATAGCTATCATCCTACTGCTAAAAAGGTATTAAGACAATACAATGAGCCTATGATTACAACATGGTGCGTTGTCACGGAAACCTGTTATCTTCTTTTGAAAAGAAAAGGAGTAGATGCTCAAATCATCTTTCTGAATAGTCTTTATCAAGGTTTATTTACTGTTTTTGACTTGCAACCTGACCATACACTTCGCATTAGTCAATTGATGAAACAATATCAAAACCTCCCAATGGATTTAGCAGATGCCTCTATGGTTATTTTAGCTGAACATTTAGGACATGGTCGGATTTTTTCTGTAGATCAACGGGATTTTAATACTTATCGCTGGAAGCAAACTTACCCTTTCGAGAATCTACTGATTCAGTAAGTTAATAAGGTGACATGGGAAAGTAATCGATCATAAACTAAATATTGTTAAGTTTTGTAAAATTGCTGTAAAATAAAAATAATATTACCTCAAAAAATATGGGTAATTAGAAATAGAAAATAGCAATTTTTATCATGTCAAATCAACAACTCGGCTGGTCTTTAGATTATAGAGATCCAGAAACTATCCAAAAATTAATGCCATTTTGGGATTGTTTATATAAGTATTATTTTCAGGTAAAAACCGATGGCTGGGAGTATATCCCCGATAGTCAAGTGTTGTTTGTGGGTTCGCACAATGGGGGTTTAGCGGCTCCTGACATGACCATGATGATGTATGACTGGTTTAAACGTTTTGGGGTAGAAAAGCCTGTATATGGACTGATGCACCCCAGTGCGTGGAGGGTTTATAGTGCGGTGGTAGATTTGGCGGCAAAGTGTGGAGCGGTGGTAGCTCATCCGAAAATGGCCATAAGGGCGATCGAGTCTGGGGCTAGTGTTTTGGTCTATCCGGGGGGCGCTGAGGATGTATTTCGCCCCTATGAGGAAAGGGATAAAATTAAGTTGGTGGGCAGAAAGGCTTTTATTAAATTAGCTCTAAAGTATTCTTTGCCCATTGTGCCATTGGTGTCGAAGGGCGCCCATGAAACTTTGTATGTATTGACTGATTTATATCAACAGGCGAAGTCTTTTCATGATTTGGGTTGGTTTGAATGGATTTTAAATGTTGATCCTCAAACTTTTCCTATTTATTTAGGATTACCTTGGGGTATTGCCTTGGGCCCTTTGCCTAATATTCCCTTACCTAATCCTATTCGTACCCGTGTATGTCCTCCTATTTATTTTAAGCATTATGGCATGGATGCGAGTAAGGATAAGGATTATGTGGATGAATGTTATGACATTGTGGAAAGATCTATGCAGTATCAGTTAGATTTACTTTATCAGCTAGAAAATGAGCGTTTTGTTCGTATTTAACTTGAGTTATGGCAACATTTTCTGCTTAAGGCGGGGAACAATTGACAATAAATAACCTGAGTTCGGCATAGCATTTTCTAGTTAAGACAGGCAATAGGGAATAGGCAATGGGCAATAAAATAATTGTCAATTGTTCATTGTCAATTGTTAATTCTTCACATCTTTATCCCGAATTGAGGTTAGATAATTATTATCTTTTGCCTTTTCAAGTCTAATGGTGATCAAAATGGCTTTGTAAATCTTTGACCATGACTACATCGGTAAGATTATATTGTAGGGGGGTGATGGTGATATAGTTTTCTTTGTGGGCTTGTACATCGGTAGGCAATTGGGGGGGAAGATAAATGTGTTCGGGTTGATCTAATTCTTCTACCAATTCCCCTGCTAACCAATAATAGGTTTTGCCACGGGGGTCTATTCTTTTTTGGAAATGCTCGATATATCTTCTTAATCCTTGTCGGGTGATTTTGATTCCTGCAATTTCTTCCTCGGGAAGGGCTGGAATATTTACATTAAGAAGGGTGGAGTCAATGAGGGGTTTTTCTTGTAGTTGCCCAATGAGTTTTAGGGCGAAGTTGGCGGCAGGTTGAAATTCTCTGATGGTGAAGCTGGTTAAACTGAAGGCGATGCTGGTAATTCCTTCCATGGTACCTTCCATGGCGGCGGACACTGTGCCTGAATAAAGTATGTCGGTGCCGAGGTTTGAGCCTTGATTGATGCCTGAGAGTACGAAATCGGGGCGATCGCCCATAATGGCACTCAAACCGAGTTTAACACTATCGGAGGGAGTACCAGAACATGACCAAGCCTCAATACTGGGGTGATATAGTCCTTCTATTTTTTCCGCCCGAATGGGTTGATGGAGAGTTAAACCATGACCTGTGGCAGATCTTTCGATGTCGGGCGCCACCACGGTTACATCATGCCCTGCTTTCGCCAAAGTATCGGCAAGGGTACGGATTCCTAGGGCAAAAATGCCGTCGTCGTTACTAATTAAAATGCGCATCTATATAATTGTATAATGGATAATGGATAGTTGATAATTATTTTATTATCTCTTGCCTCTTGCCTATTGCCCATTGCTTACCTTCACGACTTCATTTTTCCACATAACCTGATAATTTAGTGTGACAATTTACTTTCTTGCCTAGGGGAAATGTAAGAAGAAAATAATCAGATTATGATGTTTATTATCAACGAAAACAGAGGATTTGTAGTGTGATAGTTTACAAAAATCCTTTGATATTGATTGATTTTGGACTGTTTGAAGCAGTCTAATATAATTACATCATATAAAATTACCAGATAAAAAGTTATGAATAGTATTAATTCTACTAAGTATTTAGACCTTAAGTCTTTGGCAGGAATCTGGGATTTAATTCCCACTGAATTTGGCGATGCCTTGGCTCTTCATGATCCCCATAGTACCCCTGAAGTCAAGTTAACTTATCAAGAACTATATGGCAAAATCCAACTCTTTGCCACGGGTTTACAATCCTTGGGCATTGAAGCAGGGAATAAAGTTTCTTTGTTTGCCGATAATAGTCCCCGTTGGCTGATCGCAGATCAAGGTATTATTATGGCTGGGGCAGTGGATGCGGTGCGATCGAGTGTGGCAGAAAAAAATGAGTTACTCTATATTCTTGATGATAGTGATAGTGTGGCGTTGGTGGTTCAAAATTTGGAATGTTTACAAAAGTTGCGCCCTGAATTGGATAGTTACCCCTTAAAGACTGTTATTTTACTTTCCGATGAAGAATTTGAGGGGGGTTTGTCTTGTCCTGTATATAATTTCTTTAGCATCATGGATTTGGGAGTGCAGGGAAGTTTTACGCCCATCAAGGGAGATATTGATGATTTAGCTACCCTTATTTATACTTCTGGCACTACAGGTAAGCCCAAGGGGGTGATGTTATCCCATCGTAATTTGTTGCATCAGGTGCGTAATTTGGAGACTATTATTCAACCGTCTAAGGGCGATCGCATCTTAACCATATTACCTAGTTGGCATTCCTACGAAAGAGCCGCCGAATACTTCTTATTATCCCGTGGTACAACCTTAATTTATACCAGTATCCGTTACTTTAAACAGGACTTAAAAGATTACAAACCTAACTATATGGTAGGTGTTCCCCGTCTTTGGGAATCTATTTATGAAGGAGTGCAGAAAAACTTTCGTGATAGCGGTAAACAAAAATTAGTTAACTTTTTCCTCGGGATGTCCCAAGGTTACTTAGACGGTAAACGCGCCCAATCGGGATTAGACTTACAAAACCTGAACCCTAGCGGGATGGATAAATTTGTTGGCACACTAAAAACCATCGTTTTCTATCCCTTCCACATCCTAGGAGATAAATTGGTTTATACCAAAGTCAGAGAAGGTGTAGGTAATAGCATTAAAGCATGGATTAGTGGCGGTGGTTCCCTTGCCAAACACATCGATAACTTTTTCCAAATTGTCAATATTCCCCTATTAGTGGGCTACGGTTTAACCGAAACCTCCCCCGTTACCAATGCGCGTCGCATGAATCGTAATATCGTTGGTGCTTCTGGGCAACCCCTTCCCGAAACCGAAATTATGATCGCCCATCCTGAAACCAAAACCCCTTTACCCCAAGGAGAAAAAGGATTAGTATTTATCCGAGGTACTCAGGTAATGCAGGGTTATTATAAAAAACCCGAAGCCACCGCCAAAGCTATTAATGAAGATGGTTGGTTTGATAGTGGCGATTTGGGTTGGGTAACTCCTGATAATGATCTCGTCATCACAGGCAGGGCAAAGGATACCATTGTTTTGAGTAATGGAGAAAACATCGAACCCCAACCCCTTGAGGATGTTTGTTTACGCAGTGCTTATGTAGATCAAATTATGTTGGTAGGGCAAGATCAAAAGTATTTAGGAGCTTTGATAGTGCCAAATCTTGAGGCGTTGAGTGCATGGGCAAAAGAAAATAAAGTTTCCCTAAAGATTCCTGACACGGGGGCATCGAGAGAGGAAGTGGAAAATAGCGATCTTTATTCTAAGGAGGTTATGAGCTTATTTAAACAAGAGTTAAACCGTGAGGTCAAAAATCGCCCTGGGTATCGTCCTGATGACCGTATCGCTGTTTTTGAGTTAATTTTAGAGCCTTTTTCTATAGCTAATGGTATGATGACCCAAACCCTAAAGGTTAAACGCCCTGTGGTAACAAACCATTATCAGGATATGATAGACGCAATGTTTTAGCTTTCAAAAAGTCCCTGCCATTATGGTAGGGATTTTTTATTTATGATGATACATCCTGTGAAAGATTGAGTTTTTTTTGCCTCAGAATTGTATGTTTGGCAATGGCTTCAAAATCTCGATCGCAATGGTATAAAATAACATTATTTTCCATCGCCACAATAGCAATGCCACAGTCAATATTACTGCGAATTGTAAGTCCTTTTCTTCTCAATTCAAAGTATAGTCTGGCAGAATTTTCCCAGATGGAATTATAATCAGGTTCAAGATAATTTTGAACCGCCAAGTAAGAATTTATTTTTCCCCATTCACTCTCATTTTTACAACCTTGCAAGAGTTCCATTTTCGTAAAAATTGGCAGATAATAATTTCTGTCTCCAATAATTGTTTGGAGTCTTTTTGCTTTGACTTTTGATTTATCCCTTAATACTTCAATCCAAATGGATGTATCAATCAATAACATAACGGTTTGTTCTCAGTTTATCGGTGCTAAAATCATCAACAAACTCTATTTCTCCAGCTAATTCTAAAAGATTTTTAGTAGGTTGTCTTTTGACTAATTCTGATAGGGCAAAATTGATTAATTCTTTCTTTGTTTTTAAGCCCGTTATGGCAAATCCTTGTTTTAGCAAGTTTTCATCTAAATCTATATTAGTTTTCATGTTGCTAATTATGTATATGATTATATATAATATCTCATCAAAAAAATTAACACCCCTCAAATAAGAAAAAAATTAAAACTATTGTGGTAACAAGGGGGGATCAGGATATGATAAACGCAATGTTTTAGTGAAATTCATCGTTAATATAATTCTATGCAGTTAAATTTAAATACTTCTGGTTTAGTTCTCAAGCGTCCTGTTAATGTTAAGGTGATTGTTACTCCTGCATGGCAAGAAGAGGCTCAAAAACAGTTACAAAATCAGGTTAATCAGATTGATTCTCAACTTGCACAGCTTGAACAACAGGGGCAAAGGGCGATCGCCGAAATTCAAAAACAAGGCAGTATCCAAGCCAGTCAGCAGATTGAAAATATCAATCAACAGGTAAACCAGAAAAAAAACGAACTTCTACAAAACAAAAACCAAATGTTACAGCAAATGCAACAGGTTCAATTATTAGAACTAGGGCAGGAAGTTGTACAGGCTCAAATGGAGAGCTTTTTTGAGGTAAAGGAGGGGGATAACCTTGTGGAAAAACTCAATGTAGAAGTGGTCCTCAGAGATGGGGTTATTGAGGAAATTAGAGGTAAGGTTTAATCTGAGTCTTGATGGTGGGCATTGCCCACCAATACTAAGCTAATGGGGTTAATTCTTGTCGAAAGCCTACGACTTTACCGATAACTGCGATCGCCGGGGCTTCAAATCCTGATGACTCTACTTGATCAATGATATTCTCAAGGTTGCCATATAATTCCTCTTGATCAGGACGGGTACCCCAACGAATAAGGGCGATTTCAGTTTGGGGTGTTAACCCTGCTTCTATTAATTGGGGAATGATTTGATGGAGGTTATGGATACCCATATAAATAACGATGGTTTCTGAGCCACGGGCGATCGCACTCCAATCAATATTAGGACGATATTTGCCCACCGACTCATGACCTGTCACAAAGGTAACAGAAGAGCTATAACCCCGATGGGTAATAGGAATCCCTGCATAGGCAGGGGCGGCAATACCAGAGGTAATTCCCGGTACCACTTCTACGGGAATTCCTGCTTTTACTAAGTCTTCCATTTCTTCTCCCCCCCGACCAAAAACGAAGGGATCTCCGCCCTTTAGGCGCACCACTATGGCGTGTTCACGGGCTTTTTTGATTAAAATATCCGTTGTTTGGTGTTGGGGCAAAGAATGCCGTCCTCGGCGTTTACCTGCATTAATTTTTTCGGCGTAGGGACTAATAATATCTAAAATTTCTGGACTCACCAAGGCATCATATATCACCACATCCGCCAATTCTAATAAAGATTTTCCCTTAACTGTAAGTAATCCGGGATCTCCTGGACCTGCTCCTACTAAATAAACTGTTCCCACAAAAGAATTTTGATTCATAAATTAAGGGCGATCGCACTTGAACCCTAATAAAATAACTAAATTTGAGCCTATAATCAGTCAATTTTAATACATTCTGCCTAAAGTTGCATCAAAACTGAACCTTTCGAGAATCCTGACTAGATCCCTTTTCTAGCATCATTGTAGCCCGAAGGGGAGGCAAAGGAGGAGAAAAAAGATAACCCTGACCCAATTTACAGCCGTGATTTTGTAGCCAAATTTTTTGATTATGGGTTTCAATGCCTTCGGCAATTACCGACATACCGATAGATTTTGATAAAGTAATAATCGATTCAGCAATCAACTGATTACGATGATCCAATTCTAAATCATTGATAAAGCTACGATCAATTTTCAAAACATCCACTGGTAAACGATGCAGATAACTAAAACAAGAATATCCCGTGCCAAAATCATCAATACTAATGGAAATATTTTTATCTTTAATTTGATGCAACAAATGGGATGTCACCTCAATATTTTCGATTAACATACTTTCTGTAATTTCCAGAGTTAAAGTGTTGGGTAATACCTCATACTGTTCAAGAATACGCTCCAACACCTTTATTAAACAACTATTTAACTGTTTTACCGACAAATTAACACTTAACTTCAAAGGCACATTAAACTGCTTTTGCCAAAAAGACAATTGCTGACAAGCAGTATTTAAAATCCATTCCCCCAAAGGAATAATCAACCCCATCTCTTCGACAATAGGAATAAACTTGAAAGGAGAAACTAAACCTTTTTCGGGGTGTTGCCAACGAATCAAAGCCTCAAAACCTTCGATAGTACCTGAATCTAAATTAAAAATCGGTTGATAGTACAAAACAAATTGATTTTTGTCGAGGGCATTTCGTAAATCACTCTCTAAATGTAGTCTTTCCACAGCCTGAGAGTGCATGGTGGGGTCAAAAATTGCATATTTACCCTTGCCACGTTGTTTGGCTCGGTACATGGCTATATCGGCATCTCTCAACAAATTTTGGGCGCTATCCTCTCCATTGGTGCTAGTGGTGATACCAATGCTCGTCTGAATAAATACTTCTCTATTATCCAATACAAAGGGGTGTTTCAAGGCATTGAGGATTCTTTCTGTAACTACTATTGCCTCTTGAATTCCGTCCACATCTTCTAATAAAATCACAAACTCATCTCCCCCTAATCGTGCGGCGATGTCGGTTTCTCGGATAAAGTCTTGAAGCATTTTGGCGACAGCGATTAATAGCTTATCTCCCATCGAATGCCCTAGACTATCATTAATTACTTTGAAGTTGTCTAAATCTAAAAATAAAATGGCAAATCTTACTTTCGGATTACGTTTATGTTTGTGAATTGCTAACTCTAATCTCTCGGTTAATAACTCCCGATTGGCTAATCCTGTTAGTCTGTCATGGAAGGCATTATGTTTTAATTGTTGTTCGGCTAGGATGCGATCGCTTATATTGGTAATAGTACCGATATAACCCTTAATTTTATTCTGCTGGTTATATTCTGCTAAACATTGACCATATACCCAGATAATTGATTTATCAGGCTTTTGAATACGATATTCTAATTCAAAGGATTTATTTTTCTCAAAGGATTGTAACCATTCCCTTAATACCTTTTCCCTATCATCAGGATGGATGCCGTCTAACCAACCTTTCTTTTTAATTTCTTCCTCTGATAAACCCATCAAATCACAGCAGTATTTATTAGCGTATAAACACTCATAATTATTATTGGTTTGAAAAACACCCACTGGAATACTATTAGTAAGGGTAATATATCTATCTTTACTTTCTTGTAAATTTTGCTCAATAATTTTTCGTTGGGCAACTTCTTTTTTGAGTAAATAATTCCATAGGGCAACAAAAATTAAACCGAAAAAAGGAAGATAAATAATAGAATTAATTAACATGGCAAATATATCTTCCCACCCAAATATTTTTTCTGGTTCTAACCATCTACTCCTTGCCTGATAATAGATAGAATCAGAATCATCAATTAATGATTCTAAGGCAAGATCCAATTCTGGCAATATATTTTTAGGATCTTCATTGGGGGTGATAAAGTGTAAACGGGCAGGATTAATTAAAATATTTGTTCTGGATACATTGTACTCCAATGAATTTCTACGTCCCAAAAAGTTATTAGCAATTCCTGCATCTATTTCTCTGTTTTCTAAAAGGACAAAAATATCATCAAAATTGTCAACTTCTACTATGCGGGGAAAGATGCCAAAGGCTTGTATTTCTTGTTCTAAAATATCCTGTTGAATGCTTGATCTTAATATACCAATAGTTTTACCATCCAAATCAAGGATTGAGTTTAGTTCTAATCCTGGCCTGGCATATATTTCTGACCAACTGGCTAAAACTACGTTATTGTTAAAGGCAAAGATGCGATCACGCTCAGGAGAATAAGCCACATCAATCATCAAATCCAACTCACTCTCCTGAACTAAATTTAAACAATCATTCCATGCACAGGGTACATAAACTATTGACCAGCTATTTATTCGGGCAATCTCATTCAGAACATCTACCCAAAAACCAGCAGGATTATTATTATTATCAATAAATACTTTTGGACTATTTTGGTAAATCCCCACTTTCAAGGTCTGTGAGTCATTTATATTAGTTTGTCCCAATGTTATTTGCCCCACCAAAATAAGATACATACATCCTATTAAGATAATACCATATCTAATTCTTTTTACATATCCATAAAAATAATTTTTCATATTTTTTGTGAATAACATTATTTAGTATTCATGAGGAAATATTAATAAATAGCCCATAGCTGATTTTCTTTTCAAAACGTGAGTTATTATCTAAAAATTACTAAGTATAAATCTTTTATATCTTAAATAATAAGGAGCTTTACTTAAGAAGATACTTAAGTCTTTTGCCTGAAATCATCAAGCGCATTACCTAAATCCATTAACGAAACCTGCCCAATAATCCCTAGTCAACTGATAATAATCAACACAGGTATCTTGGGGAGATAAAATTATATTTATCCCATCTTTCTTAAAGTGTTCTTAATGTCTTGATTATCATTCATTCTTTCCTATATTAACCAGAAAAACCACCAACGAACCGAAATATTTAAATTGTTTTACCTAATCGATGAAAATTCATGAGACGCTCCATTCTTGTATATTAGATAGAGATACAGAGGAAAATTAACTTTATTTTAATTTCTATTAAAAATATGACTAACAGCAATCGCCGATATAATATCACCACCTTCGGCTGTCAGATGAATAAGGCAGATTCCGAGCGTATGGCAGGGATATTAGAAACCATGGGCTATGATTTTACCGAAGATCCTAACGAAGCGAGTATCATTGTTTATAATACCTGTAGCATCAGGGATAATGCCGAACAAAAGGTTTATTCTTATTTAGGGAAACAAGCCAAAAGAAAGCACAAAGAAGGGGATTTAACCCTCGTGGTGGCAGGTTGTGTGGCACAACAAGAAGGGGAACAACTTTTAAGACGGGTGCCTGAAATTGACCTGATTATGGGGCCCCAACATGCTAACCGTCTTGATAGTTTATTGGATCAAGTTTTTGCGGGGAATCAGATTGTTGCCACTGAGCCTGTCCATATTTTTGAGGATATTACTAAACCCCGTCGAGAAAGTAGTGTGTCGGCTTGGGTAAATATTATTTATGGTTGCAATGAAAGATGTAGTTATTGTGTAGTGCCAAATACTCGTGGTGTGGAACAGTCTCGCACCCCCGAAGCCATTAAGGCAGAAATCGAAGAGTTGGCCCGTCAAGGGTACAAGGAAATAACTTTATTGGGTCAAAATATTGATGCCTATGGTCGTGATTTACCGGGTACTACGGAAACAGGGAGACATAAGCATACTTTAACGGATTTACTTTATTTTATCCATGATGTGGAAGGCATTGAGCGCATTCGCTTTGCTACTTCTCACCCCCGTTATTTTACGGAGCGTTTAATCAAGGCTTGTCATGAGTTACCGAAGGTATGTGAACATTTCCATATTCCTTTCCAGTCGGGGGATAATGAGGTATTGAAAGCGATGAAGCGTGGTTATACCCATGAGCGTTATCGGGATATTATTAACAAGATTCGTGGTTATATGCCCCATGCCGCCATTAGTGCGGATGCTATTGTTGGTTTTCCGGGGGAAACGGAGGAACAGTTTGAGAATACTTTAAGGTTAGTGGAGGATATTGGTTTTGATCAATTAAATACGGCGGCCTATTCTCCGCGCCCTCAAACCCCTGCGGCGGAATGGGAAAATCAGTTGAGTGAGGAGGTAAAGGGCGATCGCCTTGCGCGCCTAAATCATTTAGTATCAGTTAAGGCGGCGGAACGTTCTCAACGATATTTAGGTAAAATTGAACAGGTATTGGTAGAGGATGTTAACCCCAAGGATGCTACTCAGGTGGTGGGTAGAACTGATGGTAATCGTCTTACCTTCTTTGCTGGAGACATAAACCAATTGAAAGGGAAGATTGTTCCTGTAAAAATTACTCAGGTAAGGGCTTTTAGCCTCACTGGGGAGGCTCTTACTTTGGTAGAAGCCTAGTTAAGCTCATTTGGGGCAATCAGTTATTTTGGTTTTCTAAAATTTGGGCATCTCCCCTTGATGGAAACACTGATGATAAAAGTCCCCCAGAATTGGGGGATTTAGGGGGCTATTAGGGCAATCTTGCTCACAACTATTATCCCGAACTGAGGTTAAATTGGTCTAATTTCCCCAAACTTCTTGTAAGCGGCGATCGCGCCCACACCGACTACGATAAAATTTATATAGTAGGGTATTAGTTTGGTAATAGTTTTGGTGATAGTCTTCCGCAGGATAAAATTCTTGGGCGGGGGTTATTTCTGTGTAAATATTAGTGGCTAACTCTTGGGATACTTTTTCCTTGCTATTTTGGGCGAGGGCTTTTTGTTGGTCGTCATGATAGAATATCGCTGTACGATATTGATTACCGACATCGCAAAATTGCTTGTTTTTGACCGTAGGATCCACATTATGCCAAAATACATCCAATAATTGCTCATAACTAACCTTGTCAGCATCATATTCGATTTCTACCGATTCGGCGTGTCCAGTATTACCCGCACTAACTTGTTTATAACTAGGGTTGACCACATTCCCCCCAGTATATCCCGAGGTGGTGGAAATAACCCCTTCTAGCTCGTCGAAAGGTTCTTCCATACACCAAAAACATCCCCCCGCAAAAGTTGCTTTGGTAATATTTTCAGCTTGAGCTACGGGGGCTAGGGTGAGCCAGAATAGAAGAATGATTAATAATAGCTTTTTCATCAAAAAATTAAGTTTCAGGTACAAATTTAAGGGCTAAACCATTGTTACAGTAACGTTTGCCTGTGGGGGCAGGACCATCATTGAAAACATGACCTTGATGTCCGCCGCATCTTCGGCAATGGTATTCGGTACGGGGTATGATTAGCCTAAAGTCCGTTTTTGTTTCAATGCTAGAGGCGATCGTATCATAAAAACTAGGCCAACCAGTACCACTATTATATTTCATACTAGATTTAAATAGAGGTAAATCGCATCCTGCACAGATAAAAGTTCCCGGACGTTTTTCATCATTCAAAGGACTAGAAAAAGGTTTTTCTGTGCCTTCTTCTCTTAGGATATGATATTGAGCAGACGTTAATTTTTCCTGCCATTGGGCATCACTAAGATTTATTTTGTCATCAGCAGAAGTTTGTTGAGGTTTTATTAATGTCATTAAAAAAGTAGGCATAATTCCTACTTTTAAAATACCCCCAATACTGATACTAAAAAATGTTTTACGATTCATCAAATTTTGGTATTTAACAATTTTCTAAAAAGACTATTAGTTATCTCAGTTAAAGATAATAAGTCTAGGTGCAAATAATTTTTTTGTACATTATTTAATGTATCTTCATTATCAACTATCCATTACTAAATTATCAATTAACTAACCTTCCTGCTCAACCAATTAGCTAATTTTGTAGGTACATTTTTTTTCACCCAACGCCAAGCGACTATTTTAGCAATGGGTTTAGGTAAACCAATCAATCTTTTAACAATTTTATTGGCGGAAGGCTGTTTAACTTTTTTATTAACTAAATTAATCATACCCACATCATAAAGACATTCGATAATTAATTTAATGGTGGCTTCTTCCTTCAGGGCTAGGTTTTCAATTAGCACTAATAAATCTTTCATCCTTTGCTCTTGAAAACGTTTTTCTTGGGGGTTAACTTCTTCTATCGCCACAATTTTAACGGGTTTATTCTCGTGAGTTAGCATCGTGAAGGTATTGAGGGAATTATTAACAGTTAATTTACACCAAAATGATAATTATATCTAGCCATCAAAAACGGAATTGATATTCGATCGCACTTCGGGTATCATTATCAAAATCAGTAGAACCTCGAATGACAGTACGATCATTGAGACGATAACGAATGTTATAACGGGTAGGTTGTTCTCCTGTTAAGAGAGTGAGAATAGATAAACTAAGATTTTCTCTAACATTAAACCCTAATTCGGCACCTAAACCGAGGCTAGATGTCCTAGTTTCACTGTCTATGATGGGGGTGGGGAAAAGGCGAAACTCTGCCCTATCCAAGATTTCATCAAATTGATTTTGAAAGCTACCAAATAAAGCGGCACCTGCAATATTGGCTAAAGCTAAACCCGTATCTCCATCAGCTATATTGTTAAAGAAACCTCCCCCCAAGAGGGCGATAATTTCTGTTTCTCCCCTAGCGGGAATACTGGTTAACTCCAAACTTTCATTAATATTACTAGCAAAACCATTGATATTTGCTCTTACCCTGATAGTTTCAAGGGTATTAATGGTATTGACTCCCGATATATCCCGAATTTCATTGGCGGCAGTATTATCGGGTAATTGATAGCGATTGGCTTCTGTTACCGAAGTTTCTAGTTGCATATCCAGAAAAGCATTAAAACCATTTTCAGGGGTAAATCTAGCGGTATTGTTATAATTACGATTTAGTCTTAATCTACTGGTAAATAAATTAACACTACCTCCCGTTAAATTAATCACCCCGTCTGGTTGTAAATTATTAATATCTCCATTCAGGCTCAAACTACCTCTAGCATTCAGATTCAAAACGGGTGCTTGGGTAATGGTAATATTATCACTGAAAATCAAATCTAAATTATTGATAGTAGTATTACCAATTAAAGGATTATTACCCGCATCTATGCCATAACCATTACCATTTGGTCCTGCAGAAAGGAACACATCTCCATCAAATAATGTAATATTACCTCCAATCATAGGGGCGATCGCACTGCCGCCGATTTCAATATTACCCCTACCACTACCCTCATAAAGATTAGGCAGACTCAAAGCCAAATTATCAATAGAAGCCGTCAACATATCCCCCTGACTATCCCTAATAAATAAAGGCAACCCTCCTGTAACAGTAATTTCTCCCTCACTAAAATTTCCCGTCAAACTAGGAATAGTAATCTGGTCAAAATCAAAAAGAATATCCCCATTAATATTAGTAATAGGAGTATCAGGAATAAAAGCCACCTCCATCTCCCCATCACTAATAGTTGCCAAACCATCTGCAATAAAATCTACAATCCTATTCTCCGACTGGTTATATCTACCCTGAATATCCAAATCAACTCCACCACTACCCCTCACCAAATTAAATTGATTATTACTAATCACCCTCAACAAACCAAAACCCGACTCCTCAATATTGAGACTCAAACGAAAATCATCCCTAGACGCATCATCCGACTGAGGTAAAAAACGAAAAGGAAAACTACCCAATAACCTCGCCGATTCTTCCTCCCCAGTTAAATTGCTGGTAGCCAAAAAATCAATGCGAGAATTACGATAACCCACATTAGCATTAGTTTCCTCAATAGTAGTGCCATTTATCTTCGCATCACTAATTTCCACATTACCTGTTGCCGTAGGATTTTGTAAATTACCACTAATAACGATATTTCCATTGGCAATCCCTTCCAACTCAAAATTACTGGGTAAATTAGCCACATTTGCCAAATTTTGAATCGGTAAATCCGTTACCATCACCTGACCAGAAAAACGCTCTTGGCTAAAGGTACCCGATAAAGATATGATAGTGTCGTCATCTTGGAAACTAACAGGCAAAAGAGTTAATAAACCATCTCGAAAATTCCCCCTCGCTTGAACAGTATCTGCTTGATATTTACCCCAATTCCAATCATTACCCCGAAAATCAAATCTCCCATTAATACCATTCCTCAACGAAGCGACGATATTTACCCTACCCGTTAATTTTCCTTGTAAATCTTCCAAGGGAGGAATATTCGCCTCTTGTCTTTCTGTCTGCGCTTGTTGGGTGGCAGAATTTATTTGTTGCCATTGTAATAGAGTTTGCTGTAAAGATAAACCATCATTACTAATACTAAATAAAGGTTTCTTTTCTTCCTCCGCCGTAGTTTCTTGGGCGATGATTAGGTTATTGGTATTTACTTCCCCTTCCACTAAAGAATTTTCTGTCAAAGTTTTGCGTAAAGCATAGATATTTTTTCCATCCTCTACCATGGCAGTTTCACTTACGACAGATGAAATATTCTCCCCATGAATTGCTAAATCATCAGCTAATAAATACTTACTGCTAGTTTTTACATCTTCCTCACCTCGGGGAAAACTGATAGGAGTTTGAGAATTTCTAGTTAATACTCGACTGTAACCATTTCCCTTACCATTACTTTCTGGAGAAAGAGGAAGCCTCGCTAAGGAAGGATTTACCTTGATAGATAAACAACTAATATCATCCTCCGTGGTATATAAATCTTTTGCACCACAATATTCTCTTGGTTGAATACCATCAAATAAATCCTCCACCTCAAAAATACCCACGCTGGTTAATAAATTTTGAATATCTCCCTCCCTCAAAGATATTTCTGCTTCCAATTGAGGATTTTCGTCGAAGGGTAATATCTGCGCTGAAAAATCATACTCATTCTGTAAATGGTTTAATTTACCATCTTCGACAATAATTTTCCCATCCAGACTCGATAGTTTTGCCGTCAATACATCCCCTCGAAATTGATTTACTTGAGGATGATTAATCACTAATTCCGAAGAATTGATGTCATAACTGTTAAGGTTAAATGCCAGTTGCCCAGAAATATTACCACCTACTGATTCAATTTCGGAAGGGAAGGTATTTAATAGGGGTTGAGTGAGGGTAGCTAGGGAAAAGTTAGTAAAATTAACATCAAGAATATCTCTTTGATTGGTGACGGCTGTTAAACTACCTTCTTTTACCCTGACATCAATTTCTCTAGGTTGAAAGTCGCTATCGATATTAAGAGCAAATCTATCGTTATTCCCTGTGGTATCTCTCAAATCGAATTGGATACCGTTAGTGGTGTTAGCTTGTAAATTTCCCGCTAGGGGATTAAAAGATAAGTTAGCAATTTCTAAGTTTACTACTTGAAGATTACCTGCTATTTGGGGGTTATCAAGATTACCTTGTAATTTTCCTCGAAAGTCAAATTTACCCCCATAACCCACTAAGGCTAATTCATTGGGTAAAGCGAGGTTTTGAATATCAAAGTTAGAGGCAACTAAGTTTAAGTCAAGGTTACTTACTCTCTGATTTTGGGTGTCATAGTTGATAATACCGTTGGCGGAAATATCTCCTGTGGTGGCTTGGGAGAGGAGTATCTTTTCTCCATCCCAACGGAAGGCGGTTTTTAGGGGTTGTTGAATTAAGCTGATACCCTGATTAAAGTCAAGATTAGCTGCGATCGCAACGGCACCTAAAGTTATATTATTCGTGTTACCCTGAATGGATAATCTTCCCCTTGTGTCTCCTCTCAATTCTTGCTGAAATTCACTGATATTAAAACTATTAGTGGCAAGGATAGTATTAAAATTATTATCCTCATCGAGGAAAAGACTTTCTACCGTGACAACTCCTTGGGGTAAAAATATCTCTCCCCTCGCTTGGATTGCTTGATTGTCATTAATACTACCTTGAATATCTAGGGCGCTGTTGATTCTACCTCTATTGATGGGGGTATTGCTAGTAAAGTTTAATTGACTGAGGTTGAGGCTATCAGCCACCAGTCGGGTTTGCCATCTACCTTGATTGAGTTGGGTATTGTTAAGGTTAACCATACCTTGGGCGAGGGGAAAGTTAAGATTTCCTTGTAAGGCGATGGTATCAAGAGTTATATTTTGACTATTTCCCAATAATTGTAAATTTCCTTGTAGGGTAGAATTTTCGCAACCCACTGCTTGACAGTCTATGAGGCGAATTTGACTGAGGGGAATATTCGTTAATGCTATGTCGGCTTGGTAGTTTTCTCGGTTATAGAGAATATTTGATAGGGTGGCTTCTCCTTCACCGATGCCAATGTTGATGATACCTGTTATCTGACTATTTTCTATCTCTTGGGCAATGCCTGATATTTGATACTCTCCGTTAAGGATGCCGAGGGGAGGTAGGTTTTCGCTTATCTCAATATCATAGAGGGTGGCTAGTGTTTCGGCGTTGATGTTTTCGGTGTTAACATTTACTTGGTAAGAGGATTGATTTTCTTGGCGAAAGTCAACTAATCCGTTGCCGTTAATTTCTCCGCCGATGGTGGGGGTAAAGGAAAATTCGTCGATGGAAACTCCACGGTTAAGAATTGTAACTTTTCCTTGACTATTCGCCAATAATAGTCTATCGAACTGGATATTTTCGGTGGCACTAATATGTGCGGTGAGAATGGGTTGGGTGAGTAACCCTTGAATGTCAATATCACCGATGACTTTTCCTCTGGTTTCTACGGGAATCTCTGGCAAGTTTAAAGAGGCGATCGCCCTTTGTACTTCTACAGGTTTTGTTTTAATATTAATATTGAGGCTGGAAAAATCATCTTCAAGACGACCAAAAACATCCCCATTAATATCTCCTAAATTAGTATTAACCCCCCCAAAGGTAAGGTTATTATTCACAAAATTGATTTCCCCATGGGAATCGGTAAGGGGTTGAGGCACATTAGGAATAGTTAGATTAATTCCTGCTACGTCGATGTTACCATCGATATTGACAAAGTCTCCCCCTTCAAATTCAAGATTAACATTCCCCGTTACCCTACCACTATCGACATCAATGGGTAGAGGGGTAAAATAAGTTATATCATCAGTCAATAAATTATTGCCCCTAATATCCAATAACCAATCATTTCTATCTAGGGGAGTAACTGCCGTCAAAGAGATATTACCCCCCGACATCACATCCCCCTCCGTGATAAAAGTTAAATTATCCTCCCCAATGAGAATACTACCTTGATTAACTCTAATATTCAGAGGCGACAAATCACTTAATTGTGATTTCATCGTTAATGAGCCATTTTTCACCCTCACCTCATCCACATCAAAAGAAATAAAATTATCCCTTCTAGGTAAAGGATTTAACTGTAGATTTAGCCAACGGGCATCCTCTGATTTTTCTAAATATACAAAAGGATTAATAATTGTCACCTCAACATTGGCACTTCTTTCCCACCAAAGTAAAGATTTTAAACTGACTTCCACCGCCTCAGCAATGACATAATCCTTTTCAGTGTCAGTGGTAGGAATTTTACTTTCTCCTACCCTAATACCATTGAGAGAGACTGATTCTATATCACCTAATTCTACTGGTCTTCCTAAATAATTGCCAACAGGTTCCTCTATTAAAGGAATTAATCTTTGGGTGAAAAAATACCAACCATAACTCAACCCACCCCCTACCGATAGTAATGTGCCATACAAGAATAATTTAAGATAAAATCCTCGAGGAGATTGTATGTTAGTTGCAGGGGAATTAGAGTCATTATCCAAGTTTTCATCGTAGCCACTATCAGAATTCGGAGTCTTATCAGGAAAATCAGTCATAATTAGCTACCAAGACAATAGGGCAAAAGGGGCATAATCCTATTTTAGTCAGAAAAGCAAAAAACCCTTACGGAAAAAACAAAAAAACTACCCTAAAAGACTACCATTATAATCAACTTTCATTCAATATTTTTTTAGTCAAGCACTCCTCATCAAAAATAATTTTAGACAAAATAAAAAAAATGAGAAAAACCCTTGTCAACTCTAAAAATATTCGTTATATTATATAAGTGTCAAATCCACGCCAGGATAGCTCAGTTGGTAGAGCAGAGGACTGAAAATCCTCGTGTCGGCGGTTCAATTCCGCCTCCCGGCATTCAGAGAAACTCTATACCAGAGGTCACTAAGTCCTAAGACCACGGTGAGCAAAATTTGCTGAAACCACTACAAAATCAGGAAATTAGATGTTTTTGATAACTTCAATTCCTACACGAAGAATCAAGATTCTACCGTTGACAAAATTAGAATTGATGACATGGTAACTTTGGTGTTGCAGATTTTAGGTATCAAAAAGATTTAAAAAGGAATCGATACATCTTTAAACTCTCCCTTTTTTTAATCCGTTATGCTAGGGGAAAACTCCCCCATCTTTTTCACGATGAATCAAAACATAGAGGTTAGTATCGCTGATATTTTGGCTCGTTTGGAGTCCAAGATGGATAAGTTAGATGGCAAAATTGATAATTTATCTAACGAATTTAATCAGGTAAAGGTAGATGTTGCCAAGGTTGATGAAAAAATAACGGGAATTGATAAAAGGTTATCTAATCTTGAGTTTATTGCCCGTACCGTAGGCGGTGGTATCATCATCGCTCTACTTTTAGCCTTGACCCGTTTCCTTTTCCCCAGTGTGACCCTTTAACTTTTTTACTACTACATGATCAAGCTAGGTTAACCCCTAGCTTTTTGAATGCCATAATTAAATATCACATGAAACAACTGACATGAGCATAAATATTATTTTCGCTCTACCGTGATCAACGCCTAATGGCGATCTGAGGTTTAACAGTCTCGGTATCGCTGGTTAATTCGGTTGTCGTTATCACGTGATCAACGCCTAATGGCGATCTGAGGTTTAACAGGAGAGATGGTGGGCAATCAATCAAGATAAAATCGTAGTGTGATCAACGCCTAATGGCGATCTGAGGTTTAACAGGAAGATGGGGTAGTGAGTTCATCACCAAACAGTGGTGATCAACGCCTAATGGCGATCTGAGGTTTAACAGAATCTTACGAACGGCGGTGTCAGGGCTTAAATGATAGAAGTGATCAACGCCTAATGGCGATCTGAGGTTTAACAGGCTAATTCCTTCTCTTTACGTCTTCTAATTTCCAAAGGTGATCAACGCCTAATGGCGATCTGAGGTTTAACAGGTCCATTAAACCCATCCCAGTTCTCTTGGGGGGGGATAATGTGATCAACGCCTAATGGCGATCTGAGGTTTAACAGAGCGACTTCTGAAACCTTTACACAGCAATAGTTGATATTTAACTTTTCAAGGTACTTCAGAATTTTCAGTACTCTTACTAAGATTAACAAACTTTTGGCAAAATTTAAAAGACCAGAAACAATACTTAACAAGACATTCAGAGATTTTCAAGCACCTGTCAAGTCAAACAAAATCCCGAAACCTATATAAAGAGTCAAAGAGAGTTGATGTTTAAGTAAGTCCAATGGAGATCAACTGAGATGCTTGTTTTCATAAGATTTTGAATTTATTTTCATCCAATAACCATGTGTTTGGTCGATTATATTTGGGAATGTCTCGCACACATTGATGAGAAAGACGAATCAAAATTAAATCATCATCCTTTGATAAAACCTTTTCTAACTGCCATCGTAACTTTTCCCTCATGCGTTGAGAAAGCCAACAGCGAAACATGGAATATTGGACTCTTTCCCCATAACCTTCCAATAACTTATAAGCCTTACGCCATCTTTTTTGACAGCGAATATCATAACAAACTAGATACCAATTTTTTGCTTCCGCCATAATCCTACCTCAACACTAAATGACCAAATAAACCCGACTCTCCACACCATTCCTTCTCCAATAGCCTTACCTCCAACTCCAATAAACGGCGATAAGTAAGGGAATAACCAGTAATAGGATGTTTCCAAGTTTCTGTTTTCCGTTTTTCATACAAAGCAATAAACTTTTTTCTGCCCACATCACTCAACCATACCTGTTTTCCTCGAATATCAAAATCTTCGGTAATATCCCACTGCAAACGATTAACAGAAGCCAAAACCACCATATCTACCAATGGCACTCGGAAAATTTCCATCAAGTCTAGGGCTAAAGGAGAGGCTTGAGTTCTCGGTTGATGATAAAATCCGAAGGCAGGTTCTAAACCAATGGTAAAAATACTGTTCATCACATCTTTGATCAATAATGAGTAACCAAAACTCAGCAAGGCATTAAATCTATCCTTGGGAGGGCGACGATTTCTGGTGGCAAAATGCAACTCTGAGGGAACATTTTTAGTAATAATTTGGGGTAAAGCACCAAAATATAGAGCCGCGAGATTTCCTTCGATGCCTAACAAAGAAGATAAAGAGTCAACCTTTGGCACTTGTCTTAATACTTTTTTCATCTGGGTAATGGCATAATCTAATTCTTCACATTTACTAACAAGATTTCTTTTTCCCCTCATCAATAGTTTTCGTTGCCCTTCTCCCCGACAATTAACCAATTTTTTGGCTAATTCCAAGCAAAACTCAGGTTTGGTTAAGGCTTGATACTGATTAATTCTTCTTTGAATACTGCCATTTCTGGTATCCACGCTCCCGATATATCTTCCTCCCCCCGAGATAAAGTGAATACCAACTTGTTTATAAGTCAAAAAGTGTACTGCTTGGGTAGAAATTTGAGAGAAACTGTGTAATACCACTTGCCCCACTTGTTGGATGGATACCTTTTCATCAGGTTCATTACGACGAGTGATTTTTAGTTGTTCTCCTGTTCTACCAATTCTTGTACCAGGTTCTAAAATATGGATAATATCTCGTTCGTCGTCTTGGGGAAATAAACGTATTGGTTGCCATTCTTTGTTATGGGCGAGTCTAGCTTCTTCGGGTAAACATACAGGGGCAAGGGAACATCGAGAGCATAAATACTCATTATTAGTAACGGGAGGGCGATGGACAGACTTTCTTAATTCTCTGGCTTGTTGAATGGTATCTTTTACCCACTGCCTTGCGTCATCATCCACGGGGATATGAATTAGAACATTATCGGCATGATAAAGAATCCGTCCTTCTTTGACTACAACCCCGAGACTAGCTTCTATCAAGCAACAATAGGCAAGTATTTGTAATTTATCACTCTCCCATGGTTGAGGTTGTTTTTCTTTGTCACGATAACATTTCCCCCGTTTATGCTCATAGGGTATGATTTCACCATGAAAAGTTTTCAGGGCATCAACCCTTCCTCTCAATCCTAAATATTCATCTTCTAGGTATAAATCTTGCCATTCTCCCTCTTCTTTTTCTTCTAATTCTTCATGTAATCTTCTTCCTGCAAATACGGAGGCATCCTGGGTATAAAGTTCTTCTACTTCCTCGAGATAAAATAAACGAGGACAATAGGCAAAGGCATGGAGGGCGGAAACTCTGAGGGTTGTTTCTTTCTCTTGATAATAATTTAAATCGGTGGCTAACATGGTTTTTCTTAATAGAAATTTGATCGCTACCAAGTTAACAAGCCAACTAGGAAACTAGACTTCCTTCCTCAAAGTTTTTCAATTTTATTTACCTTTAATTTAAGTTATTGAGATGATAATAAAAATTTTCCTAAAGAATTTTAACTAGGAAGAAATTTTTCCTAGTACCTCTTTTATGATGGTGTATATAGTTTGATTAAAAAATAATTTATGTCTCGTCATTTGGAACGGTTATTGGAAATTGACAATTTAATTCGGGGCAGAGAAAGGCAAACTAGCAGCAGTTTAGCTAATGCTTTGGAGGTGTGCGATCGCACCATACGCAATGATTTAGACTTTTTGCGAGATAGATTTTTTGCACCTTTGGAATATTCTAAAAAACAAGGATGGTATTACACCGATGATGATTGGCGATTACCTAGTGTGAGCTTGAGTAAAGGGGAACTATTTGCCCTTACTTTGGGGGCGAGGATGCTCAGTGCTTATGCTGGTTCGGCTTATGAAGAAGAGTTGCGCTCATCCATTCACCAGTTATCAGCAAGATTACCTGACAATACATGGATTGACTTACAACAACTGGCGGATGAAAGGATTGTTTTTCGCTCTGGTGCGCAAATAACTAATTTAGATCCTCAAATTTGGCAATTGTTACTAGAGGCATCTAACACTAAACATTCTATTTGGATGCGTTATTATACCGCCAGTAGGGATCAAGAGTCGGAAAGAATAGTTGACCCTTATTTTCTTCATATATATAGAGCCACTAATCCTTATTTGATAGGTTTTTGTCATAATAGACAGGATTATCGTTGGTTTAGGGTCGATCGTATTAAAGAGATTAATATTTTAGCAGATACTTTTACTATTAATCCTAATTTTAATAAAGAGGAATATTTACAGAAAATATTTCAATATGAAGTAGGTGGAAAAACTTTTCTTGTCAAAATAAAATTTAATGCTCAAACTGCCCCTTTTATTCGGGAGAGAAAATGGCATCATAGCCAAGAAATAGAAGAACATCAAGACGGTTCCCTAACTCTTAGTTTACAATCTTCTGGTTTAAATGATCTCAAACGTTGGATTTTGAGTTATGGTGCAGGTGCGATCGCCCTTGAACCCTTGGAATTAGTGGAGTTGATCAAACAAGAAGTAATGACAATTAAACACAATTATTAACTTTCATGGAGAGAAAATTATGATTTTAATAAATTTAGATAGAATGAGAATTCTAACCTCAGATTTAATGCTCTATAGTCGAAATAGTTTTATATCTTCTGACTATATTTCAGTGTTGGACATGAGCTCGTTTAATTTACAAAAATTAATTTTTGTCCTAACCTCAGATACCGTAAGGTGTTTATTTACTTTTCTTTATCCTAAGTCTGATTTCTTTTATGGAGCTAGTTTAATTTAAGGTGGACTGTGTTATCTTGAAAAAAATAACCCTCTACCATAAATTAAAGCCATAGCCATCAAACGGTAAAGGGAAAATTTCAAACTATTTAATTACAATTTCTATTTTAGTGAAAATGACACCAATTATAAACCTTGTATTTCCTGTGCAAGGAAATCTTTTGTGGGCAGATAATAACTATCGTCTCTATGCCACTTTGTGTCGAATTTGTCCCGAACTTCATAGTTTGCCAGGATTAGCCATTAATAGTATTTCTGGTATTCCCGATTATCAAGGCAAAATAACTCTAACTCCCTATTCTCGATTATATTTGAGATTACCCGTAAATGCGATCGCCCTTATTTATTCATTAGCAGGGCAAACATTAAACATTGACGGTGATAAGATTACCCTCGGTAACCCTGAATTACAAACCATTCAACCCTGTTATTCTCTCAAAGCAAGATTAGTCACCATCAAAGGTTATACCAAACCAATAGAATTTTTACAGGCCTCTAAAAGACAATTACAACAGCTAGAAATTCAAGCAAATATAGGGATTCCAGCGAACAAAAAAGGCGAACCCAAAAGGTTAACCATGAAAATCAATAAATCCCATCGCAGTTATACCATAGTCGGTTTTAGTGTAGTAGTGTCCGACTTATCAGAAGAAGATTCTATCAAACTACAAATTCACGGATTAGGGGGAAAACGCCGTTTAGGATGTGGAGTTTTTTATCCCAATATTAGAGTCAAAAAAGATTATCAAAAGGGGAAAAAAGATGTCGCCAAAACTCTTAGCTAAAAACAAATCTAACAACAAAGAATTAACCCTAGAGCAACACTTACAAGATACCGAAACCGCCTGTTTAGCTATTTTTAGAGGGCGTATTCTTAATAACTGGTGTCGTTTTTTCAAGGTAACAGATAAAAATGTATTTTTGTTACTTTTAAGAATTGCTTGTTTATTCCATGACATAGGTAAAGCTAACCCAGAATTTATACAGCTAGTATTAGGAGGGAAAAAATTTAAGCAAACTTTTCGCCATGAGTGGATTAGTGCGTTTATTCTCCATTGCCCTAATGTGAAGGAATGGTTCAGACAAAGTAATTTAGATTTAGACTTAGAAATTATTACCGCTTCGGTGTTAGGGCATCATTTACAAGCAACCCCTAAACAACAACATAAAATAGATGCTTTTGGGAAGCCGAGGAATATGGTCAAAGAATTACCTTTGTATTTAGATCATCCTCAAGTCACTAATACCCTTGAAAAAATAGCCACCTTAGCAAATCTGAAGGGTTTACCCACACTACCTCAAAAATGGATAGATGGCTCGGCTTTTTGGGATAATATTTACAGCGATATTCAAGATACCGCCGAAGATTTTGAATACGAAATCAGTAAAGATGCCCAGCGTCAAAGTTTACTACTTGCAGTCAAGGCGGGATTAATTGCCAGTGATTCTGTTGCTTCTGGTATTTATCGCACCCAAACATCCTCAGCCATAGAAAAATGGGTTAACCAAACTTTACATACTTACCCTATTACCGTGGAAGAAATTGAAGAAAAAATACTGCAACCCCGTTACCGTCAAATTGAGAAAGACACTGGTAAATCGTTTGAGTTAAAAGATTTTCAAAAGGAAGCCATTAATCTCAATTCTCGACTGCTATTATTAAGTGCCTGTGGTAGTGGTAAAACTATATTTGCGTATAATTGGGCAAAAGGAGTTACTGATAGTTACAAAATAGGTAGAGTTATCTTTCTTTATCCCACCAGAGGCACAGCAACAGAAGGATTTAAAGACTATGTATCATGGGCCCCCGAAACGGAAGCTAGTTTATTAACTGGTACAGCTAATTATGAGTTACGGGGGATGACAGAAAATCCCACAGAGTCAACTAAGGGTAAAGACTTTACAACACAGGAAAGGTTATACGCTTTAGGATTTTGGCAAAAACGCTTTTTTTCAGCTACTGTTGATCAATTTTTGTCATTTCTAACTCATAATTACGGCGCTATCTGTCTATTGCCCATTTTGGCGGATTCTGTGCTAATCATTGATGAAATTCACAGTTTTTCTCGATCAATGTTCGATAATTTTGTTAGTTTTTTGCAACATTTTGATATTCCTGTGTTGTGTATGACTGCCACTCTACCAACATCTCGCCATGAAGAATTAACCAGAATATTAGATAAACATAAATCAGGTTTAAAAGTTTATCCCTCTCCCAATAATCGTAGCCAACTAGAAGACTTAGAACAAGCAGAAACCTTACCCCGTTATCAAATCAGTCAGAGTAATTTTGATGAAGCAAAACAAAAAACGATTATTGCCTATCAAGAGGAAAAAAGGATTCTTTGGGTGGTTAATACCGTTGACAGATGTAGAGAAATATCAACTCAATTAGGTGAAATTTTGGAGACTGACATATTGACATATCATAGTCGGTTTCGTTTGAAAGATCGAAAAAAACGCCATGAAGAAACTGTTAACGCTTTTAAACAAACGGAAAAAGCTGTTATTGCTGTAACTACCCAAGTCTGTGAAATGTCTTTAGATTTGGATGCCCAAGTGTTAATCACTGAATTAGCACCCATTTCGGCATTAGTACAAAGGTTCGGACGATCGAATCGTCATGGTAAATTTGCCCACTCAGAAATATTGATTTATGAACCATCTCAACCATTACCTTACACTAAAGAGGAATTAGAAATTAGTCGTCAATTTCTCCATGATATTGTTTCTCCTCTTCCTGTCAGTCAGAGATTATTAGCCGATAAGTTGCAAGAATATTCTTTAAGAGAAAGGTTTAGTGATGGTAGTAGTCACTTTATCACGGGCGGTTATTGGGCAACAACGCAACCCTTTAGAGAATCCGATGATTATTCCTTTAGCGGTATTTTAGACAAGGATATAAACGAATACTTGCAACTGATGGAAGATAAAAACCCCGATGCAGAGAGCCTAATTTTACCCATATCCCGTAAATATATCATTGAGGACTTCCATCGACCTGCAAAGTTACCGAAATATTTACAAATTGCATCCCATGAAAACTATTGCGAAAAAAGGGGTTTAGGTTAATGACAGACAAAGAAATTATTGAATTATCCTATCGACTAGCTGAATTACCATCACCGCAACATCGAGCAGGTTTAGCAGGTTTAGTGTTGATGGTGCAAGATATTCAGAAGCAGGAAATTTTACAATATTATCAATCCGCTTTACTCGATTTGGATAGTCTCGATGAATTTGGTGTTACCATCAGATTTAATTTAGAAGGTTTAAAAGCCCTATTTGATTTAACTTTTGGGGCATTTATTGAGGAAAGAAGTACAGAAACTAAAATTAAAAATTTTGATCGAGTAGAGGAAATAGAAGCAAAAGACGATAAGAGTAAAATAAAAATCAAAAAACTTTATTATTACTCAGTGGTGACTCCTCAAGGTGCTTTTTTGCCTTATTTAGATGAATCTGCTGAAGGCAATAACGGTATTTGGATCAAATTATGGCGTGATATGTACTGGGGTATTATCAGAGGTGTTCCTGCTACTCGTAATTCCTTTAATTCTCGTGCTAATAAAGATTATGGGGCTTATAGTAATGATGTTGTAAAACAATGGACACAATTACAAAATCCTGATAAAACCATTGGACAATCAGGGAATTATTATTTAGGTGCAATGGCTTCTAATGCCGAAAATATACCCACTAAAGATAATATTGCCTATCAATTTCTCTTAAATTTTGCTCCTTTTGTTTTCCAAGTTTATCGCCCAACTACTATCAATAAAGATGGAAAAAGAGAGTTTGGCAGTTATGCTCTAGCTATTCCTGACGTAGCTAATTTAGAAAGATTTTGCTTTTCTTTTTCTAAATTATTAAAACAAAGAAATAATGATAAATTAGGTTATTCCCCCAAAGAATCTATTATCGATTTAGCAGAAGAAAGTGCCTTAAATTTCTTTATTTTAGAAGATAGAATAAGTAGAGATATTGGAGAGCAATCTACTAAAAAATCTATTCTTGGAGTTGAGGTTATTCACACAGAAAAAGTAGGTAATAATGTTAAATTTTATGGTTTTAACTACCTTGAACCTATTACTACTCAAACTGATAAATATAAGCAAATAAAAGATAAATATTGGTGTCCTTGGTTTCGGAAACAACGGTTAAAAAATCTCTTAAATTCCATCGTTTATACCGATAGTCAGGAGAGCAAATATGAGGAAAAGCCCCCTTGGTTTGGCTTTGATGACTTACTAAGTAGAGTCCCTCGTAAATGGTTGGAAACTGGTAAAGATTACTTTAGCCATGATGCTCGTATTTTATTTAATGAAGAAATTTTAAATTCACAAGGAGTAACTGAAATGTCAGAAAAAAATACTAAAATTCGTGATTATGCCTCAATCATTTATCAAGTTTGTCAATCATATGTTATGGGTAAATTAGAAAATAAATATGAGTTAAAATGGGATAAAATAAAAGGAAACTCTAAGCTAGAAAAAGATTATAATGATAAAAAAAATAAGATAGTTAATGAGGCTTTTTTAGCTGTAAGATCCCGTACAGAAAAACAAGCTTTTATTGATTATTTTGTTTCTACTCTTTATCCCTTTGTAAAAAAAGAAGAATTTGCTCAATTTGCAGAGGATTTATTTAAAAAAACTGATGAAATTAGAGCTTTAACTTTACTGGCTCTTTCCAGTCAATTTGCCATTAGTAAAGAGGTAAAAAATGATTCAGAGGTTCGTAGTTAAGCCCTTTAGGGCTTGTTAATGAAAGGCTAAAGCCATTACTACTAACTCTTATCCTCTGATACCGTCAGGTGTACAAAAAATAATTGGTTCTTAGAATAAACGGCTAAAGCCATTACTACTAACATTTATCCTCCGATACCATCAGGTGTACAAAAAATAATTGGTTCGTAGAGTAAACGGCTAAAGCCATTACTACTAACTCTTATCCTCCGATACCGTCAGGTGTACAAAAAATTATTTTGAGGTTAATTATGTCTAAAAAACAGTTAAATTTATTCGCTACGGTTTTAACTTATTCAGCCCCTGCTGGTAATTATCGGGGAGAATCAGAGGAAAATCGCACGATTTTACAAAAAATAGTCAAAGATGGACAAAAATACGCTGTTATTAGCCCTGAATCTATGCGTAATGCTATCAGAGAAACTTTGATTACTTTAGATCAACCCCATAATCGTACGAGATTACATGATCAAGATCAACTGGCTGTGGAGTTTAAGGAATATCCTAATCCAGATAAGTATGCTGATGATTTTTTATTCGGTTATATGGTGGCGAAAACTGATGATGTCAAAAAAATGAAACCAATTCCTCCAAAACGGGATAGTGTTTTTCGTTGCAATATGGCAGTAGCTTTAAGCCCTTATAAATATGATGCTATTTTTCATCAATCACCCCTCCATGCTAAAACTAAAAATAATGAAAAAACTTTTTGGAATAATGCAAGTACATCGGCTTTGTTACACAGAGAAGTAACCCATACTGCTTTTCAATATCCCTTTGCTTTATCCAGTCATGATTGTGGAGAAAAACCAGAGTGGGTAAGAGCTTTATTAAGTGCGATCGCACAGTTAAACAATGTTGCAGGGGGTCATGCTAGAGCATACTATGAATTTGCTCCCCGTTCAATGGTTATCCGTTTAACCCCTAAATTAGTGGCAGGATATAACACCTATGGCTTTGATGAGGAAGGTAACTGGTTAGAGTTGCATCGTTTAACTAATCGTCATGATGATAAATGTGATTTACCTGCGGACGAGTTTTGGATTGGAGGAGAAATTATCCGTGAGATGGAAGAATCCCAAGTTAAAAAATTAGCGGATATGGGGGTAAACCTTTTTAATAATTGTGAAACTCTTTTAAATTCTGTTGCTGATACTTTTCTTTAGTTGATTGGTGGGCATTGCCCACCCTACTGTTTTTGTTCAATTAATTACTATTTATTTTTAATGTATTTTTATGATTTTTCTCTATTTTAAAGCCCCTTTTGCCAGTTTTCGTCCATTTCAATCGGGTTCTTACCGTTCTACTACTCCTATTCCTTCTCCTTCCACGGTTTACGGAATTTTACTCAATCTCGCTGGTATTGAATTAAGAGATGATATAAATAAACCTATTTCCAATAACTGTCAAGATTTACCTAGTTTAAAAGTTGCGATCGCCCTTCTTTCGGGAAAATCAGACAAAATAGTTTTATCCCAACAACTCCATAATTATCCTGTCGGTAATTCAGGAAAAGAATTAGCTAAAAAAACCTACGGTAACAAATACTGGATTTCTCCTGTGCGAAGGGAAGTGTTAATCAATCACGAATTTATCGTGGGTATTAAAGGGAATTCGGATATAGAAACAAAGATTATCAAAGGTTTAAATGGTGAGTTAGAAAAATCTCGCTATGGTTTACCTTTTGCTGGAGATAATAACTTTTTGTTTGATTCCATTGAAATAATAGAACAACCGCAACTCGCTAGATGGTTTTTTCCCATTCAAGATCATACAAGAGCTCATCATCAAATTTGTCGTTTAACCACATGGATTGATCGAGAAGATAATACCAAGACAAAAATTAAAGTTTTTGCCCCCACTGATTTTACAACACAACCCCCTGAAAAAGTTTGGATTACTTTGCCTCAATAGGTGGATATTCAAGGGATACTTTACCCAGATAACCCTTGCGGAAATCCTGTAAAATTTGACGAGCTACCCTTTCTTGATCATTTTGATATTTAGTTTGTGCTAGTTTAAAAATAAATTCCTCCCCTGTTAAATCTAAAGGATCTAAACCATAGCGTTCTTTTAATACATATTCTGTACCGAGATTAACTAATAAATCGACAAACTTTTGGGCTACCTCTTGATTTTCATAGGCGGCTTCTCCAATATCCTCACAGATGGCTAATTTAAGCGCATCATCTTGGTTTTCAAGTTTTAAGGGAATAATTCCGGGGGCATCTAATAATTCTATGTCTTTAGAAATTCTGACCCATTGTAGCTGTCTTGTTACTCCTGCCTTTCTGGCACTAGCGACAATTTTACGATTAAGAAGGCGATTAATCAGGGCTGATTTACCAACGTTGGGAAAACCAATCACCACCGCTCGAACTGGGCGGGGTAACATTCCTCTGCTTTGACGTTTTTTGTTGACTTCTACACCACAGCCTTGAGATGCTTTGTTGATGGCTTTGACTCCTTTACCGTCTTTGGCGTTAGTAAAAAAAGGATTTTCTCCTTCATTTTTGAACCATTCCTGCCATTCTTGTTTGAGGGTGTTAGTAATCATGTCCTCTCGATTTAGGATTAAAATGCGAGGTTTATCGCCAATCCAATCTTTAAGTTGGGGATGATGGGAGGCAAGGGGAATACGGGCATCTCGCACTTCGAGGACAACATCAACACGTTTTAATTGTTCTTTGAGTTGTCTTTCTGCTTTACTAATGTGTCCGGGATACCATTGAATTAGTGCCATAACAGATTATTTTTCTGGGCTGAAGTTAATGTAGACCTGCAGTTAATTTTCCTTCAGCGATGTTTATAGTTAACAGGTACGGAAAGGGTGGGATTTGAACCCACGGACTGTTGCCAGTCACTCGATTTCAAGTCGAGCGCGATCGACCACTCTGCCACCTTTCCTGACAATAAGCATTACACATTATAACATAGTTTAGGGGGCAAAAACAATTAAGGATTTAGGACAAAAATAGTTGATAACTTCCATCGGAAAAATGATATTTTAATTAGAGTTCCAAATTTATGATTGTACGGTTAGGAAATATTATCAGATGGTCGAAGTTGCCCCTTCTACGGCGGAGATAGCCGAAGCATTGACAATGCCTGTGGATTTAGAGTTTGAATTGCCCGATCCTGAAGACGAGGAGATTCCTGAGCATGATTTTCAACAAAAGGTTGATGATGTTTGGAAGGTGTGCGATCGCTTTGACTTACAAACCGATATATGGCGTGGTAGAATCTTAAGGGCTGTAAGGGATAGGGAGAAGTTTGGCGGCGAAAATCGGGGTGCAGGTTTCCTCAATTGGCTTAAAAATAGGGAAATTAGTAAAAGCCAAGCCTATGCCCTGATTCAATTGGCAAATAGTGCTGATACTCTTTTGGCAGAGGGAAATTTGGATCCTGATGCCATTCAAAATTTTAGTAAACGGGCTTTTATTGAAACAGCAAAAGCCGAACCTGAAGTACAAAAGTTGGTTAGTGAGGCGGCTCAAAGTGGCGATCGCATTACCCGCCGAGAGGTAAAGCAATTAACCGATGAATATACCGCCATGAATTCGGATTATTTACCCGATAACGTTAAGGAAAAGGCGGTGGATGGTTCTCTCCCCCCCCGTCACCTTGCTCCTCTGGTTAAGGAGATGGAAAAGCTATCGGAGGAACAAATCGACGATATTAAGAAAGAAGTAGAGGCAAATCCTGATATTGATACGGTCAAAAAAATGACCTCCACCGCCAAGAGTTTAGCCAAATACATTGACTCTGCTTCTCAAGTAGAAACCCTCAGAGATTCCCCTGTGGACTTAGAAATGGCGTTGGATGAAGCCATGCGTCTTGACTGTCTCAGCATTACTGCTGACTTGGTTAAACAGGCGACTAATTTGGAGCAAAATGTGGCGAAATTGTACACTCTCTGGAAAAAAGTAGGTAGTATATCCGATCGCCTTTATGTGGAAACAGGATCGAGTAGTCCTAATTTGCGATCGCTCCTTACCTGTTTAGAAAGACTAACCAGCGAAGTAATAGAAGTCAAACTCGATGAAGGAGGAGAAAAACTAATCCGTCTTAGAGTGATGACAGAAGAATAATTAAGCCATAATCATATCCCCGTCAATTACCATGAGTAAATCTCGGGGATGATTAATAATATAGTCAGGTTGATACTGTTGCAGAATTTCGGGGGAATTAAAGCCCCAAGTAACCGCAACTACCCTAATATTACTTTTCTTCGCCGACTCAATATCCCTTGTTTCATCCCCCACATAAAAAGTTTCCGCCATTGGCAACTCATGATTGCGCATCACCCGATTAATCGTACGATGTTTGCCAAAAAGATTATTACTAGAATAAACAAACTGAAAATAATCCTCTAATCCGTTGCGAAAAAGAAACTCCCGCACACTTTCCTCCCAATTAGAAGTAATTACCCCCAAAATATAATCCCTCTCGTATAAACTCTCCAAAGTATCTTTCATCCCCTCAAAAGTTGACAAATGACCAATCTTTGAATTTAACTCCTTCTTAATTCTCTTCATCAAAAAAGGAAGTTTATGCAATGCCACAGGGGATTGTTGAATAATATCCCTCGAACTTAGATTACTCAGTCTGACTACCTCCAACTCATCCACCAGAGGATAATTAAACTCCAATGCCAACTGATTCACAATCTTAACAAGGGTTGTGAAAGTATTAGCAATCGTGCCATCGAAATCGAAGATGATTGTTTTTTTTGCCATTGGATACAGAAAAATAGAACAGCGAACCAGAGAAAATATTGCGAAAAGTTAAGATGGAATGTCAAAATGAAAGATAATATTATAAAAAATAACAGTAAAATATATGGATACCGCAACAGTCGTTGCTTTTACAATTGCGATCGCCCTTTTAGCACTAACAGGTTTTTCGATTTATACAGCCTTTGGGCCACCCTCAGCAGAATTGGACGATCCTTTTGAAGATCACGAAGACTAAAATTGAGCCAGAGACGTTATTAAAACGTCTCTAATTTTTTTGAGAATACCAGAGCAACTACTTAACCCCTTGTAAATCTTCCCAAGAAATCTCCTGCTTTTCCCCAGCAAATTCATTATCAGGGGTAATAAATAACATACAGTGACATTCCTTTCTTTCCCGCATCGGTACACAGGGACAATTCCAAAAAGTATTTTTCACCTCTGCCTCTTTATCTTCATAGTAACGACAAGGGCAAAGGGGCGCCCCCAACTCCTCTTTATGTTGTGCCAAGCCTTGAATAACCACCGCAGTAACAGAAGGCTCGGAGCAAAAGTATGTATCTGTACGCTTAGCATACTGCTCGGCAAAGTTTTTCATTGCCTCTAACTTCTTATTTTGATTCTCTGAGGTCATAGTTTAATGTGTTTTGATCCTTTTTGGTTTTCTTTCCTACTATTTTAACCCAATGCACCATTTCATCTTAGATGTTACCGAATTAAAATAATCTGAGTTCGGGATAAAATTTATAGTCTTGTAAAGGTGCCAGGTATCGGGTGTTAGGTATCAGGTTAAGAAATTTACAAAAACTGTAATGTTAATTAATTTTCTGATACTTAGTTCCATCAAGGAACTAACAAAGGCTGGTCGTATTTTAAACCTGTAACCTGCAACCTGTACGGACGTAGCATGCTACGTCCCCTACCATACTGACAACTGTTATCCCGAACTGAGGTTAGATAGGATTTCTCATTTCAATAAAAATGATCAACCCCCTCATCGATTTTATTCACAAGAAAAAGAGGGGGTAATGGTAAAAACTATAAATCAATACCATCAATATGTCGGGCGACAGTTTGCACATCCTTATCACCCCGCCCAGAGGAATTAATCACAATTTTGGGACTACCTTCTAGGGTAGGACACAACTTATCAAGGTAAGCGAAAGCGTGAGCAGTTTCGAGGGCGGGAATAATCCCCTCCAACTTGCAAAGGAGTTGAAAGGCATCGAGCGCCTCCTGGTCAGTAACACTGTAATACTCTGCTCTACCTTCATCTTTCAAATAACTATGCTCAGGCCCTACCCCCGGATAATCCAACCCTGCACTGATAGAATGGGCTTCGGTAACTTGTCCGTCTTGATCTTGCAATAAATAACTCATGGCGCCGTGTAACACCCCCGGTTGCCCTGCAGTGAGGGTGGCAGCGTGTTTGCCAGAATTTACACCGCTTCCTGCGGCTTCAATACCAATAAGACGCACAGAGCTATCTTTGACAAACTCATAAAATAAACCCATGGCATTAGAACCACCGCCCACACAGGCGAGGAGAATGTCAGGTAAACCGCCCCATTTTTCCATGCACTGCTCACGGGTTTCTGTACCGATGACCGCATGGAAATCCCTTACCATCATAGGGTAGGGATGAGGCCCCGCCACAGAACCGAGGATATAATGGGTGTTTTCCACATTTGTTACCCAGTCTCGGATGGCTTCGGAGGTGGCATCTTTGAGAGTACCTGTACCTGCGGAGACAGGTTTTACCGTAGCCCCCAAAAGACGCATTCTGAATACATTTAATTTTTGGCGTTCCATGTCTTCTACGCCCATGTAAATGACGCATTCTAAACCAAAACGAGCGCACACAGTGGCGGTGGCTACTCCATGTTGTCCTGCCCCTGTTTCGGCGATAATTCTTTGTTTGCCCATGCGTTTGGCGAGTAACACTTGCCCGAGGGCGTTATTGATTTTGTGGGCGCCTGTATGGTTCAGATCTTCTCTTTTGAGGTAGATTTGAGGGCCTGTGCCATCGGCTTTGGCATAATGTTGGCTAAGTCTTTCGGCAAAATAGAGAGGGCTTGATCTTCCGACGTAGTCTTTTAATAGTTGGTCTAATTCTTGGTTAAATTCGGGATCATTTTTATATTGGTTGTAGGCGGTTTCTAGTTCGCTAAGGGCGGGCATGAGAGTTTCGGGTACGTATTTCCCGCCATATTTTCCAAAGCGTCCAAAGTTATCGGGTACTTGAATAGAATTATTGCTAGTTTTAATGGGTGTCGTGGTCACAGTCTTTATTTTTTATAATATTTTTCTTTCTATCATTATGGTACATCTTGACCCACGGACAGTTAAACTCTCCAATTTTAAAATTTTTGGTAAACATATAACGGAATGGTAAAATAGTTATATAATAAAATAGTTAATAAACAAAAAGTATCAAGATGTTATTTCGTCAATTATTTGATCAAGATACATGGACTTATACCTATCTCATCGCTGATCCTGATACGAAGGAGGCGGCTTTGGTAGATCCTGTGATTGAACAGGTGGAACGAGATTTAAAATTGGTGCAAGAGTTGGGTTTAACCCTCAAATACTGCATGGAAACCCATGTTCATGCGGATCATATTACGGGTACGGGCAAAATGCGAGAGTTGACTGGTTGTAAGGGATTAGTGCCTGAAAAAGCTCAGGTAAATTGTGCCGATCGCCACTTAGTCGATAATGAAGTGGTAATGGTGGGCAATGTAGAAATAAGGGCGATCGCCTCTCCAGGGCATACAGACTGCCATTTTGCCTATCTAGTGGATAATACCCATTTATTGACGGGGGATGCTCTTTTCATCCGTGGTTGTGGACGTACGGACTTCCAAAGCGGTGATGCCGGAATGCTCTACGACACCATTACAAAACGTTTTTTCACCCTTGCCGACGATGTTTTAGTATATCCGGGCCATGACTACCGAGGACATCTGGTATCTACCATCGCCGAAGAAAAAGCCCATAATCCTCGCATTAGTGGCAAAAAAAGAGATGAGTTTATCAAACTAATGAATAACCTTGATTTACCCAACCCTCAAAAAATCATGGAAGCAGTACCTGCCAATCAAATGTGCGGAAAGGTTTAAGAATATTTTTGTCAACCATACCTAAAAAAAATTATGATTATTGCTAATATTATTCAAAGCCAATACCAACTCATCTCCCCCCAAGAGTTGGAGCAAAGAATGAAAAATAATTCGGTGGTTTTAATTGATGTGCGCGAAAAGGATGAATATGATCAAGGACATATCCCTGGGGCATTGCTAAAACCCCTCTCCGAATTTTCCACCAAAGAACTAGCATCGTATCCTAATATCGTCCTCTATTGCCGTTCTGGGAAGCGTTCTCACACCGCCGCTGAAAAATTGATCGAAGCAGGTATGACCATGATTACAGAGCTAAAAGGGGGCATTACCGCATGGCAAGAAGCCCATCTTCCCATGGTGGCTTGATGTGTTACCTCAACTACTTTTCGTTGGCTTGTAGTAAAGGCTTTAGCCTTTAAAATGCCTATTATTGGAGATGTCTATCGCCCATCCTCACCAAAACACTATTTCATCACACCTTAAATATAAATGCGTTTAACTTTTGGATTAATACTCGCCATCATCATCGGACTGAGTTTAGGCTTAATCGGTGGTGGTGGCTCTATTTTGGCGGTGCCGATTCTCCGCTATGTCATGGGGGTTGAACCTCGAAGTGCGATCGCCATGAGCCTTTTTATCGTGGGCGTGGTGAGTCTTATCGGTATCATTCCCCATTGGCGACAAGGTAACGTTAATTTACCCGTAGCCATTAGTTTTATTCCTCCTGCTATGGTAGGGGCTTTTATCGGCGCAAAAATAACCGAATTACCCTTCATTACCGATACTATTCAACTGGTAGCCTTTGGAATTGTCATGCTTTTGGCTAGTATTTTGATGATCAAAAAAAGCAGTGGCAAAAAAAAACAAGAAACCACACCATCAGTTAAAGTTCTTAAAAATAAAACCCAAAAAATTCTTTTAACCATCATAGAAGGTTTGGTGGTGGGTATTCTGACAGGATTTGTGGGAGTTGGGGGAGGGTTTTTAATTATTCCAGCCCTTGTGTTAGTTGGTGGTATTCCCATGAAAGAAGCCGTCGGCACATCTTTACTCATTATCGCTACTAAATCTGCCAGTGCTTTTGTGGGTTATTTAACCTTAGTAAATATTGATTGGTTTTTAACTATTGGATTTACTTTGGCGGCTAGTGTAGGAATTGTTTTTGGTTCTTTTTTAAGTAAAAAAATTGATGCTAAATATTTACAAAAAGGTTTCGGTTATTTTGTTTTAGTGATAGCCATTTTTGTCTTAATTGCTAGGTAATTTTTTAAAACAGTTAGACAGCGGTAATAATACTATTTCTTTTATCAAGATAGATAAGACGAATATCAAGGGGTATTAACTTTAAAAGCTGCCTATGGCTATATTGATATAAATCTTCTATGTCTTCTTTTAAAAAATTGATTCCTTCGGTTTTTAAGTAGTTAATAATTTGCTCTTCTTGCCATCCAAATTTATCTTTAGTCACAATAATTAATCGTTCCTTTGGAGGTAATAATTGAATAGATTGCTCAAGATAAAAATGTAAAGGGAAATGTCTTAAATTAATAGAAATATCTGGCAAATTTAACTCTTCTATATCTTCTTTTGGTAAACAATCAATAGCATATTCAACAATTAAATTTTCCCAATACTTATTATCTTTTTCATTAACAATATCTAAATCTAAATTAAAGAAAAAGTAACTTAAATCTCGCCAGACTTTAAAAGAAATGGGAGTTATATATTCTGGTTCATAAAATCCCGAAAGTAAATCATCTATTCTGCCACCATAACGACAAAATAAAGAAACTAGATATTTTCCCTTATCTGGATGGGTTTGTAATAATTCTAAGAGAGTGAAATCATCTATTTGCAAGAGAGGATATATTAAAGGGTGATTGGCTTCGGGAAAATCAGTCTGATTCATAGATGAAATTTCAATGAAAAAGTAAATAATAAATAATTTTGACCATTACTAATGGATTAGTTTGGATTAGTTGATGATTGCTAAATAGCCACAAAATATCCCACAATATAATATAAGGTTTAACACTGAAATTATATGATAAACAGCAGTCTAACTATGGTAAATATTTTGGGGGCATTTTTACCCGGTATCACAGATGGTTTATTCTCGACTCAGGGAATTATGGTAATGCTTTTGGTGGCTTATGGTGGGGCTATGTGGATGTTTTTAACCAGCGCCCCTAAAGTGCATACTATCATGGTATCTGATTTAATTATTGCTCAAGAGTTTTACGAGGGTTTGTTAAATTTACCTGTGGCGGATGTGCCTTTGCATTATTACTATAATTATGATCAAAGTTTGGGGTCTGCCATGCTAGATCCTATCTATACTGGTAGTAGGGGTAATTCTCCAGTTATGCAAGAAAATACTGGGTTATGGTATCAACTCAGGAAAAATACTCAGTTACATGTCATTGGTGGTGCGAGTTTGGGTTATAAAAATTCTCAGCGTCATGTTTGTTTTGATCATGAGTGTTTGGATGATTTATTATTGAGGATACAATCTCGCCGTTTGAAGTATAAGATTCGTAGTGAAAACCCCCTTAATTTTTTGGTGAAAGATTTACAAAATAGGGTGATTGAAATGGCGGAGGCGAAAACATAGGTATTAATTGATAATTGAGAATGGATAATTGATAATTATTTAAGGATATTTTCTGAGTTAAATTTTTGGGAATCAATAATATTGTTATTACAAGATTCGGCGTTGTTGTCTTTGGAGTCGGGTAGTTGGTTTAAGTTGATTTGTGGTGCTAGTTATCAACATTTACCTTCTATTCGTAATCTAGCTTTGGCTTATACCCTCGCAGGGGTGGATTGTATTGATGTGGCTGCGGATAGGGCGGTGATTAATTCTGCTTTGGTGGGGATTGGGGTAGCGAAAAATTTTCGACAAAAGGCGATCGCCCTTGGTTATAATCCTAGTAATCCTCTTTTAATGGTAAGTGTGAACGATGGGGAAGATCCCCATTTTCGTAAAGCCTACTTTAATCCTAGCAAATGCCCCCCTGAGTGCGATCGCCCCTGTGAGAATATTTGCCCAGCGGATGCGATTAAATTTGAACACCCCACCGAGGGAGTCAAAGAAAAACTCTGCTATGGATGTGGGCGGTGTATCCCCATTTGCCCCTATGGTTTCATCGATACCCAATCCCACGTAATTAGCATTGATGAAGTATTAAACTGGCTTACCAAATTACCCATCAACGCCCTAGAAATTCATACCCAAGCAGGACATTTTCAACATTTTCAAACATTATGGCAATCCGTAAAACCCCACCTATGCCGACTACAACTAATTGCCATCAGTTGCCCCTACACCCCCACTGTCACCGATTACTTGCGCCAGATAGAAAACCATATCAAACCGTTACCCATTCCCCTCATTTGGCAAACCGATGGGCGCCCCATGAGTGGAGACATTGGCAAAGGCACAACTCATTTAACCATTAAATATGCTCAAACCATGATGGAGCAAGGCTTTACAGACTATTTTCAACTAGCAGGGGGAACCAATGAACATACAGCCCTTAAAATAAGAGAAATGGGGCTAAGTGACAAAATTAATGGTATCGCCTTTGGTAGTAAAGCCCGAAAAATACTCGCCGAAATTCTCCACGAATTGGAAATCATTTCTCCCCAAAATCAATTGGAAGATTATCCCCATCTTCTTTGGGAAGCGGTTTTCGTGGCTTCTAAATTGGTAAATAGTCTTAAGAAAAATAACATTGATTAATTGCCCATAATGACGGAAAAAAAAATATTAGTCGAAAATTTAGGTATCATACCCTACGAACAAGCATGGGATTATCAAAAAAAATTAGTACAACAAAGATTAGAAAATCCCGACCTAGAAGATATTTTATTATTATTAGAACATCCCCCCGTTTATACCCTTGGCACAGGTTCAACAGTTGACAACCTCAAATTTGACCTAAATAAGTTTTCTGGTCAACTATTCCGTACAGAAAGGGGTGGAGAAGTAACATATCATTGTCTGGGACAGATTGTTATGTATCCCATTGTAAATTTACGTCATCATCAGCAGGATTTACATTGGTATCTACGACAATTGGAGGAGGTGGTAATTCAACTATTGGCAATTTATGGCATAAAAGCCCAAAGAATAGAAGGTTTAACAGGAGTCTGGGTGGGTGATGCCAAAATCAGTGCCATGGGCATTAAGGCAAAGAGATGGATTACAATGCACGGTTTAGCCTTGAATGTTTGTTGTAATTTGTCGGGCTTTGAGCAAATTATTCCCTGTGGTATTCGGGATAAATCTGTCACTCGCTTAGTGGATTTTGTTCCCGATGTGCCAATAGATGAGGTCAAAAAAAATTGATAACGGTATTTAAGCAAGTTTTTGATTATGAGAATGGGGTAAGTATTTTCTAATTAACCAGAAAAAACCCACCCCTGCGTAGAATTGAAGGACTTTGGAGGCTAGATCAACTTTCCATGGTTGATTCTTCATTTTCCATGGCTTCCTCGCTGGTTTCCTCACTAGAAGGAGGTACAAGAGCCACCGCTGCGATCGCATCATCATCATCCAACTTCTGTACCCTTACCCCACTGGCATTACGGGATTGGAGCGAAACAGCATTGACATCACAACGAATAATAATTCCCCTAGCCGTGATGATCATAAACTCATCATCAGGGTTGACAATGTGCAACGCCGCCAATTCCTCATTAGACTTACGGAAACGAATTGCCTTTAATCCTAATCCAGCCCTTCTTTGTAACCTAAACTGAGACACAGGAACTCTTTTACCATAACCGCTAGTAGTCACTGCCAAAGCCCAAGGAGCATCCTTAGCAGTATCATTAGTTAATTCCTCATCCACATCATTATCAAGCTCATTTTCATCGGCTTCCCCAATGGTTGCCACCACCTGAGAAGGAATGATGTCCATACTAATTAATTGATCTCCTTTGCGTAGCTTCATGGATTTAACCCCTTTAGCCGTACGACTGAGAGGACGCAATTGATCATTATCAGCGTGGAAATGAATCGCCATACCTCGACGAGAACCAATCAAAATACTATCATCAGCGGTGGCAAGACGCACCCAGCGCAACTCGTCACCCTCAGCTAAAGAGATGGCAATTAAACCATTACTACGGATATTACCGAAGGCAGAAAGGGCAGTTTTTTTGATAAAACCATTTCGAGTTAACATCACCAAATATTCGTGATCGGTAAATTCACTCACTGCGAGGATAGAGGTGATTTTTTCCTCCGAGGAGATGGGCAACATTTGAATGATGGGCATTCCCCTTGCATTACGAGAACTAGAGGGAATCTGATAAGCATTGAGGGCATATACAACTCCTCGATCACTAAAGAAAAGAATGGTGTCATGTTCACACCCTGTTAAAAAGTGTTGTACTTCATCATCATCTTTGATTTTTGCCCCTGCCTTGCCTCTGGTGGCTCTATTTTGAGCTTCAAAGGTACTGACAAGCATTTTCTTTAAATAACCTTGTTCGGTTAAGATAATGGCGACCTGTTCATTGGCAATTAAATCAATATCGACTAAATCTCCATCCCCTTGGATAATTTCGGTACGGCGGGGGGTAGCATGGATATTTTTAATTTCGGTTAATTCTTCTTCGATGATGGCATCGATTCTTTCTCTGCGCTCGAGAATATCTCTTAAATCTGTGATTTGGGTTAATAAGTCCTGGTGTTCGGCTTCGATTTTTTCTGCTTCTAAGGCGGTGAGTCTTCTTAGTTGCATTTGCAAAATGGCATCGGCTTGGAACTCGGAGAGAGATAAATCATCCACTAATTCTTGTTTTGCCGAAGCGGTATCGGCGGCACCTCTGATGAGGCGGATAACTGCGTCTAGGTTGCCTAGGGCAATTAGTAATCCTTGTAAGATATGATCTCTTTCTTCGGCTTTACGTAAGCGGTATTGGGTGCGACGGGTAATGGCTTCTACCCGAAAATTGAGAAATACTTGGAGGAATTTTCTGAGGGTTAAAAGTTGCGGTTCGTTACCTACCAATGCCAACATATTACAACCAAAATTGCTTTGGATGGTGGTTTGTTTGTAGAGATTGTTTAAGACTACCCTAGCGTAAGCATCTCTTTTTAATTCTATAACTATGCGCATCCCGTTGCGATCGCTCTCATCCCGAATATCTGAGATACCATCAATTTTTTTATCGTTGACTAATTCGGCAATTTTTTCGATCAAAGAGGCTTTATTAGTCTGATAAGGTAATTCTGTAACGATAATTGCTTCTTTATCCTGTCTGCCTCGCTGGGAAATGGTTTCGATACTAGCAACTCCGCGCATAGTAACCGAACCCCGACCTGTGGTGTAGGCTTCTTTGATACCCTGTCTGCCCAAAATTTGCGCCCCTGTGGGAAAATCAGGACCGGGAATATACTGCATCAATTCAATGTCGGTAATTTCGGGATTATGAATCATGGCGATGGTACCATCGATCAATTCTCCGAGGTTGTGGGGAGGAATATTGGTTGCCATACCGACAGCGATTCCCGTGGCTCCATTTAAAAGTAATTGGGGTACTCTGGCAGGTAATACCACGGGTTCTTGTTGTGAACCATCAAAGTTATCTATAAAGTCAACGGTTTCGGCCTCAATATCCCTTAACAGTCCGTTGGTAGCCAATGATTGCAGACGACATTCTGTGTAACGCATCGCCGCAGGAGGATCATTGTCCACACTACCAAAGTTACCATGACCGTTGATCAAGGGATCTCGCATGGAAAAATCCTGTGCCATCCTCACTAGGGCATCATATACCGCCGTGTCACCGTGGGGGTGGTATTTACCCAAAACTTCCCCGACAACCCTTGCACATTTACGAAAAGGTCGTTCTGGGGTCAGTCCTAGTTCATACATAGCGTATAAAATACGACGGTGAACTGGTTTTAAACCATCTCTTGCATCGGGCAAAGCTCGACCTACAATAACGCTCATGGCGTACTCTAGGTAAGAGTTTGACATTTCATTGGTTAGATTGGTTGGTACAATGCGTTCTTGGATGGAGGTCATATAATTTTGAGTCACGAAATTAATGCTATTTTAGCATATATTTGACCCTTGAAAAATCCTTGAAAATCACCTTGAGGGGATATAAAATAACTGATTTCGATGGATCTACAAAAGAAATTTACTACAAAAAATTATGATTTGGTTAGGAATTGATCCGGGTTTGGCAATTATTGGTTGGGCGGTGTTGGAGGGGGATGATATGATTAGCCCTCGTTTAATTGATTATGGCATTACGGAAACTGATAAAAAATATTCGACAGGACATCGGTTAAGGGAGATTGAGGAGGATTTTACGGAATTATTTAAGGAATTTAAACCTCAACGTGTTGCCATTGAAATGCCTTTTTTTAGTCGTCAGATTAAGGCGGCGGGGGGAGTTTTACAGGCTTTGGGAGTAATTCATCTCATTTGTTACCGAGAGGCAGAAATTGATCCCATATTTCTACATCAGTCTAGTTGGAAAGCTCATTTAGTTCATGGTAAGGCGACAAAGGAGGAAGTGGCACAGGCTCTGCAAGGTATTTTTGAGTTGGATGCTTTGCCCATTGATGATAGTGTGGATGCGATCGCTATTGCCTATGCGGCTTATTGTGGATTACAAAATCAAATTAAATAACTTGAGTTCGGGATAACATTTTCTAGTTAAGGCAGGCAATAGGGAATAGGCAATGGGCAATAAAATAATTGTCAATTGTCCATTGTCAATTGTTAATTCTTCACATCTTTATCCCGAACTGAGGTTTGGTACGGTTTTTCCCACTGCCGATTTATGGATTATGGATAAACGATTACTTCCTTAAGGTGACATTTCCCAGCAAAATAAGCCTATGATATTCGATAAATATAGGCTTGAAAGAAAATGCTATGATCTAACAATAGAGGTAACAGCCAACTTTCTCAGAAAAACGTTAAAAATTCGTAACATAAGTTAACATAGAAATAACAAATAAAAAAAGTAGCTAAAAGCTCTCATTCATTATCAAGACCGATTGATAAAATAACTATATATATTTACAGGAGGCTATCCATAAGTGAGTAAAGATAATAAAAAATGGCGTAACGTCGGACTATATGCCATATTGGCAGTGGTCGTCGTTGCTTTAGCCACAGCTTTTTTAGATCGTCCTCAAGAACAACAATCAAGCTGGAAGTATAGCCAATTTATTGATGAAGTACAAACCAACCGAGTTGAAAGAGTACAATTAAGTGCAGATCGTAGTCAGGCGATCGCCACGGCAAGAGATGGACAACGCTTCTTAGTCAACCTCCCCAACGATCCCCAATTGGTGGATATTTTATCTGACAACCAAGTAGACATTTCCGTTGTCCCCCAAAGCGATGACAGTTTCTGGTTCAGAGCAATCAGCAGTCTCTTCTTCCCCGTATTACTCCTCGTGGGTTTATTTTTCCTTCTTCGCCGTGCCTCCAGTGGGCCAGGTTCTCAGGCAATGAACTTTGGTAAATCCAAAGCCAGAGTACAAATGGAACCCCAAACCCAAGTCACCTTCGCTGACGTGGCGGGGATTGAACAAGCTAAACTAGAACTTACCGAAGTAGTGGATTTCCTCAAAAACGGTGAAAGATTTACTGCCATCGGTGCCAAAATTCCTAAAGGAGTTCTTTTGGTAGGGCCTCCCGGGACAGGTAAAACCCTCCTTGCCAAAGCAGTGGCAGGGGAAGCAGGAGTTCCTTTCTTCAGCATCTCTGGTTCTGAGTTCGTAGAGATGTTCGTCGGGGTTGGTGCTTCTCGGGTTCGTGATTTGTTTGAACAGGCCAAACAAAGCGCTCCTTGTATCGTATTCATCGATGAGATTGACGCAGTCGGTCGTCAAAGAGGAGCTGGTTTAGGTGGTGGTAATGATGAAAGGGAACAAACCCTGAACCAACTTCTCACCGAAATGGATGGTTTTGAAGGCAACACTGGCATTATCATCGTCGCTGCCACCAACCGCCCTGATGTACTTGATTCTGCTTTATTACGTCCCGGACGTTTTGACCGTCAAGTAGTGGTCGATCGCCCCGACTTCTCTGGCAGAGCGGAAATTTTGGGAGTTCATGCCCAAGGTAAAACCCTTGCCAAAGACGTGGATCTCGAAAAAATCGCCCGTCGTACCCCCGGATTTACAGGTGCCGACCTTTCCAACCTGCTCAACGAAGCCGCTATTTTGGCCGCCCGTCGTAACCTCACCGAGATTTCCATGGATGAAGTTAACGATGCCATTGATCGTGTTTTAGCCGGCCCCGAGAAGAAAAACCGTGTCATGAGCGAAAAACGTAAAACCCTCGTGGCATACCATGAAGCAGGACACGCCCTCGTAGGTGCTTTGATGCCTGACTATGATCCTGTACAAAAAATTAGTATTATCCCCCGTGGACGCGCAGGAGGACTCACTTGGTTTACTCCTAGTGAAGATCGCATGGAATCAGGGTTATATTCTCGCTCCTACTTACAAAATCAAATGGCTGTGGCTCTTGGTGGACGTATTGCCGAAGAAATCATTTTCGGTCAAGAAGAAGTAACCACAGGTGCATCCAATGACTTACAACAAGTCGCTCGGGTTGCCCGTCAGATGATTACTCGTTTTGGTATGAGCGATCGCCTCGGGCCTGTAGCATTAGGTCGTCAGAACGGAAACGTCTTCATGGGTAGAGACATCGCCTCTGATCGTGACTTCTCCGACACCACCGCTGCCACCATTGACGAAGAAGTAAGCCAATTGGTAGAAAGAGCCTATCAAAGAGCAAAAGACGTACTCGTCCAAAATCGTCCTATCCTCGATAAACTTGCTGAAATGTTAGTGGAAAAAGAAACCGTCGAAGCCGATGAGTTGCAGGAAATCCTCAACAGCAGTGACATCAAAATGGCTGCCATCGTCTAATTCTTAGACATTCTCACAGTTCATAAAAATTTAGAGGGGCTTAACATATTGTTGAGTCCCTTTTTTGTGCAAAATAAAAATAACTTTTGTTTACCTTAAAAAATGGGTTTAAAGCCTCGCCCTATTAGGGCGACTTTTTTATGCTATTATATTTATTATTCTCGGCTCACTAGCGTAAAATGTTTATTTTAGAGTACAAATTAAGAGGAAAAACTCAGCAATTTAAAGCTATCGATGAGGGCATTCGTACAGTCCAATTCGTACGCAATAAATGTGTTAGTCTCTGGATGAACTCTAAAAACGTAGGCAAAGCCGAAGTTTATCGATATACCACTACTTTAAGAAAAGAATTTCCTTTTGTTAAGTGTCTTAACTCCACTGCTTGTCAACAGGCAGGAGAAAGGGCTTGGAGTGCTATATCTAAGTTTTATGATAATTGCAAAAAGCAAGTTAAGGGAAAAAAAGGATACCCTAAATTTTCTAAACGCACTCGTAGTATTGAGTATAAACAATCTGGTTGGAAACTAGATCGAGATCATAAACGAATCACTTTCACTGATGGTAATAACATCGGTACTCTCAAGTTAATTGGCTCAAGGGATTTATATTATTTCCAAGAGTTTCAAATACAAAGAGTACGACTTGTTAAACGAGCAGATGGTTACTTTTGCCAGTTTTGCTTGAAGTTAGATGTGAGGGATATAACTCCGATTCTACCCCAAACCAAAAAGATGGTGGGTATAGATGTTGGTTTAAAATATTTCTACGCTGATAGTGATGGAAATTTTGTGGAGAATCCTCGTTTTTATCGTTACTCAGAAGCCAGATTAAATAGACTCAATCATCGCAAGTCGAGGAAATTGAAGAAGGGAAAACCAGTTAGTAACAACTATATTAAAGCTAGACAGCGATACAGCAAAGCACATTTAAAGGTAAGTAGGCAACGTGAAGAGTTCGGCAAAGTAACCGCACTGCGTCTAATTCAGTCAAACGACTTGATCGCCTATGAAGATTTAAAGGTGAAAAATCTAGTTAGAAATAGTAAGTTATCAAAAAGTATTAATGATGCTGGTTGGAGTCAATTCCGTAAATGGTTGGAATATTTTGGGGTGAAGTATGGAAAATTAACCATTGCGGTAAATCCAGCCTACACATCTCAAGATTGTTTTCAATGTGGAAAACGAATCAAGAAAAGTCTTTCAACCAGAACTCATGTTTGTAGTTGTGGATACATTGAAGACCGTGATACACAAGCATCATTAAATATTTTAAGAAAAGCTACGATGGGGCACATCGGAAGCAAGTCTGATTTATTGGACTTAAACGCTTGGGGAGATTTATCCTCTATCTTGGTTGGTGGCAACACCTGCCAGGGTAAGATGAATCAGTGAACCAAGAATCCTCGTGCGTTCACGCCGAGGAGTGTCAACATCCCACCATGAGACTGACCAAAAAAAGAAAAGCCCAAGAAATACTATCCATCCTCAAAACCCTTTATCCTGATGCTACCTGTAGCCTTGATTATCAAACCCCCGTGCAACTTTTGGTGGCTACTATTCTTTCTGCCCAATGTACCGATGAAAGGGTAAATAAAGTTACTCCAAATCTTTTTGCTCGATTTCCCGATGCCCCTAGCCTTGCCTATGCCCACAGGGAGGAGGTGGAAACCCTGATTCGTTCTACGGGTTTTTTCCGTAATAAAGCCAAAAATATTCAGGGTGCCTGTCTCAAAATAGTGCAGGAATTTAACGGGGAAGTACCCCAAACTATGAAAGAATTATTAACTCTGCCGGGGGTAGCCAGAAAAACCGCTAATGTAGTTCTTGCCCATGCTTTTGGGATCATTGAAGGGGTAACGGTGGATACCCATGTAAAAAGACTGAGTAACCGCCTAGGATTAACCAAGAATAGTCAACCCGTACAAATTGAAAAGGATTTAATGAAATTATTACCCCAACCAGAATGGGAAAACTTTTCTATTAGTATTATTTACCACGGTAGGGCTGTATGTAACGCTAGAAAGCCCCAGTGTGATATGTGTCAACTGGTTCATCTTTGTTCAGACTATAAGAAAACCCAGAAAAAAGTCTCACAAAAATAAGGGGAAAAATCCCCTTAATTCTTGTTTTCATTATCATCGATTTACACTAAACCAAGCCAAGATAATAAACCTTGACCAGTGGCATATTCAATGCCGAGGGTGATTAAAAATCCAATCATAGCGGCTCTACCGTTCAATTTTTCGGCGTAGGTATTAAAGCCAAATTTAGGATCTTCTACGTTGGGGGTGGTGGTGGGTTCGGTCTTTGTCATAATGATAAGCTCCTTTGATAGTTGTTTGACTTAATACAAAATATTAAGTTTCGTAAACATTTTAACATCATCTATTTTATAACTGCCACCTAAATTATGGAAAAAAAGGATTTTCAGGATCTTTTTTGGTTACACTAGGCGTGGAAAGTGTGAGTCAAGTATAGACTATTAATAATTTTATGAGTGCTTCTTGGTGGGAAATAAGAGTTAAAAATGTACCAGAGTTGGAGGATACTATTTTTTGGCATCTTCAGGAGTTTGGCTGTAAGGGTGCGGCTTTAATTCAGGATGATGGTGTTTGGTATGTGAAAGGATATGTTCCTCAATTAGATATTGAGGAAGGGGAGTTAGAAGTGTTGGCTTCTGCCATTGCCGAGGATTTTGATGGTCAGGAGTTTGATTTTTCTTATCAATTAATTGATGATCAGGATTGGAGTAGTAGCTGGAAAGAACATTGGCAACCCATGGAAATCGGTCAAAAAATGGTGGTATATCCTGCTTGGATTGATGTACCCCCTGAGTGCGATCGCCACGTAATTCGTTTAGATCCCGGATCTGCTTTTGGCACAGGGGTTCACCCCACCACCCAATTATGTATGGAGTCTTTGGAAAGAAAATTAGAACAAAATAATCAATTATTGACCATTGCAGATATTGGTTGTGGTACGGGCATATTATCTCTTACTGCCCGTTTATTAGGGGTAGAAAAGATTATCGCCTCAGATATTGATCCCCTTGCGGTGAGGGCAACAAAGGAAAATATGGTCTTCAACAATATCGATGGCATTGATGTTTACCAAGGCAGTATTGATCAACTGAAGGCTGTAAGTGAAACAAAATTTGATGGTATTGTTTGTAATATTTTGGCAGAAATTATTAAAACCATGATTCCTGATATGGGTAATATCATAAAACCCCAAGGATGGGTTATTTTGAGTGGTATTTTGGTTACTCAGGCTGATGATATTAAACAAATACTTATTGATAATGATTGGAGTGTTACGGGTTATCATAGCAAGGAAAATTGGTGTTCTATTGAAGCTGAAAAAAACAGTTAAGGTTGTTGAAAAAGTAATCAGAGTCCAAAATAATTTTAGATGTCTTACAATGGCTGCCAAAGATAAATTTCACGATATAGTTAAAATAGCTTTAATTAAAGACAATTGGAAAATTACCCATGATCCATTACTCTTAAAGTTTGGACAATATGACCAAGTTCAAGTAGATTTGGGAGCGGAAAAAATGTTAGGAGCTGAAAAAGAAGATAAAAAAATAGCGGTAGAAATTAAAAGTTTTTTGAATGATTCGGCCATATCTGATTTTCATGGGGCTTTGGGACAGTTTCTCAATTATCATTTTGTTTTAGAACATATAGAACCTGAAAGAATACTGTTTTTAGCTGTCCCTGTTTATGCTTATGATTCTTTTTTTAAAAGGGATTTACCCCAAGCTATCGTAAATCGTTATAATTTAAAATTAATAGTCTATGATCCTATTGAGGGGTTTATTCGTCAATGGATAAATTAACAAAATATCGTCAAATCATTTGTGATTTTTTAAATCAACAGGCTAAGATAACTCCCCTAGGAGAAAATATAGAATCTGAAACTATTTTTGATGAAAAGTGTAACAGATATTTATTAGTAAACTTAGGTTGGCATGGACAAAAAAGAATTTACTCGGTGTTATTACACCTAGAAATAAGAGAGGAAAAAATATGGATTCAAGAAAATAATACTGATATTTCAGTAGCAGAATTTTTATTGCAAGAGGGAGTAAAAAGAGAGGATATTATTTTAGGTTTAAAACCTGCTTTTGTTAGAGAATATACTGGTTTTGGAGTCGCCTAATTTTGGTCTTTTATTTTTTATTATTAAGTCAACTATAGTTGATTTTTTGGACGAAATATAAAGTCTAGTTCTATGTCATAATTTTTCCTATTTTCTAAATGGGGAATGACATAGATTTGTGTGATAAATTCTCGTAGATAAAATCTTTTTTCTGGCTCGGAAAGGTCATACCAAAACTGTTGTAATGATAAATTATCAGTCATTTCTTTGAGATTATTTGGAGGTAAACTATTAATTTGATCTTTCAAATGAGAGATTTCTGTTTCGAGTTTTAGTTTTCTAATTTGGGCAGTTTCTAAGTCTAAAATATTCTCTGCTATTAGGCAGGGTAAACTATCAATTATTGTCTGTTTTTCGTTGATTAAGTTGTTAATTTGTTCAGAAATAATTTTTATATCTGGACTATTAATATTATTAACAATTATGGGTAAATCAGCACAAATTATGTTGATTGTTTTTTCTAAAATATTTTGATAATTCCAAGAGGAACAGGATTTATTTTGAGAACAATTGATGGGGGTAAGATATAAATATTTGGTGTTTTTTCTTTTCTGGGTAACTGATGTTATTTTACAGGGAGAGTTACATATTTTACATTTAACTAAACCTGAAAGACAATGGGGAGAACTAGCACTACGAGGGGAAATACGGCGATGGCTTTTGAGTAAACGATCAATTTGGGAGGCTTCTTCTCTAGAAATAATGGGGGTGTGGGTATCGGAAACAATGTAGTTATTTTTGTAGGCTAAATCTCCTCTATAAACGGGGTTTTTTAACCATTTTAGGGCGGTGGAATGGGATATTTTTTTGTTATATTTTTCTTTTAAGTATCTAACACTATCTCTAAGGGAAGCATATTTAAGATAGTAGTCAAAAAAATCTTTGACAATGGGGGCGGTGCTACGGTTGATGATATATCCTTCTTTTCCTTTTTGATAGCCGTAGGGACTTCTACCGGGGGGGGGAAGGGTTTGGAGGCGATTTTTGCCATGACCTTTTTGTAATTTTCTTTGGTAAATTGTTTTTTCTATTTGTTGCCAGATTTGATGTTTTTTTTCTATATTAAGGGTTTTAAAGTGGGTGGAGTTGTAGGGTTGTTCGATGGCAATTATTTCTACGTTTAATGATTCTATAAGAGCGATCGCCTTTAGAATGTGAGCAAAACTATCACCTAATTCATGTAAACTACGAATTAATATATAATTGGGTGGATCATTTTGACAGTGATTTATTAGTTGATTGAAAGCTAATCGACTATCAATATCTTGATAATTTTTATCTACTTCTAAACCCCAAATAAAAGAATCGGGAACTTGATCAATGATTGAATCGGTGTAACTATAGGTAATAATAAATGCCATAGAGTTATTTTACTAGGCTGCCTTAATATAGGCGATCGCACTTAACCAAATCAAAGTTTTTTCTCGACCTTCTTCAAGGATGCAGATACAATTTTCATCTTGCCAAAGAATTTGTCCCTCGGTACTTTGACTGGTGATTAATCCCACTTGGACATTTTTTTTATCCTTTATAAAGGCTTGGATTTGACGTACACTAGGAAGACCAGTATTAAATGTAGGCATCTTTTTTTATCTACTTGAGCGAAAAAATAATTATGCAGTTTAGCAAATATCACGGATTAGGTAATGACTTTATTTTGATCGATAACCGTCAATCTGATCAACCCCTCGTTACCCCCGCAGAAGCAGTGAAAATGTGCGATCGCCACTTCGGCATCGGTGCTGATGGAGTAATTTTCGTTTTACCGCCCCAGAATAATTGTCAATATACCATGAGAATCTTTAATTCTGATGGTTCAGAACCCGAGATGTGTGGCAATGGGATTCGTTGTTTTGCCCAATTTGTCACGGAATTAGAAGGAAAAGAGGAAGTAGGGAAACAATATCCTATCCACACTTTAGCAGGTACTATTACCCCTACCATCAAGGGTGAGGGCATGATTCGGGTGGATATGGGAGAACCTGAGTTAACCCCTGCCAAAATTCCCACTACCTTAAACCAAGGGGGAGAAAAGGTGGTCAGGGAATCTTTAACCGTAGCGGATAAGGAGTATGAGGTTTCCTGTGTGAGTATGGGAAATCCTCACTGTTTAGTATTTGTGGATAGTGTGGCGGATATAGATTTGGAAAAAATTGGTCCTCTATTTGAAACCCACGCAGTTTTCCCTCAAAAAACTAATACAGAATTTATTGAAGTAGTACGCCCCGATTACCTGAAAATGAGGGTATGGGAAAGGGGTGCAGGAATTACCCTTGCCTGTGGTACGGGTGCCTGTGCCACTGTGGTAGCAGGGGTTTTAAATGGTAAGTGCGATCGCACCTGCACGGTAGAACTACCGGGAGGATGTTTGGAAATCGAATGGAATGAAGAGGATAACCATGTATATATGACAGGCCCCGCATTGAAAGTATTTTCAGGCAATATGTAATTGTAACCTCATTTCGGGATAAGAGCTGTCAGTATGGTTGGGTTTCAGGCTTCTGGTTGTAGGTTGCAGGTTTAAAATACGCTCATATTCAGTCTATCAAGGAAGTAAAAACCCGAAAATCAATGAAAATAGAGTTTTTGTAAATTCTTTAACCTAACACCTAACACCTGATACCTGACATCTTGAAAAGGCTAAAATTTTTATCCCGAACTCAAGTTAATTGTAGATTGAAAAATGGTTTCTGAAAAGAATCGCTACGAATGCTCCCTACTATTAAGTGCGGATAAATTATTATAATGAAAGTCCCCCAGTATTGGGGGATTTAGGGGGCAATCAGGGCAATCTTATCCATTATCCATTACTCCTCTAGGGTTTTTCGAGCGCGGCGAATCAACTCCTCGGGGCTTAATTCTGCTACAAATTCTCGAAAAGCCTCCATCTCTTTCTCATCGGCTTCCCTATCCACGGGAATGGAGGCATCTAATACCACCTCCTCCATCACCCAAATGGGGCAACCTTCCCTCACAGCGATGGCAATGGCATCACTGGGGCGACAATCAATATTTTTCTCTTTCTTACCCATTTTTGTACAAAGAAGCGCATAAAAGGTGTTATCCTCAAGGGCGTTAATCACCACTCGATCCAGTTTAATATTCCAACTATGGAACATATTTAACATTAAATCATGGGTGAGAGGGCGGGGGGTTGGTTGTTGTTCCAAGGCCGCAATGATTGATCTGGCTTGATCCTGACCGATGTAGATGGGCAAAGCACGGCGCTCGGTAGCGTCTTTTAGTAGTACGATGGGGCTACGACTTACTGCATCAAGGGCGATCGCCGCTACTTTCATTTCAATCATTTATATTATCTCACTATAACAATATGGGTTTTGAACCATTACCTCCCCGTGTGAGGTTGTTATCATCCTATCACAGTTTTTTGGTTTTATAACCACCAATTCCTTAATTTTATTATTTTAAATAAACTTTTATAACTATTTTTATTAATTCTTTTTTTAACAATTATAATAATTATGATTAATTTAATTAATTGTCGCCTTATTGGTGAATATAATTTAAAAAATATTACAATTAGTAATCAACAAATAACTAATATTTGTGATAGTGAACAACAAAGCCAAACAGGGCAAACAATTTTGAACTATATTGATATGGAGGGGGATTATATTTCCCTTGGGGGGGTAGATCTACAAATCAATGGTGGACTTGGTTTGGCTTTTCCTGATTTAACTTTAAACGATTTGGAAAGACTCCACCAAATTTGTGCCTATTTATGGTCGGTAGGAGTAGATGAATTTATGCCTACCATTGTGACAACTTCTGTGGCTAAAATTCGTCAATCATTGGAAGTAATAAAAATATTTAAACAGTCTAATAAAAAAGATAATGAAGCAGAAATTTTAGGAGTTCACCTAGAAGGACCGTTTTTAAATAAGGACAAAAAAGGCGCCCATCCTGAAGAATATTTATTATCTTTAAATTTAGAAAACGTAAAAAAAGTTTTCAATAATTATGAAAACATCATCAAAATTATTACCGTTGCCCCAGAACTAGACACTGAGGGGGATGTAATTTCTTATTTGACTGATTTGGGGGTGGTTGTTAGTTTGGGGCATTCCATGGCGACAGCAGACGAGGCAAAACGAGCTTTTGATCAAGGGGCATCCATGGTAACTCATGCTTTTAATGCTATGCCCAGTTTACACCATAGAGAACCGGGTATGTTGGGAGAGGCGATCGCCCGTACTGGTATTTATTGCGGTTTGATTGCCGACGGAAAGCACGTCTCACCCACCATGCTAAAAGTGATTTTACAAGCGAGTAACTATGAGGAAGGGATATTTTTGGTTAGTGATGCCCTAGCGCCCATGGGCTTGGATGATGGCATATACCCTTGGGATGAGCGCACCATCGAGGTAAAAAATGGCACCGCTACCCTCCCCGATGGTACCTTATCCGGTACTACCCTACCCCTATTCGTAGGCGCTCAAAATTTAGTAAGATGGAACATTTGTACTGTAGAAAGGGCGATCGCCCTTGTTACCGATGCCCCCCGAAAAGCCATGAAAATGCCGACCTTAGCAGTAGGGCAAAAAGCGAATCTAATTCGATGGCATCATCATCCAGAACAAAAACAATTAAATTGGGAAAGAATCGAAATTAATGGATAAAATTCTGTCGGAAAATAAGATCAAAAAAAGCAATTAATTTTTAATTGTTATGATGGACATAGACAAGACAAATAAACTAAAAAATAAATAAAATATTATGAAAATACTAAAACCATTGGGACTTCTGATGGGTATAGGTACATTATTTACCTTTAATATGCTAAATCCTATTAACGCCCAAAACCTAAACCCAAACGTCTCCACAGAAGAAGAAGTATCATCAACTATTAACGATGAACAAATGGAGTTAGCAGGAAATTTTCGCCATGATAGACGTATTAATTCTCGCCATCAACGAAGAAATCAAACCATAATTGTTGTGCCGGGGGTTGGTAACACCAGTTTCTATAACGGTAACATGAGGAGAAATAACACCTATTGGAACAACAACAACCGTAACATAAATCAAGTATTTCCCCCCCATAATCGTAGAGACATATATCAAGGTAACATTCGTCGTAATCCCAGTAACTTTATCAATCAACGTGATAGACAATTTAGGAGAAGCGAAAGACAATGTATTCATAGAGTTTTTCAATCTGCTTGGGGAGAAATCCATTGTCGTAGCAATAACCCTTCCTTTGAATGGAGAACAATTTATTTAGATTAGTCCGAAATTATAGAAGATCAATCTCTGAGCTATACTAGAAATTGATGTGAAAATCTTACCCCAAATATCTTGCACAAATAATTAAGATCAACTTGAAAGTATGACGAGAAATTCGCAGTTAAGCCAACCTCTTCCCCCCGTAGTTCAAAAAGTATCTAGTAATCTCAGAAGATGGGGTTTTTGGGGATTTTGGACTCAGTTAGTATTGGGTGTTATTTCTACGGTTACTCTTTTATTTTCTACCCCTGCCCTATTTCAAGGTAATCGGGCATTACAGGGTGGTCAACAAAGTAGTCGGGCATTACAATCTCAACAGTTTGGAATTTTTTGTGCTTTTGTGGCCATCGTATTTTTATCGGCGGCTTTGGTAATTGCCTATCGTTATGGAAAAATAGGCAAGAGGGTTGAAAATCGAGATCCTGCCATGCGTCCCAAAAAATCGGATACTTTGAACTTGATTAGGGTGGGTTTGATTTTAAATTTGATCGGGATGTTACTTGCTATTTTTGGGGCACAAACATTGGTGGGTTTAGCTTTGGCAAAATTACTCAATCTTGCTCCCCAGTTAATTACTTCTGATCCTCAACAATTTGTTAATTCTTTGGATATGTTAATTATTCAAGCAAATACAAACACCATTGCGGCTCATTTTGCTGGCATTGCCACTTCTCTGGTATTACTCAATCGCATCAGTAATTAAGTTACAAAATTTCTACAATGCCTTTTTGTCCATCAAGGCGTACTGTTTGATTGTTTCGTAAAATTCGGGTGGCATGGGGAATATCCATCACCGCAGGAATACCGTATTCTCTGGCAATGATAGCACCGTGGGAAAGTTGTCCTCCAACTTCGGCGATTAAACCTCCTGCTTGGGCAAGGATTAATGACCAACTCACATCGGTATAGGGTACAACGATGATGGTATTTTTATCAATTTTGGTGTTTTGATTGAGAGTACGAACTATTTTGACTTTTCCTTCGATGATGCCCATACTAGCAGGGATGCCTTTTAATTGATTTTGGCTATGTTTTGGGGTGATGTTGTTATCAATATTAATTTGAGGACTATTGCCATAGATGAGATAGGGAATAGTTTTGATTTCGGTATCTTCTTGCCATTTTTGTTGACGTTTTTTGATCAAATTAATAATATTTTCTTGGTCAGGTTTTTCTTTGATTATTTGTTTTATTTCTTCGATTTTGAGAAAGAAAATATCATTTTTTTCTGCAATAATTTGTTGTTTTTCTAAGTTGTTACCGAGGGAAACAAAGCTATAGCGAAGGTAGGCTAATAGTCTATTATATATCTCTGCTATTTCTCCTTTTAGATCGTATCTTTTTTGGACTACTTTTTGTTTCCATGTTTGTTTTTTGGGGGCAATGGTGGGAGAATTTTTGATTCTTGTATCTGCTACAAATTGAGCAAACATGGTTTTCATGGTGCGGTGATTTTCTGACCAACGGGGAACAGATATATCGGTGATTACTTCGCTTAGATAGCCGTATTTTTCTAGCCATTGATTGAGTCTTTGAATTACGGAACTACCGTCACTTAATTCGGCGAGGTTGGCAAAAAAGGAGGGGTAATTTTCTGGATCTAATTCTTGTAGTTGAATGCCTGAAAAAAGGTTCCGAGTATCGATCGCAATTTGTTTGAGTTCTTCGACGGATTTAATTTCGGCAACATTTTGGCTGTCTAAATCTTGGGGGGATACTTTTAACAGTTTTTGACGAATGGCAAAACTTAGGGGGGCTAAGATATTAAAATAAGTGGCAATTTTTAAACCTTCTAAAATATGATCTATGCGGGTTAATAGTTCTTGATTATTTAATTCTTGGGGATTTATTTCTTCTAATTCATCTAAAAGGGGATTAAAAGTGCGATCGCCCCTAGCATGAAAATCTTTAACTAAAGTCCATTCCTTGTTTATTAAACGCCATAATCCGGGCAAATTTTTCAGGGTAGAGGCAAGGGGTGGTTTAGAAAATTTTGCTCCCCGAGTTAGAAATTCCAAACTTTCTGGGGGCAAACCCATTAAAAGGAAAATTTCTCCCAATAAAGTGGCGTTAAAATAGGCGTGATGATAGTGTAGGGTTGCCGTTTCCGTAAAGTCCAAATCCTTCGCCTTATCCCCCAAGACAATGGTAAAAATCTGCCCCCAAACTCCACAGGTTAGAGGACGATTAATAGACCATGGTAAAGGGCGAATCGTACCGGGTATTACCTCTGCGGCAATTTTTCTCGTCCATAGGGGATGAAGGGTACTAATGGGACGGGTTTGTAAAATCCATAGGGTTTGACCATCATAACTCCACTCTATATCTTGAGGTACATTTTTATGGGCTTTTTCAATTTCACGACTAATTTTGGCAACTGAAAACAAAACCGAAGCAGGAATTTCTCCCTCTCCCTTCAATGCCTCATCGGGTAAATAAATCTGATATTGTTCTGGGGTAACTTCCCCCGACACCACCTGATTCGTATTTCCTGCCACCGCTTCGATACAAATACAATCATCCAATTGATTTACAGGATTACGACTAAAGGCAACCCCCGAAAACTCCCCCTTGATTTGCTTTTGGACAATCACCAGCAAAGATTTTTCTTCCGTGCCTCGATTTTGTCGATAATTAAGGGCGATCGCACTGTGGTAGGATGCTAAACAATCAATAATTCGTTGTTTAAGGGTGGGAATATCGGTAATATCGAGATAACTTTCATAAATCCCTGCCGCAGATACCGTCAAAGAATCCTCATCCAAAGCCGAAGAGCGTACCACCAAAGGATTATCCACCGAAGGATTAGCAAAAACACAGAAAGTATCGAGATCATCCCCCGCCTGAATCACCCAACCATCAGGCACATTATAACCCCACTGCTTGAGCAGAGATAAATTTGCCGCCTTACCTCCCACCTTTTGCGCATCGAGTTTTGCCGATAAAGAGATGACCCCACTATCCCCTCGGAAAAAACGAAATACCTTACTCGATTTTTGATCTACATTGGCGGGGTTTAAATCTAAATCATCGGACATTTGACTATAAATCCATAACAATAAACTAGCTAATCCGATGGTAACGAAAATATATTCAGGGGAGTTAATATTTTGCGCCGCCAACACCACCACCATCAAACCCAACACCCCAATTTTTCCTGCCTGACGACTGCGAAAAATTGTAAAACTAATACCCCCCAATAAAAAGATTAATAACCCTGCCACGGGATTATGAGCCACAATGCCCCAAGTGACATTGGTCGTACCTGCCCCTTTTCCTACCCAATAACGTCCCATGACAAGGGCAATTAACGCCATAATCTCCCATGAAGAACCAAGGGGGAAAAAAGCCCTCGTCATCAATACTACCCCGATACCTTTTCCTGCCTCGGATAATACGGCTAAAATTCCAGCTACCCTACCACCATGGTAAAAGGCCGCTGATACAGATACATTTCCTGTACCTAATTTTTTTAACTCCTTGCCTGACACCGCATAGGTAAACCAATCCACCAAAGGAATAGCCCCAACAATGGGAGACACTACAAAAACAATAATCGCTCCCCAAATTTCCGTCATAAAATTTTATTGATTGTTATCATTATTTTATAAAAAATAACCTCAGTTCGGGATACTATTTGTCAGTCAGGAGAAGGCAAAAGGTAAGAGATAATAATTGTTTATTATCAATTGTCAATGGTTATGGACTTGTTAGAAGGATCAAGACTCTGTTTCGCTCGGATGAGATTTAACCCCTCCTGTAAGGCTGTGAGGCGATCGCCCATCCAATAATGCCCTGGGATTAGTCCACCAATACCGAGCTTTTCGAGACGACGCTTAACCTTACCCGTAGCACCCACCACAATCACTTTACGACCCAAATCTAACGCCTCTTGGATAGCATTTTCAATGGCAAGGGAAGAAGTAACCCCCAACACAGGAACTTCGCTCAAATCCACCAATAACACATCATAATTATCAATGGCACTATGTTCCCTCGAAATCGCCTTGGCAACTCCAAAAATCATTGGTCCGCTAAGATGAAAAAGTAACAAACGGTTATCCGCCAAATCAAGGATTTGTTTCTCCTCATCCGTTAACCTAATCTGATCATCATCATCGGTAATCGTTTTAACCCTCGTAGATTGTAACTCCGATAATTTCTCGATGGTGAGAATATTGGCAATAAATACCCCCACTGCCACCGCAATCATCAAATCCACAAATACCGTCAACAATACCACCACATAGACGATACCTGCCGCCTTCCAAGAAATTTTGTGAACCCTCTTGAGAAAACTAGAATCAATAACACTAATACCCACCTTAATAACAATACCAGCCAACACCGCCAAAGGAATACCCGCAGTTAAAGGCGCTGCCCAAATGGCAATCACCAATAACACCAACGCCCTAACTACACTAGCTAGAGTAGAACGAGCCCCCGCCTGAATTGCCACCACACTAGGGGTAGTAGCCCCAGAACCAGCAATACCACCGCATAAACCAGTAATAATGTTAGCGATACCTTGTCCTACTAATTCCTTATTGGATTGATGTTCCCCACGGGTTAAGCTATCACACACCACACAGGTTAAAAGGCAATCAATACAACCCACCGTTGCCAAAACAATGGCATTTACAAACATCAATCTTAAATTATCAATATTCCAAGTGGGCATTTGCAACTCTGGTAAACCGGGGGTAAGCTCACCAATATCGCTGATGGTGCGGATGTCATAGTTGCCTAGTAAAAAGATACTAATTAAAGTTCCGATTAATAAAGCCGTTAGCTGAGGAGGTACAATGGCTTTCCATTTGCGGGGGTAAAAAAATAAAATCCCCAAGGTAATTAAACCTAGGGCTAACTCTTGAGGGTTGATATTGGCAATTAATTCAGGAAAATTACGAATTATACCCAAAACTCCTCCCGAAGGGGTTTGCTGACCCAAAAAAGGGGCAATCTGTAAGAAAATAAGGATGATACCAATGCCTGTCATAAACCCTGATATGACATTGTAGGGAAGCATGGTGATATATTTTCCTAGTTTCAAAATCCCGAAAAGGATTTGAAAAACCCCTGCCATCATTACCACGGTAAAACCCATCGCCAGACCAGTTTCTGGGTTTCTGGCGACCAACTCGGCAATGACGGCGGTAATAATAACTGTCATAGGGCCTGTGGGTTCAGAAATCAAGCTAGGGGTACCCCCAAAAATGGAGGCAAAAAAGCCCACGAGAATAGCCCCCCAAATACCTGCCGAAGCACCAGCACCAGAAGCAATCCCGAAAGCCAAAGCCATGGGTAGTGCCACTACTGCTGCGGTTAAACCTCCAAAAATATCACCTTTGAGGTTATCAAATTTAATTGGATTTATTACTTGCATTGTAGTTATTTTCTTTGGCGAAAATGATTGTTTTTTTATTATTTAGTCTTTTTTGTAGACAAATTATTTTTATTTTTCTGATGATGAGTTTAGGAGTTTTTACTAGAATCTATAATATTTCTTATCATATAATCGGTACAAAAATGATCCTGATCAATTTTAATTATCAATGAATCTCTTTTTGATGAATTATTGACAAGGGGGGTTATGAACAATTTTGGGTGAAGGGTTTTCCAAAAGTATTCGACAAATTCTTTTATTTCTTTTTCATTCATGCCTGTTTTTCCTTGGGCTTTCATTTTCTCTTCGGCTTCTTGGCGCCAAGGTAGGCTATAACGGTAGTCTGATGGATACAAAATAATTTGATAGTCGATTAATTCCCAAAGAGGTAGATATTCTTTTAGTCTTTGGTTATTGTCTTGGGCAAATTTTTTGTCGGCTTCGGTAACGATGGGATGGGGAGGGTTTTTAAATTTGTCTTCTGGAATTGGTTTTACTCCCACGAACCATCCTTCAAAGAAAATTATATCCACTTTGTCGGTTATTTTATCAGATGTGGAAATACGATCGCCCTTACCCTCATGTAAGGATTTATCAAAACGGGGAATAACGACTGGTTGAGATTGTAATAAGGATGTGAGTACCTCTAGGGCTAATGGTACATCATGGGTGAGGGGAGGGCCACGCCAAATTAAGCGAGGATCAAATTTTTCTAATGCTTTTCTTTGGGCATAGGTTTTATAAAAGTCATCGAGAGAAATGGTTACACTACTAAGATTAATGTGGGATAATAAATACTTTAAAATTTTGGTGAGGGTGGTTTTTCCTGTGCCTTGACTTCCTAAAATTCCTACTAATAAGGGTTGGGATTTAGCTCTAAATTTTTTTGCTAAATGTAAAGTCAGGGGCAACCATAGGTGATTGTATAAATCTTTTATTTTTTGGTTATTTTCTAGGTGAAATTCTTGGCAGATAAATTGGATATTTTGCTCGATATTAAATTTATTCTCCATGATTTTTTATTTTTAGACTAGAGGCGATCGCCATTACCCCCAACACTTTTATTTGTAAGATATTTAAAACCCGAATAACTTCTTCTACCGTTGCCCCCGTGGTATAAATATCATCCAAAATAATAACAGAATGTTGGCGATTAAATCTAGGGTAATCCTTTCCCATCGTAAAGGCTTGGGTAATGTTATTTTTCCTTGCGGTAGGATTTAACCCAAACATCGCATCGGTATTTTTTACCCTTGTTAATAGGTTCGGCAGATGATGATAACCTGTGATTTCACAAAAAGATTTTGCTACTAATTCCGCTTGATTAAAACCCCTTTCTTTTATTTTTTGCGGATGAAGTGGAATGGGGACGATGGTTATTTTTTGATTTTTTTCCCATAAATTATGTTCAAACCAAGACTTTGCCAAAAATTGTCCAAATACTTCCCCTAATTCTTTTTTATGATCATATTTAAGAGTGAAGATGCTCCTTTTTAGGTAATTTTCATACCCACCCCAAATAAATAAAAAATAATCTTTATTAGGTAATTTAATTATCGGATTAGATAATTGACAACTAATTAGTTTATGATAACAATATTCACAAATAATATTATTAGTTTTAGCCTCACATAAACTACATGGAGAGTTAAACAAAAACGACAGAAAACTATTCATCACTGATAAATGATGCAACTTTGCACATAAAAAGAAAAGAGAAAGGTTATACTAACAGAATATAAATATTTTCTTAAAAAATTTCTTTGTTCACCATCAACCGATCTTTGTACGATGACTGTTCAAGTTAACCTTAATGAACGCCATCAAAAAATATTACAGGCAACCGTTAAACATTATATAGCTACTGCCGAACCTGTTGGCTCAAAAACCTTAATTCAAGAATATGATTTTAGTGTAAGCTCTGCCACTGTGCGTAATGTCATGGGTAAGTTAGAGAAAGCAGGTTTTCTTTATCAACCTTATACTTCGGCGGGGCGTATTCCTTCGGATTCTGGTTATCGTATCTATGTGGATCGACTTTTGCCTTCCAAAAAACCGTTAAAAAAGTCTTTGGCGAAAAATCTCAGTCGTCAAATTGGAGCGCCACAAAAAAATTATGAGATTTTATTTAAAAAAATTACTCAGGTTTTATCGGATTTGAGTGGTTGTATTGCCCTAGTTACCCTTCCCCAAACTGCTAGTAATATTATCTACCATTTACAGTTGTTGAGGATTGGGGAACAAAAAATAATGTTGGTGATGGTGATTGATAATTATCAAACGGAGTCGGTATTATTTGACCATCAAGATTTTAATTTAGATCATGATCATCAGATGGGGGAGGTTATTGATCAAGAATTGCAGATGTTGTCTAATTTTCTTAATCATAAACTCAAAGGGCGATCGCTCTTAGACATCGATAATTTAGATTGGAGTGAGTTAGAACAAGATTTTAAACAATATGCCCACTTTATCAACCATCTTTTGGATAAAATTACCGAAAACTACCGCATTTCCAGTTATAGCCCCATTATGGTACAAGGTATCGCCAAGATGGTGCGTCAACCTGAGTTTGCCCAGATAGAACATTTACAAATTTTATTACAACTACTAGAAGAAGAACAGGAAAAACTTTTCCCCGTGGTATTCAATTTAGATGAACAAAAGGAGTCTTTTTCTAAGGTAAAAATTACCATCGGTTCAGAAAACCCTTTACAATCTATGCACTATTGCAGTTTAATTTCTTCTAATTATTATCAAGGTACTTACCCTGTGGGCAGTGTGGGTATTATTGGCCCCACTCGCATAGCCTACGAAGATGCGATCGCCCTTGTGGAATCCACCGCTGATTACCTTACCAATGCCATGGAGGATTAGGGGTCACTTGTTATAACCGTTCCCTATTCCCCGTTCCCTGTTCTCTTCCTCAACGAGAAATCATACTGATCTAATTCCGTTTTGATTGAATGAATAACATAAGCACTTAAACGAATACTATTATTAACTAATTTTTGTACTAAATCTAAAGTTTCCTGTTTACCAAGATAACCAGCATAAAAACCAGCCAGTAAAATTCCTAAAGTTCCTTTTGTCAATTATTTGCACTTGGTTAACATTACCATTATGCCATTGAAAAATAATTCGCCATTGGCTATTAATACGAATAATATAAAATCCTTTGAGATTTCCTTTTTAGGCTTCAAGACGATTGCCAGGAGGACTCTTTAATTCCTGTAGTGTCTCAACTGCATTTAAAATATCTAGTTTATTTAAGGCTTTTTTTGTTATTTCAGAGGGGATTTTTCTGGCTTCTCGACTATTGACTCCATTAAATAAATCGGTATCCCTGCTTTGAAAGTCCCCCAGAATTGGGGGATTTAGGGGGCTAAATCAGAAAATTTTATAATCATCCTTCTTTTTGTAAAACCTCCTCAAAGGGAAAATCGTTGGCGGCCATGACAAAAGCAACGGTAGGTAAATTTTCCGTTCTTTTTAACCAACTATGATAATATTCGGCAAAGTTTTCATCGGCGGGGGCTAAACCCAAAAAGATTAAATCAGCGCCCCGAGAGTTTTCCTGCAAAATATCATCAAAGGAACTTTCTTCACTAACAATAATTTCGGGTATCAGTTCTATATTTAATTTTTTAATAAGCTCCCTAATGTTGTTTTTTGTGGGTTCTAGGGCGTTGGGATTACTGACAACTAATTTGAGGTAAATGTTCGCCCGTGACCAATGCCAGTCGTTTTTGAGCAGGTAGGTGAGTAAAATCATCAGGCTACCATTGGCTTGCATTCCCCCCCACCAAACATCGATACGGCGATGCTTACCTAGTTGATTGGTGGGATTTGGTTTGAGGATGAGGATATTTCTGTTTAATTGATGAATTTGGCTAACCATCTGGCAATAGTCTTGATGCCCTTGCCAATCATCCCTCAGCCAAGCGGTGCTACTACCGAGGATGATAGTGTTAGGGGTTAAAGCACCTATGCCGTAGCTTTCTACCAATTTAGGTACGATACCAAAGGTGTCATCGGAGCGAACAATTTTTACTAATCCTTGTACTTCATTTTTGGCTAAATATTCTTTGACGGTATTTTCGAGGTTTTGCTTACTTTGATAGTCTCGTCTTTCGGGAATAACACTGGCAACGGTTAAAAAGCCTTTGTGGTTAAAACTGTCGGCTAATTTGACTAATGACCAATTTTTTTGGGGAGAATGGAAGAAGGTGAGGATATGGGGACGCCAATTTTTGGGATCTGCGATTTCTTCTTCTACTTGATAAATCCCTGTGCGTAGTAATGCCATCCACATTCCCCGACGGCTATCTCCCCAAGTTACTTGTAATTCTTGCCGTTGCAGATATAGGTAAATGCCTAAGACGATAATGGCGGCTACCATAGTGGCGATCGCATTTATGAGAAACATTACCCCTAAACAACCCAAAGCACCAGTTACCGACAAACTCCAATGGATTTTGAAGGTGGGGCGAAAGGAAGGGGAATCGAGGAAACTTTCAATACCTGCGGAGGCGTTTAACACTAGGTAAGTAGTCAGGAAAAACATGGTTAAAATGGGAGCAATCAAGTTTAAATCCCCTAAACATACCGCCGCTACGGCAATGCCTAAAGTTACCGCTGTACCTAATCTTGGTTCATCATTTTTACCTGCCCCTTGCCCCAAAAAACTGAGGGATTTGGGAAAAATATTATCTCTGACTAGGGCTTGTAACACCCTCGGCGCGCCCAAAATGCTACCAATGGCACTACTGAGTGTCGCTCCCCATACTCCAAGGGCGATCGCCCCTCCCCAAAAAGACATCCTCGCCATAATAAAGGGTTCATCAATCAAGGTTTGAGCATCGGCCCTAAAACCCAGAAAAATGGGAATGATCATATAAATGACATAACCAGTACCAACGGCGGCTAAAGTGCCAATGGGCAAGGCTTTACTAGGATCCTTCAAATCCCCCGACATATTCACCCCTGCCATGATACCCGTCACCGCAGGAAAAAACACCGCAAACACTTGCCAAAAAGATTGATCTGTGCTTCTCCATAGTTCCATTTGTGTCTCTTCCACAGGTTGCCCCAAAAAGAAAGATACTAGGGAAAGGGCGATCGCCCCCATGATAAAATATTGAGCTTTAATGGCAATTTCAGCACTGGTGAGGGCTAACACACCCACGCCAATGGTGATAGCTAAAGCTATGTAAAGTTGATAGTCTGCCCAAGCAGGTACTATTTGGGTGACACTCTCCGCAAAACCAAGGGTATAAAGCGCCACCGACAACGCCTGAGCGATATATAAAGGGATTCCCACCGCTCCCCCTGTTTCAATGCCCAAAGAGCGACTAATCATATAATACGCACCCCCTGCCCTGACAACTCGATCCGTTGCGATCGCACATACCGACAAAGCCGTCAAAAAAGTAATTACATTAGACAAAGTAACAATTACAAAAGTGCCGAGTAAACCCACATTACCCACCACCCAACCAAAACGGAGATACATAATTACCCCCAAAATAGTCAGGATAGACGGGGTGTAAACTCCCCCAAAAGCACTTAAGCCCGAGGATTTTTGTTCATTAACATTCATGAAAAATATTTTTATAGTGATGAGTCCAAGGTTTTCCTATCCCAGTCTAGTGTCTTTGACCGGAAATAATGGGATACAAGCCCCGTCCTTCTAGGACGGCTTTTTATTAGTCTTTAGTTTCCTAATTAGCTCTCTCAATACATCAGACTTGGTTCTGCCTGTTTGTTGGCAGTAAGCCTCGATTTGCTCAAATTCTTCGTCAGTTAGTCGAAAAAATATACTCTTTTTCATTGCTTTTGTATATCCATATGATATATAATCATAGCAGGAAAATTGAAAAAAAATGAAAGCAAGATACCAGTATCGTTTCTATCCAACAGACCAGCAGCAGCAAAGCTTAGCTCGGTTGTTCGGTTGCGTCCGTGTTGTGTATAACGATGCTCTTGCAATCTGCAAGCAATCCGAGAAAAAACCTAAGTCTGCCCAACTCCAAAAGATTGTTATCACTCAGGCTAAAAAGACTGAGGAAAGAGCTTGGCTTGGCGAGGTATCGAATATACCTCTACAACAGTCTGTAGCTGATTTAGAGGTAGCTTTCAAGAACTTTTTTGATTCCTGCAAGGGTAAGAGAAAAGGTCGTAAAGTTGGTTACCCCAAGTTTAAGAAACGAACCAATAGTCAATCAGCACGGTTTAGAATCGGCGGATTTTCCATAAAAGGAAATGAAGTTTATCTTGCTAAAATCGGCAATGTTAGCCCTATTTGGTCTAGAGAATTACCAGCGCCACCTACTTCAGTTACAGTAATTAAGGATTGTGCTAATCGCTATTTTCTTAGCTTTGTAGTAGAAATTGAACCAGTTAATATTGGTGCTAAGAACCAAAGCATTGGTATTGATTTGGGAATCAAAACTTTTGCGGTAATGAGCAATGGTGAAAAAGCTGAAAGTCCAGATTACTCATTGCTAGACAAAAGAATTCGTAAACTCCAAAAAAAGTTAGCACGGCAACAAAAAGACTCACGACGAAGAAACAAAACTCGAATCAGGATTGCAAAACTGCATAATCAAATTGCGGATACCCGTAAAGACTTTCTACACAAATTATCAACCAAGGTCGTTAGTGAAAACAAAACTATCGTCTTGGAGGATTTGAACGTGTCGGGCATGGTTAAAAACCGCAAACTGTCTAGAGTCATTAGTCAGCAAGGATGGCGAGAGTTCAGGACTTTAATCGAGTCTAAATCAGAAAAGTTTGGTAGAGATTTTCGAGTCATTAGCAGATGGGAGCCTACCAGTCAGGTTTGCTCTAATTGTGGCTACAAATGGGGTAAAGTTGATTTGTCGGTACGTTCAATACTCTGCTTAAGTTGTGGCACAGAACACGACAGAGATGGGAACGCTTCCAAAAATATAGAAATGGTCGGCACGGGGCATCGGCACGACCTTAAATGTACGTCGAGGGACGGTAAGACTACTTCGGTAGCACGATCTGATGAAGCGTAAAGAATCCCCACGCCTTCAGGCTGGGGAGTATGTCAAGACATAATTCTCAAAGAAATATGAAGAAACAAACACCGACCTAAGTTAATCTTTTACACTAGGAGTAAATATATTTAACCAACGTTGCCTCGGCAACTTTTTTATTTTCTATGAGTAACAAGTCTTTCCAAATATTAATCATTGGTGGTGGTGCAGGAGGAGTCACCGTTGCCGCCCAATTGATGAAAAAAAATAATAATCTTAATATTGCCATCGTTGAACCTTCAGAAAATCATTACTATCAACCTGCATGGAGTTTAGTAGGTGGAGGCGTATATGAATTTGAAGACACAGTAAAACACGAAGAAAAATTAATCCCCCGTGGAGTAACCTGGATTAAAGATTTTGCTGAAAATATTGACCCTGAACAAAATCAAGTAACCACCAGGGCAGGACAAACTTTAAATTATGATTACCTTGTAGTATGTCCGGGGGTACAAATTAACTGGGATACCATTACAGGTTTTAAAGATACCGTCGGCAAAAATCAAGTAACCTCCAACTACGTCAAAGAAGTAGTTAACTACACTTGGGAAACCATTGATAACTTTAAAGGTGGTACTGCAATCTTTACCTTCCCCGCAGGGGCGATAAAATGTCCTGGGGCGCCACAAAAAATCATGTATATGGCAGAAGAAGCCTTCGCCAAAAAAGGAATTAGGGATAAAACCAAAATTATCTATGCCAATGCCACGGGCAAAATGTTTGGGGTACCTGCCTATTGTAAACCCCTAGAGGAAATAGTAGAACGTAAAGGCATCGAGGTAAAATATGGGCATAATTTAATCGAGTTAAAACCCGACACCAAGGAGGCAGTATTTGCTGTTAATGGTGGTGAGAATGTCACGATTAAATACGATATGATTCATGTTTCCCCCGCCATGAAAACCCCTGATTTTCTCCAAGGGAGTGCCATTTCCAACGAAGGGGGATGGGTAGATGTAGATCAATATACTTGCCAACATAATAAATATCCTAACGTTTTCGCCTTGGGAGATGCTTCTTCCTTACCCACCTCCAAAACCGCCGCCGCCATTCGTAAAGAAGCGCCTGTGGTGGTTAGTAATCTCTTGGCATTAATGGCAAAACAAAATCCCGCCGACAAATACGGAGGTTATGCCTGTTGCCCTCTAATTACTGGCTATGGTAAAACCATCATGGCAGAATTTGATTATAGTAAAGAACCTACTCCCAGTTTTCCTCTCGATCCTACCAAAGAAAGAGCTAGTATGTGGATGGTTAAAAAATATGTTTTACCTTGGCTCTATTGGAATAGGATGCTAAAAGGTGAACCTTTTGAGCCAGATAGTTGGCGCTTCTTGCTCAACAAATAACCGTAATTTTTTTCATGTTATGATACGGAGGAAGTATTAACACCACTTCCTCTTTTTTTTTATCTATTAAATTATTTGTCCTGTCACTTTTCTTGATTAACCATCCCAAGCATCAGGAGAAACGGGAACAAAATCACCATGGATGGTTAATGCCAAAAATAGAGGCTCTCCTTCAGAAATTAATTTTCCACTTAATACGCAACTTTCATCTTTTCTGGCGACACCGTCAATGGTTGCTCTAATATCTGTTTTAGAAAAGTTTGGTCTATACTCTCCTGATTTTTGTTGTACATAATTCCACAAAATATCACGGATTAGGGTTTGATAACCTTGACTCCCTGAAAGAGATTTTAAACTATCCTTGAGGTTCTTTTCCAGGCGAATACTGGTCACCTCCATCTGAGTCGTCGACGTTCTGTGCATTGAGCGCATGATATTAAGTTTTTATACTTTTATATTAGGTAAGACTAGAGTAGTATGATACCTTATCTTTTGCTACCTAATTAAGGGTTTTTTTACAAACCTTAACTATTAATTATTACATTGAAGTGATATGAGTTTAATATTACCCTCAATTATTTATTTGTTTACTTAAGTATATGCTTATGTAGTGATTTGTATTTTTAGTTTGGTAAAAATGGATCGTTAATTGTTTGGGAGAAAATTATGATCTATTTGGTATAAATTTAGACATCATAATGATTATTGTGGTTCACAAAGCTAGTCAAAGAAAAAAATATGGCTCATTTTGCCATGTCTAATTTTCCTATATTTTTCTTAGGAGGAAAAATAGATTAACAAATATTATGTATATATCAATTAAGTTAATTTTATTCTATTATTATTTTTGATTTGAGCAATGGAGGCTCAAAAATAATTGCGGATCTAAGTTAGGATGTTTGTTTATGTCCTAGATTTAGGAAGATGGTTTCTAGGTCTTCTTTTTCGCAGTGGAAATTATGGATAGGAATCCCGACTTTTATTAATTGCTGTAGCAGTTGGGCGACGTCTTCTAGGTTGCCTGTAAAGTGGGTTAAATATTGCCCTTCGCCTCGTTTTTCCCAGTATTTAACTAGGGAAGCATTATTTAATTCCTGTTCTAATTTATCTTGTTGGGCAAGGGTGGAGATAAATATTTGTTGTTTACTAAATCTTTGGTAGAGGTTTTGGAGGGATGAACTTTCCACCAAACAGCCTAATTCCATGATGCCGATGGATGTACATAGTTCGGCTAAGTCGCTGAGGACATGGGAGGATATTAGGATGGTCATTCCTGCTTCTTGTAATAGCTTGATGGCCTGACGAAATTCGAGTCTGGCAATGGGATCTAGCCCTGATACGGGTTCATCTAGGAGCAGTATAATGGGATTGTGGATAATAGTACGGGCAAGGCTAAGGCGTTGTTTCATACCCCGTGAAAGGGTGGCTATGGGGCTATTTCTTTTATTGTCGAGGTTGACTATTTCTAATACTTCTTGTAGTCTTTGTTTGCGTAGGGGTTTGGAGAGTTTATAGAGTCGGGCAAAATAATCAAGATAGTCGATGACGTTGAGGTCATCATAGAGGGGAAAGTCGTCGGGGAGGTAGCCTAAATATTGTTTAAGGTGAGGGTTACTGTTATCCCGTAAGAGGCGATCGCCATTAAGGTATATTTCCCCCTTGGTAGGTTCTTCGGCAGTGGCTAACATCCGAATGAGGGTAGTTTTTCCTGCCCCATTGGGCCCAATTAGCCCATATACTTCTCCTTGTTTGATTTGTAAATCAACTTCATTGACGGCGATGTTTCTTTCAAAGATTTTGGTTAAACCGTAAGTGGCGATCGCCACTTGCTCCAGATTATCGTTAATTAACATTGCTAAAAAGGGGAATGGGGAAGATACAATTATTATCTCCTAACTTTTGCCCTAATTGTCCATTGTCAATTGTTCATTGTCAATTGCTAATTGATCCAACTCTTGCCATACAGTTTGTAAGAGGCGATCGCACCCTGCCCCAGTTACCGCCGAAATCAGGAAAATAGGAGCATCCGTAACAGCCTTAAACTGTTCCACCAAATATTGCTGAGTCTCCTCATCAATAGAATCAATCTTATTAAGAGCCAAAATCTGCACACGATCAGACAAACCACGACCATAAGCCCTCAACTCCTCCTGAATAATATGATAATCCTCCAGAGGATCAGTGGCATTCACATCTACCAAATGCAACAATAACCGGGTGCGCTCGATGTGACGCAAAAAATCATGACCCAAACCAATGCCCTCAGAAGCACCCTCAATTAAACCGGGAATATCCGCAAACACAGTACCATCCCCTGTCGGTTTTTTGACCACCCCCAAATTAGGTACAAGGGTAGTAAAAGGATAATCCGCCACCTTTGGTTTTGCCGAAGAAACCGCCGAGATAAAAGTAGATTTACCCGCATTGGGTAAACCGATAATACCCACCTCCGCCAATAACTTCAACTCCAGACGAATTTGTTTAATCTCCCCCTCCAAACCCGGTAAAGCATACTCAGGTGCCCGATTACTATTGCTCAAAAAATGTTGATTACCTAAACCACCCTTGCCCCCTTTTGCCACCACAAAAGTATCGCCATCTGCCACCAAATCATAAATTAACTGCCCCGTCTCCATGTCATATACCATGGTGCCACAGGGTACCTCCAGAATGCGATCCTTACCCCCTGCCCCCGTGCGGTTATTGGGCCCCCCTCTCTTGCCATCCTCCGCCTTAAATTGACGAGCATAACGAAAATCAAGGAGGGTTTGTAAATTAGTTACCGCCTTCAAAATTACCGAGCCACCCTTACCACCATTACCCCCCGAAGGCCCCCCGGCGGGGACATACTTTTCTCGACGAAAAGCCACCAAACCATCACCGCCCTTACCAGCGATTACTTCTACTTCTACCTGATCTATAAATTGCATCGATTTTTATACTTCTTTAACTTTACAATAATTCTTTATCGGGTGGGCATTGCCCACCATGACATAACTTTGTGTTGTGGATGTGCTGAAACCGTCTGATTTTCCTCTTACCTAACTACCAATCAAAACATGATGGGCCGAACAATGTCCAGCCCCATAAATTCCGACCCCTTTCTCTTCGACATCACCCCTTAAAAGGCAGGGATGACTCAAAGTGATAATACATTAACGCTCAAACTATCAGCATTAAAAGAATATAGCATTTTAGAGTTTTTAGGATTAAGAAGTAGTTAAAAATGTTTAGATTGTTCATTTATGATCATAAATCATCCAAAACTATTCCCTATTCCCAAGGAACTGTGTGCGGAGGCTTCCTCCGCACTTTATAAGTTCCGTCGTTCCCTGTTCCCTGCCCTAAGCAGAAAATTTTAGAATGAATCACCCTTATTATGCTTTTTCTAAAATTAGCTTAGAGCGTTTAATTTCGTCAGGAATAGTAATGGGATAATTACCATTAAAACAAGCCGTACAGAAATGTAAAGGATTTTCCTTGGTCACCATCAACATTCCTTCCTCCGATAGATAACTAAGGGAATCCACTTCGATTTGTTTTTCAATTTCCTTCACCGACATTTTAGCGGCAATGAGATGATCTTGGCTATCGGTATCAATACCATAAAAACAAGGATGGGTGACAGGGGGAGAAGAAATCTTCATATGTACTTCTGTAGCCCCTGCATCCCTGAGCGCACGGACAATTTTACGGCTAGTGGTACCCCTAACAATGGAATCATCAATGATTAAAATTCTCTTGCCATCTAACACATCCTTAAGGGGATTTAGCTTCATCTTAATACCATGCTCCCTCATGTGTTGGGTAGGTTGAATAAAAGTTCTACCCACATAACGATTTTTGATCAATCCCTCTTGGTAGGTAATGCCACTTTGACGGGAATAACCAATGGCGGCAGGAATCCCAGAATCAGGTACTCCCATGACCAAATCCACATCCACCATGGATTCTTTTGCCAACTGTTCCCCTAGGCGTAGGCGATAGGCATAAAGGCTTTCATTACCCACAATACTATCAGGACGAGCAAAGTAAATCATTTCAAAAACACAGAGTTTTTGGTCGGGGGTTGCCCAATGATAGGAAGATAAACCCTCTTCGGTAATCCAAACCATTTCTCCCGGTTCCACATCTCGGAGATATTCCGCACCGATGATGTCGAGCGCACAGGTTTCCGATGCCAAAACGTAGCGGGTAACATTTTCCTCTTCCAAGGCACCGATAACGAGGGGGCGGATACCATTGGGATCCCTTGCCCCGATTACTCCTTGGGGGGTGGCGATGACTAAACTATAGGCTCCTTTGCACCAAGAAAAGGCACTGATAGCGGCATCTAACCAATCTTTGCCCCTGTCTACCTCACTACCCATCATGATGGCAATCATTTCTGAGTCGGTGGTGGTGATAAATTGACAATCTCTTTTGATTAATTCGGTGCGCAAATCCACTGCATTAACGAGGTTGCCGTTGTGGGCAAGGGCTAGTTTTCCTAAACGGGTATCGATAACTGCGGGTTGGGCATTGGCTTGTAAACTTGAGCCTGTGGTGGAGTAACGGGTATGTCCGACGGCTATTTGCCCGGTGAGGTTGGAGAGAATTGACTCGTTAAATACTTGGGATACTAGACCCATATCTTTGTAACAGTAGCAGTTTTCGCCGTCGAAGGTGGCTATTCCTGCGGATTCTTGTCCTCGGTGTTGTAGTGCATAGAGTCCAAAATAGGTTAATTTGGCAACGTTTTCCTCGGGGGCATAAATGCCAAATACGCCACAGGCTTCTTCGGGTTTGTCGGGGCGATATTCTAATTGATGGTTAGAGTTCATATTTAACTTTTCTCTTCCTAGTTACTCGGCTCGGGTGATAGTTATTCACTCTTCGATCTTACCATTCTTTAATCTTTTTCCGATGATTTTCTTTAACCTTCCCTTAATCTATCCGTTGATGCTTAAACACTTCTTAACGTCAAATAGATTATCATACTGCCATAATAAAGTTTGACTGATATAAATTGATTACAAAATATAATGTTAGAACCTGGTGATCTCGCAAATCTGTTTTTTAATAATTTAAAAATTACCACAGTTCCTGCAGGAACTGTGATTTTTAGGGCTGAGGAAAAAGGCTCTTTGATGTACACTTTGATTAAGGGTGAAGTTGACCTGATAGTTAATGATCAGGTGGTAGAAACTATTTTTGAGCATGATGTTTTTGGGCAGGGGGCTTTGGTACAACCCGATCATACTCGGGCTTCTACGGCGATCGCCCGTACTGATTGCGAAATGGGAGAGTTGGACAGGGAGAAATTTATCTTTCTGGTACAGGAAACACCGTTTTTTGCCCTTGAAGTAATTCGCAGTCTTTCTACCCGTCTGCGTAAAATGAAAGGAGAGTCTTAGGTTTTAGTGATGAAAATATTAGTTCTCAATGCAGGTTCGAGCAGTCAAAAAAGTTGTCTTTATGAAATTAATCCCCATACAGATTTATCGACTCCCCTAGAACCTCTTTGGGAGGCTAGTATTGATTGGACGGTAAGCCAAGAGTATGGGTTACTGAAGGTTTTTGCCAATGGGGAAAGTCGCAAAATCGATCTACCCCTCGATGATCGGGGGGAGGGTATTTCCATCATGCTAGAAACTATTACCCATGGACATACCAAGGTGTTATCTAGCCTTGGGGAGATTGATATGGTAGGTCATCGCATTGTCCACGGTGGGCGGAGTTATTCCCAATCTTGTATCATTACCCCGGAGGTAGAACAAACCATTGAGGATTTAATTCCCCTTGCACCTAATCATCACCCTGCCCACCTCGAGGGGATTAGGGCGATCGCCCATATTCTACCCAATATCCCCCAAATGGCGGTATTTGACACGGCTTTTCATAGTACCATCCCCCCCCAAGCCAAAATTTATCCACTCCCCTATGAATGGTATGAGAAGGGGATTCAAAGGTATGGTTTTCATGGTATTTCCCACCAATATGTAAGTCAAAGGGCAGGGATGATTTTGGGGAAACCCCTGGAGGATTTAAAAATCATCTCCTGTCATCTGGGTAATGGTTCATCCATTACCGCTATCAAAAATGGTCATAGTATTGATACCAGTATGGGCTTTACCCCCCTAGAAGGTTTAATGATGGGTACCCGTTGCGGCTCTATCGACCCTGCCATTCTTCTTCACTTGATGGGTGAATATGGTTATGACCAAGAAAAACTTAATCATTTACTCAATCAAGAATCGGGTTTGTTAGGAATTTCTCAGGTGTCCGCTGATGTGCGTAGTGTGATTAGTGCGATCGCCAATGGTAACTCCCAAGCAAAATTAGCCCTTGACATCTACATTCACCGTATCCAATCCGTCATCGGTTCCATGATCCCTCAATTAGGAGGTTTAGATGTGCTCATCTTCACCGCAGGGGTAGGGGAACATTCTCCCCTGATTCGGGAAAAAATATGCTCCTCATTATCCTTCCTCAATTTAAAATTAGACCTTGACAAAAATAACAATAAATGCGTAGACCAAAATATTGCCTTAGATGATTCCGCCGTAGCAGTGGTAGCCATCAAAACACAAGAAGACTGGGCGATCGCCCTAGAAGCCTTGAAAATTGCCCAGAAATAATCATTACCATGGTGGTCAGTGCTATATAATAACCACTGACTAACCATCACTCTAAATATATTTAACTCAATATAAATAATGACTACTCGTGTAATTATCGTTCGTCATGGGCAAAGTAGCTACAATGCACAAAGAATGATTCAAGGGCGCTGTGATGAATCAGTGATCACGGAAAAAGGAAGAGAACAAGCCAACCTATTAGCCAAAACCCTAAGTAAAGTAAACTTTGCAGGTTTTTATAGTAGTCCTCTCCAAAGGGCAAGGGAAACCGCAGACATTATCAGACAGGCAAACCAGCATAATCCTAGTTTGACAGTATTAGAAAAATTAAGAGAAATCAACTTGCCCCTCTGGGAAAAATGGAAAAAAGAAGACGTACAAAACCAATTTCCCCAAGAATATAAAACTTGGAAAGAAAAACCCCACCAGTTAAAAATGGAAGTAGATGGGAAAGAATTTTATCCCGTCCTCGACTTATACGCCCAAGCCCAAGAATTTTGGCGGGTAATCATCCCCAAACACCAAGGAGAAACCATTTTTATTGCCGCCCACAATGGCATCAACCGCTGTTTAATCATGACAGCTTTGGGCATTCCTCCCAGTCATTATCACAGCATCCAGCAGTCCAACTGTTGTATCAACGTACTTAACTTTACAGGTAATTTCGGCGATTCCGTGCAATTGGAATCCCTGAACCAAACCGCCCACTTAGGCACTCCCATCCCCGATTTTCGTCCTCAAAAGGGTTCTGTGTTACGCCTCTTGTTGGTACGCCACGGAGAAACAGAATGGAATAGAATGTCTCGTTTCCAAGGGGTGAAAGACATTCCCCTCAATGATAACGGTAGAAAACAAGCCCAAAAAGCAGGGGATTTCCTCAAAGATGTATCCATTGATTTTGGTGTCACAAGTCCCCTTTCTCGCCCCAAAGAAACCGCCGAAATCATTTTGCAACATCATCCCGAAGTTGCTTTGACCACCAAAAAAGATTTAGAAGAAATTTCCCACGGTTCATGGGAGGGTAAACTAGAGGCGGAAATTGAGGCGGACTATCCCGGACTATTACAAGAGTGGAAAGATAAACCCGAAACCGTACAAATGCCAGAAGGGGAAAACTTACAACAGGTATGGGATCGAGCGATTCAGGCTTGGCAAGAAGTGGTCAAGGAAAATTTAGATCCTAATCAGAGTAAAACAGGTATCGTAGTTGCCCATGATGCTATTAATAAGGTAATTATTTGTTATCTCTTGGGTTTACAGGCAAGTAATTTTTGGAATATTAAACAGGGTAACGGCGCTGTGACGGTGGTAGATTACCCTCAAGGAGTTGATGGTATGCCTGTTTTACAAGCCATTAATTTAACCAATCACTTGGGTGGTGTGTTTGACCAAACCGCAGCGGGTGCTTTGTAATATGGTATTTTCTGTATTTCTCCCCCCAAACTTGGGGGGCAGGGGGGGCATCATAACGTCGGTTTCTCCCCCTAAATCCGCTAATTCTGGGCAGGGGGCATCATAACGTTGGTTTTGCCCCCTAAATTCCCTAATTCTGGGCAGGGGGGGCATCATAACGTCGGTTTCTCCCCCTAAATCCGCTAATTCTGGGCAGGGGGCATCATAACGTTGGTTTTGCCCCCTAAATCCCGCAATTCTGGGCAGGGGGCATCGTAGCGTCGGTTTCGCCCCCTAAATCCCCCAATTCTGGGGGACTTTTTCTTTGTCTTTTTAGGCAACTTGTAACGTTTTTTGGGGGAGAATACAGAAAAGATTGGATACAATTCTTAGTTCTTCGGGATAGCAAGGTTTGGGATGATTTTCTAACCAAATGGGGGGAACCATCATGGGATCATATTCTTCCACATAATAGACCTGTGAGCCATCAGATTTTAACTGCACAGGGGTTCCGGGGGCATAGACTTGGCTTTCTTCTTGCTCTAGTGTTGTCCAATCCATATTTTTCTCCCTTTTCTGACTTCTGTATCAGATTATACCATTTGTCAAGGGGATTGTCATAGGATTTTAACATTTGTAACAAGTTTTTCTCAGGTTTTGTCTCTTAAATCCCCCAATTCTGGGGGACTTTTTCTTTTCTCACCCCCCAAACTTGGGGGGCAGGGGGGGCATTGTAGCGTCGGTTTTGTCTCCTAAATCCCCTAATTCTGGGGGACTTTTTCTTTTTTCACCCCCCAATTCTGGGCAGCGGGGGCATTGTAGCGTTGGTTTTGCCCCCTAAATCCCCCAATTCTGGGGGACTTTGATTATCCAGAACTGAGGTTATTCTTGTTGATGGGAAAATTGATAGGCTCCTACAAAAGAAAGGGCGATCGCAATTATTAATAGTATAGGGATACTGTACCAAGGAAAAAGGTTGATCGGTTCGTAGGCGGCGGAACGGAGGGCGGTGGTGGTATAGGTGAGGGGTAATAAATAAACAATCACCTTAAGCGCCATGGGTAGGCTTTCGGGGGAGAAAAATGTGCCTCCTAAAAATGACATGGGAACAATTAAAAAGTTATTGTAAAGCCCCACAGATTCAAGGGATTTCACCCTTAAGCCGATAATTACCCCAATTCCTGCAAAGACGGCACAATTGAGGATTAAAACCAATATAAACAAGGGATTGATAAAACTAAACACTTTCCCCGTAAATAATATGGCGACTACAATTACCGAAAATGCGGTCATCAATCCCCGCACAATTCCTGCCAATACTTTACCTAAATGCAAGGCGAGGGGATGCACTGGTAATAGTAATAGTTCGTCAAAGGTTTTGCTGAAGAGGCGATCGCCACATATCGAGAAAGTAGTACCCCCAAAGCTAATAGTCATAGAAGACAAAGCCACCATCCCCGGCAAGATAAACTCCAGATAACTATCTCCCACCGCAGGAGTGCTTACCCTATCAATGGTATTCCCCAACCCCAAACCAAACGCCAAAACATAGATCAACGGCGAAATCAACCCCGTAGAAGCAATTTGTGCCATTCTTGCCCGTAAATCTAACCATTCCCCCCAAAAAATTGTCAGGGTATCCTCAAAAATAGCCCTCAAAGGTAGATTGCCCATAAATTGATTTTTTTGTAAAGATTGCCAACTGTTCATCAGAGAAAATTGTTAATAAAATTTAATATTCCCCCATTGTCTCCCATTTTTCACCACAAAAACCATCAACAAATACAGAAAAATATTTTAATTCCCCTCATACATTCACCCAAAATAAGTATAGAAATTAAAGAATTAGCTAATCAAAGTATATTTACGTAAATATATTTTACAGTACAGAAATAAAGGAATTAAAGTTATAATAAAATCGGTAAATAGAAATCTAAATATCCCTTGCAGGGTTAACTTTCAAAGACTACTTAATTGTAACCTGTTTTATTTCATTGATAAGATTAATTGTCACAAAAGATGTTTTCTCAGCAGTGCAATTACAACACTAAATAACAAAAAAACTATAATTTCATCACTCACAAATATTTTTAACATTCGGTAACACGGAGGAAGAAATCCCATGTCCCACAAACCACCAGAATCACCCCTAAAATCCCTATTATGGCTATGGCAAAAAGCTGTTAATCATAAAAATAAGGAAGCAGGAAACACTCTCATCATTGCCATTTCCTTGGGTGTTCTGCTCGTTGGTGCCACCAGCACCATGGTTTTTACTTCCAGCAGGAATAGGACGAATGTTACTTCTGATGAAATGTCTGTAAGAGCGCAGGAAGTTGCAGAGTTGGGGATAACAAGAGCTGTTGATTTTTTGGCTCAAAATCCTAAGTTAGCAGAATATGCCTTGGCGGAATGGTCAACGGTTTCTGGCTCTAGCACTGTAGAAGGAACGTTCTCAAACACTTCATCGTCTAATCAAACTTGTAGCAATTTGGTTAGTGCTTCTTCCGGCAGTTCTAGCACAACATCTTTTAGTGTTGATGATTTTGAAAATGGACAAGCAGTGGATGCTAACAAGCTAAATAGTGGAGGATTTCAATTATTAAGCTACCTTGTTAGGGATAGTAATAACTCCAATAATCTTACTTCTTCTCAACTCCAAACAGCAAGAAGCAATGTCTCAGTGGGACAAACTTATGCTTTAGGAGAAATGATTTTGAGAGGTTCGTTAAACCCTAATGCTACTTCACTAACAGAATTATTAAATGATGATGATGCAATGAGTTCAAAAAGTCAGATTAGAGTTCTGATGCCTTTAATTAAACCAGACCCCTCTTCTATGCAATTCCCAGGAGTTTGGATCAGTGATCAAAGTATACAATCTCCCACCAATAGCCAAATTGATGCAACTCTGCTGGCTCCCAGTTGTGACAATATTGGCTTAAATATTATTCCAGGAAATAATGTAATTCTTTCTAGGGCAACTTTTCCACCCCTGCCTCCTGAACCAGAAGCAAGCAACCCGAGATATTATCAGTTAGGTGATAGCTCAGGTAATTTGACCAGTAGCATTACTTTACCTCGCAGTACTGATTTACCCATGCGTACTGAAACAGTTCGTCACAATGGTGTTGATTATGAAATTCAAGTATATGAATATAAAGTAAATAACATTGACTATAACGGAGGAAGTACTCTCAAAATTATCCCAGGTAGAAAAGTCGTTTTAAATTTACACGGTAATATTTCTTTGGGTGGTAGTCAAACTATTGAAAATACCTGTACTAATGGTACTGGATACACTTGCAACACAAGTACTAATGTAGTTACTTACACTTCAGGTGCAACGAGTCTTTATCGCAATTCTAATCTAGTAATTTTAGGTCGTAAACAAAGAGCTTCAGGGGATCCTGTTACGCAGCCTAATATATGTTTAAGCGGTGGGGCTCAAATATTTGGTTTTGTTTTTGCTCCTGATTACGCGGTGGGTGCTGCTGGTACTGGTGGCGGAAACGGCTTCATTGGGGCTGTTTGGGCAAGATTATTTAATCCTCCTAGCACTTGTGGCTCTAACACAGGGCAAGTCGTGGCGATTCAGGAAATTGATGATTGGGATGCGTTAGGTATGGGGGAAGATTTTGTTCCGGGGAATTTACCTCCCAGAGTTGGGGCTGTTTCACAATGGCAAAGGGAGGGAATTAACTAAAATGATCAATAGTAAGTCAACATTAATTCAATTATCTTTTTTATCAACACTAAAGGGAAAAGATAAACAATCAGGCTTTACCCTAATTGAAGTGCTTGTAACTATCCTTGTGGTTACAGGATTTGTTCTCGGCTCACTTCAAGCCGTTGTATTAGCCACCTTCTTCCGAGTCCAAGCCCAAGACAAAAACGAAGCCCTTAACTGGGTACAACAGGACTTAGAATTAATCCGTTATCAGGCTTTTATTTTACCACCAAATATTGAACCAGATTCAAACCCCCCTCGAGATCTTAACTGCGGCAATTATGGAGGGACCTTGGAAAACTTGATTGATACTGATACAGCACATCCAGAAAATGAGCGAATTTCTATAGGATTAAATGATAATCAGAGAGATTATTTTGCACTCAGGCAATATAGTGCTAACGGTAATACATTACAGGTAACTCATCTGATCGCTTATGCTCCTGCCTCTAACAACGGTAATGATTCTCATCCTCGTTATAACGTTAATGCGCCTTATAATTATAGCAATATGATTGACGTAGAAGATTTTAGAGAAAATAATCCAAATTATGTAACAACCCTATCAACGGAGATAATACCCGATGCTGCGCTTAATTGTCCCCCTAACTAACCTAAAAAATAGAGATCCTCAACAAGGTTTTACCCTCGTAGAAATAGTCGCCATTTTGGTAATTATTGGTATTGGAAGTGCCATAGCAACCCCTAGCTTAATTAACTCTCGGCGGCAAGATCAGGTAAATCAAGCCCAGAGCAGAATCCGAAGCGCATTAGTAGAAGCCCAGATTAATGCCAATAGACTTAGTACATCTTGTGAAGTGACAATAGGAGATACTGATCCAGATAATCCTACATCATCTGAAAGATTAGTTACTGCAACTCCTTCGGGTTGTCTTTCAGAAAGTATTCGCTATGATTCAGACGTTGTAGATGTTACACAAACTTCCATTACCTATAATTTCCAAGGACGGACAGGAAATGCTCAAACCATTATAGTCGGCAGAAAAAATTTTAATGGTACAGTAATTGCTGAAACTGAAAAATGTATAGTAGTATCATCCGTGGGTATGATACGTACGGGTATTGGCGACTCTGCAGATAACTGTAGTAACCCTGAAAATGCTCGTTATGACTTGAGCGTAAATTAATTGGGAGTCTTTTTCTCCCCTCTCTCTCGGGAGAGGGGCTGGGGGTGAGGGCAAAACCAACGCCATAATGCCCCCGTCCCAAGTTTGGTAGATTTGATCCCCCCTAACTCCCCTTAATAAGGGGGGAAATAAATTAAATTATGAAACTGTCTGATGAAAACCGACTCAATCTTTTACGAACTATTTTTAAACCTTCCCGATAGCCTATTCTCCCTACTCGGATTATCCCCCGAACTAGCCAAAGAATATCAATTCACCTCCCAAGAATTAAAACAACTCGCCAAAAGGATAGACGGACTTTTTCTCCCCCTCCATGACGATAAACCCATTTATTTTGTGGAGGTACAATTTCAAAAAGATGAATCCCTTTATCATCGACTTTTTACCGAAATATTTACTTATCTAGGACAATACAAGCCACCCCAAAACTTCCATGCTGTGGTAATGTGGGCAAAAAAAAGTTTAGATATTCCCCTGCCACCGTACTATCAAGACTTTAAAGAATCAGGAAAATTAACAGTTATCTACCTAGACGAATTAAACTTAAACACTACCGAAAGTATTGGAGTAGAAATAATGAAACTAATCATCGCTCCACCATCAGAAGCTAAAACTCAGGTCGAAAAACTCTTTTCCATGGCCCAACAAGCGGAGGAATCAACCACCAAAAACCAAGATATTATAGAACTATTAGAGAAAATATTAACCTATAAATTTAGTAATTATTCTAGGGAGGAATTAGCGAAAATGTTTACCCTATCAGACTTCAAAAAAACTCGTTTTTATCAAGAAACCTACGCAGAAGGGATCATAGAAGGCGAACTAAAAGCAAAAATATCCAGTATTCCCAATCTGCTGAAACTAGGTTTAACCGTTGAACAAATCGCCCAAGCGCTGGATTTAGATATTGATACAGTCCAAAAGATTGCCAAAAATGAACACAATTGATCAGGATTCTTTTTCTCCCCTCTCCCTCGGGAGAGGGGTTGGGGGTGAGGGCGAAACCAACGCCATGATGCCCCCCGTCCCAAGTTTGGTAGATTTGATCCCCCCCTTGCCCCCCCTTAATAAGGGGGGAAATAATTAAAAGTAATCCACTTTGATAAATTAGATTTTAGCAATACGGACAGCCTTGGAGTAGAAATAATGAAACTAATCATCGCTCCAAAGTCAGAAGCCAAAACTCAGGTCGAAAAACTCTTTTCCATAGCCCAACAAGCGGAGGAATCAACCACCAAAAACCAAGATATTATAGAACTATTAGAGAAAATATTAACCTATAAATTTAGTAATTATTCTAGGGAGGAATTAGCAAAAATGTTTACCCTATCAGACTTCAAAAAAACCCGCTTTTATCAAGAAACCTATGCAGAAGGCAAAGCCGAGGGTAAGGCAGAAGGCAAAATATCAAGTATTCCCAACCTGCTAAAACTAGGTTTAACCGTTGAACAAATCGCCCAAGCACTTGATTTGGACATTGATACAGTCCAAAAGATCGCCAAAAATGAACACAATTGATCAGGATTCTTTTTCTCCCCTCTCCCGAGGGAGAGGGGTTGGGGGTGAGGGCAAAACCAACGCTATGATGCCCCTTCTGCCCCCAAGATTTGATCCCCCCTTGCCCCCCTTAATAAGGGGGGAATAGACTGAAATTTTATCACTCAATTAATATAAAAATCCTAAAATTAAAGCCATGAAAAAAAATTATAAACTTCTCTTAAAATTCTTACAAAAACCAACAAATCAGGGAATTACTCTCACGGAATTGTTAGTCGCACTGGTAATTAGTGGCATTATTCTAGCTTTTACTGCCAGTGGATTTATTAATGTGTTACGGGCAAATAGAGATGTAGAGTCAAAAAGTACACAGTTAAGCAATTTAACAAGGGCTTTAACCTTTATTCAGGAGGATATTAAACAAGGTGTTTCAGTTGAGTCTATTCCCGCCACTTCGGGGGGGGAATGTGATTCAGCGGAAATAAGTTCTGGAAGTTGTCTTATTATTAGATTTGCTGGTGCTAACAATAATATTTTTGATTTTAATAATAATCAAACCGATGATTGTACTGCAGATGATCGAAGAGTCGTTTATGGTTTTCAAGATATTTCTGACCCTAGCTCAAATAGCGCATTTTTAAAACCTGGAGTATTAAAAAGAGATGTTTTTTGTACAACCTCTGTATCTTTATCCAGATGGGAAGAGGTTGCTGATGGCTTAATCAGTGTTAAAGAAGATCCACAAACTTTAGTATGTAATTTCGGAACTGGTACAGCTAGTGGCCCTCATGGTCAAATATCAGGTGGTGCTAATGATGGAAAAGGAGGATTTCAATTTTGTGTTGAGACGGAAAATAATCGTTTAGTGAGAGTAGGTTTATATGGTCACATTATAAGTAGTGATAGTGATACTCCTCCTATGAATGTGGACGTTGTCACTTTCGCTAGAGGTAGTCAACCAAACTAAAATTCATATTTCCTAATATAAATTTCTTAACAGAGAAAAGACAAATAAAATTTCCTAAGCTATATTGACAAAAAATAATATGTCAATATATGAACAGTAAAACAAAAGCACTCAAACCTTCTGCTTTACTTATTAAACTAAGAAAAAATAACCCTGTTTTTGGTACAACTCTTACCGAATTATTAACAGGAGTTACCATTGGCGGTGTCGTAATTACTGCGACAACGGGGGGTTTTATTAATATTCTTCGGGCAAATCAAAGGGTAGAATCGAAAAGCATTAGAATGGCAGGGTTAAATAAAGCCCTCAATTATTTACAAGAAGATATTAAACAAGCTAAGTTTATCACGGCAGAAAAAGGAGATAACTGTAACCCCACTGCTGTTAATTCTGAATATTGTTTAGTATTGACGTTTGCTGATGATACCAGATTGAGGGATGGTTGTAGTGGTGCTAGTCCCAAAATTTATTATGGTTATCGTGATATTCGTCGGGGTGAACAAATCTGGCTAAAACCGGGAATACTGAGGCGAAGAATTGTCTGTGAAACAGGGGCGGGAAATTGGATAGCTGTCACTGATGGTTTGATCAGTGTTAATGAGGATAACCCCGTAGGAGATGATACCCCCTCAGAATTTTGTAATCAAGGGGGGGTTAACTTTTCTTCTCCTTCGGCCGTATATGGGGGAAATCGTCAGGGTAAGGGAGGTTTTCGTTTTTGTCTTGATAGTGATAGCCCTAATAATCGTTTGGTGAGAATATTTTTGTATGGGCATATTATTGGGGAGAGTCCGCTTCATGTTAATGTTGTTACTTTTGCCCGTGCGGGAGAGAAATGAGCAAAGGTTAATTGTTTGATTATGATCGATTTGGTTTAATATTCTAGTGGTAGTAAATAGAAAGTAAAAACTATGACTAGATCAGAATTGATGGGAGGAGAATCTACCATGGACGATAATCTGATGATGGATGATTATAAGGTAAACCATAAAGATGAGATTGAGACGGTAATCTATAGCCTAGAAGAAAATGACAGTGCCATGGTGCTGAAAAATGATGAGGGCTATCTGTGGAAGTTTCAATATGGCACTGTGGAGGTTTTTGTGCAGTTGACGGGAGAAACGGATGATGATTTATTAACGGTGTGGTCGGTGGTGTTACCTTTACCTGCAAAAAATGAACCTGAATTGATGAAAAAGCTATTAGAAATGAACTGGAGCGGTACGTTTGAAACTTGCTTTAGTATTTTTGATAGTCAGGTGGTGGTTTCTGCACAGCGTACTATTGCGGATTTATACCCTAGTGAAATATCCCGTATTATTACTTTGGTGGCTAGTCTTGCCAATGATAATAATGATGCTTTATTGGCTGAGTATGGAAATAGTTGACGATTTGTTTGGTACCGTTGAAAATAAATGTAGAAGATTTATCATTTTTTGATAAGCGTATATAGTTTTTAGTAATTGTCAAATATTGTGAGCTCTTTTGCACAGGAAGAATTTACGAAAAGATACCAGCAGGGAAAATCTGCTTTTGAACGGGGGCAATATCGCCAAAGTGTGAAAAGTTTGGAGGATGCTTGTAAGTTGATACCTCTCCATAGTCGTTTGGGGGGTGAGGTGCAAATGTGGCTTGTCAATGCTTATCAGGCAATGGGTGATGGTGAAAGCGCGATCGCCCTTTGCCAAAGTTTATGTGTCCATCCCCATACCGATACAAAAATTCAGGCACAACGGTTATTGTACATTCTCAAAGCTCCTGAGTTACAGCGCCCCAAGGAGTGGATGACGGAAATTCCTGATCTTAATGCGCAGTCTAGTCTACCTGTCAATCGTCGTGCTAGTAGTCCTCGAAAAATTAAACCGAAACGACAAATTGAGTTAGTGGATTTGAGTACCGTTAACACCGATGATAATCAGTTTATCTGGATCAGTTTAATGGTATCTATAGGGGCGATCGCCTCTTTTTTGGTACTTTGATAGGGAAAGGCAAAAGGCAATAGGCAATGGGCAATAGGCAATAGGCAACAGGCAATAGGCAATGGGCAATATATAAGAGATAATAAAACAATTATCCATTATCCATTCTCAATTATCAATTAATACCGTGGCTGTCAGACTAGAAAAAGTAACTAAAATATATAACAAAATCCCTGTGGTCAATGAATTATCCTTTGAAATCAAATCAGGGGAAATCTTTGGTTTATTAGGGCCCAATGGTGCGGGAAAATCCACCACCATCAAAATGTTAATTACCCTTGCCCGTCCGAGTCGGGGTAAAATTGAGGTGGCAGGATATGATGTGGTTCATTCCCCGGAGGCGGTAAAACGTAATATTGGGGTGGTTTTGCAACAAACAAGCGTGGATGGGGAGTTGACGGTATGGGAAAACCTCGAATTTCATGGCAGAATGCACCATATCCCTAATCCTCAAAGGCAGGAATTAATTGATCGTTGGTTGGAATATGTGGAACTGGGCGATCGCCGTTCGGACTTAGTCAAAACCCTCTCGGGGGGTATGAAAAGGCGTTTACAGATAGCTAGGGCTTTGTTACACAATCCCCAAGTCTTATTTTTGGACGAACCCACCGTAGGATTAGATCCCCAAACCCGTCGCCGTTTGTGGGAAATTATCAAGGATTTGAACCGTCAGGGTATGACAATTTTAATCACTACCCACTATATGGAAGAGGTAGAGTTTTTATGCGAAAGGGTGGGCATTATCGACGCAGGACAATTAATCGAACTGGGTACGGTGGAGGAGTTTAAACAAAAGTATGGGGAAGGTATCATGGTAACTCAAAAGGGCGATCGCATCGACTACCAATTTTTCCCCACCACCCAAGAAGCCAACGAATATGTTAATAATATTGAAGACAGAACGGGGATCATGATTCGCCCCTCTAATTTGGAGGACATTTTTGTCAAACTAACAGGAAAGCAACTGTAGTTAATTGATAATTAATAATTGATAATTGATAATTACTCTTGTTTTTTTATTTCCTGAATAAACTAACTAATATGTTGGTATTTAAACCTGAAATATGAAGTCTAAAAGCAATAACTATTCCCCATTCCCTGTTCCCTGCCCTGATGACTCTCATTTTTCAGCATTTCATAATTTCTAGTCATGAAAAAAAGCAAAAAACTAATCATTCCTATTTCTACCATCCTACTGTTTCTGGTGGGCGTAATTGGTGCTACCATTTTAACTCCACAATTGGGCAACCTTTGGGAAAATGTCATCGTACCAAGACTTGAAGAAAGACCAGAATATCGTCTTGATGCCCCCTCGGCGGTACTAGAGTTGGCAGATGTTAGTCCTGCCGATAGGAGAGAAAGGTTAGAACAACTTGCCAATGAATCCGATGCCTCCCTCGATAGGGCAAGGGCAAGATATTTACTCGCCAATGACTTGATTAGGGAAGATTTTGAAGGGGGAGAGGCTTGGAATTATTTACAAAACCTAGAGCGACAATATCCCATCCTTGCTCCCTACATTGTCTTGAGGCAGGGTAGAGCTTTAGAATTAACCAATGATAATCTGAGGGCGCAGCAACAATGGGAAAGATTGATTAATGATTATCCCGACTCCCCGGTCATTGTAGAGGCTTATTATCGTCTTGGGCAACAGGAGCCAGAATATTGGCAAAGGGCGATCGCCGAATTTCCCCAACATCCCCGCACCAAGGAAATCATTTACGAATTACTCGCCCAAAATCCAAACCAAAAGGAATTATTACTTATCATTACCGAAAACGATTTGAGCGCCCGTAGTGATAGTTTTCGGGATAAATTAGTTAGTGATTATCAAGAAGAATTAGAACCTAGTCAATGGCAGATGATTGGGGATACCTACTGGGCAAGGGGGCAATATAGAAAAGGGGCAGAAGCCTACGAAAATGCACCTTCAAGCCCTGAAAATCTTTATCGTATTGCGAGGGGTTTTCAAGTGGCAGAACAAGAAACCCTCGCCATGGAAGCCTATCAAAGATTAATAGAGGAATATCCCAATGAATCACAAACGGGGTTGGGGTTGCGTCGTCTTGCTACCCTTGTCTCCACAGATCAAGCCCTTGAATATTTGGATCGGGTGGCAGAAAATTTCCCCAACGAAGCCCCTCAAGCCCTCAGCCAAAAGATCAGCCTCCTAAGTAGTGAAAATAGGGCAGATGAGGCAAATATGGTCAGAAATCAGGTAATCAGCCGTTTTCCTGAATCTGATCAGGCGGCGGATTTTCGTTGGCAAATAGCCCAAGATTTTGCTCAGGGTAATGATTTAGTGTCCGCTTGGCAGTGGGCACAGGAAATTGGTATTAACAATCCCGAGGCTGGTATTACTCCCCGTGCTTCTTTTTGGGTGGGTAAATGGGCGCAAAGATTAGGACAAAACGAAGAAGCTCAAAGGGCATTTGAGTTTGTCTTAGAAAGTTATCCTAATTCTTATTATGCTTGGCGTTCGGCTTTTAATTTGGGTCGGAGTGTGGGGGATTTTACCGATATTCGAGATTTGACTTTTGAGGTGGAAACCCCTGCCATGCGTTTTATTCCTCCCGGAGGTTCTACTATGTTTAAGGAGTTATATCTTTTGGGAGAGGATCAAGATGCGATCGCCCTTTTTGAAGCCCAACTATCAGATCCCGAAAATCCAAGCGTTACGGAACAATTTACCCAAGGGGTACTCAGGCAGTTGGATGGGGAATATTTACAAAGTATCAGTTTAATTTGGAGTCTTAGCACTAGGGAAAATCCTGAAGAATTACGCCAATGGCGCATTTTACGCCGTAGTCCTGAATATTGGTATGCCCTCTTTCCCATGCCCTACAAAGATTTAATTGTCAAATGGTCATCAGAAAGAAATCTTAACCCCTTCCTCGTCACCGCTCTAATACGTCAGGAATCAAGGTTTCAGCCCCTTATTCAATCCCCTGTAGGCGCCACGGGATTGATGCAGGTAATGCCCGAAACAGGGGAATGGATTGCCCCCCAAATCGGTTTGGAGGAATATTCCCTGACCGACATTGATGATAATATCAACCTTGGTACTTGGTACCTTGATTATACTCATCGTAACTATGACAATAACTCTCTCTTGGCGATCGCCAGTTACAATGCAGGCCCTAGTAATGTAGATAGTTGGATTCAAAGATTTGATCTGAGTGATTTTGATCAATTTGTGGAAAATATCCCCTTCCCAGAAACCAAGGGCTATGTGGAAACAGTATTCGGCAACTACTGGAATTATGTCAATCTTTATCAACCAGAAGCAGAAAATTCTGGGTTAATCAATTTTGGCGGGGAAGGTTAATTAACCTCAATTTGGGATAATAGTCGTCAATATGGTAGGGGAAGTACCATGCTACGTCCGTACAGGTTGCAGGTTGCTCAAGTTATTTAATAGTGGGAAGTCCCCCAGAATTGGGGGATTTAGGGGGCTAGTAAGAATTTAGGGGCAAAACAACAATTAATTGTCAATTTTTAATTGATAATTTCGAGATGCTAAACGGGCTTTTCCTGACGATGCCCACTGTTCGAGAAAGGCAATCTGTTCTCGAGCGGTACGGGCTAGGGGTATAATTTGACTGGCTGCCATGAGAATATCATCGGTGGAAAAGTCTCGGTTTTGGCTAAATCCGAGGTGCATGGCCTCGATGATGGTTTGCTCGATTTCTGCCCCAGAAAATTCGGGGGTTTCGTAGGCAAGTCTTTTCAGGTCAAACTTTTCGAGGTTATGGGGGCGTAGTCGGTTGAGATGGACAGAAAAAATCGCTTCTCTTTCATCTTGACTGGGTAAACCCACAAAGAAAATTTCGTCAAAGCGTCCTTTACGTAATATTTCAGCAGGTAAATTTTGGATATTGTTGGCGGTAGCTACCACAAAAACAGGGCTTTTTTTCTCTGCTAACCAAGTGATAAATGTGCCAAATACTCGGCTGGTGGTGCCTGAGTCGCCCCTACCATCAGCCCCAGAAAATCCTTTGTCGATTTCATCAATCCAGAGAATACAGGGAGAAAGGGCTTCGGCAAGGTTGATCATTTGTCTGGTACGTGATTCAGATTCCCCTACCAAACCGCCAAAAAGTCTACCCACATCCAACCGAAGCAGGGGTAAATGCCAGTGATGGGCGATCGCCTTTGCGGTGAGAGATTTTCCTGTGCCTTGAATACCAACGAGCAGAAGCCCCCGAGGATAGGGCAATCCGTAAGCCCTAGCAGACTCGGAAAAAGATCCTCCCCTTCTCAATAACCACTCTTTGAGATTATCTAAACCACCAATATCCGATATTTGTTCTTGGGCAGGGTAGTAGTCGAGGATTTGTGTTTGTCGTATGGACTGTTTTTTTTCTTCCAAGATGAGTTCTACGTCTTCGGTTTCTAATTTACCATTTTGGGCGATCGCCCTTGTCAGCACCCTTCTAATGCGTTCTAAGGACAATCCTTGGGCGGCTCTAACTAATTCGGTCAAAAGTTCATCATCCAAGGATTGCCCCACCATCAAGCGTTCAATCTCTTCTTTGATTTCTGTGGCTTGAGGTAAAGGAAAGTCAACCACCGTAAACACTTCCCTTAGTTCGGCGGGGAGATTGACTTCATCGGCAATGATGACAATATTTTTCGGTTGAGCTTTCAGTTTTCGAGCAAGGTTACGTAGTTTGCGGGAGATGGATATGTCTTCTAAAAATCTTTGAAAGTCTCGCAAAATAAACACTCCCCCCGTATTAGAAGGTAATTTTTCCAAAAATTCCAGCGCTTGGAGGGGGTTACGTTTGCCAAAATTGGTATTATTCGGATTATCTTGATAACCGTCTACAAAATCCCAGATATAAGTATGACGATTGCCCATGGTTTCGGTGATAGATGCGATCGCCTTTTCCACCCTCTCCTCCTCACTACTAGAAATATAAATCAGGGGATAACAAGCTCTTAATAATAGGGAAAATTCTCGGTTAAATTCTTTCATTCCAAATTTTTGCCAATGTTTGGACTAGATATTATTTTCACTTCTTTTAATTTATCATGGTTGAAACAATTGAGAATTAATGGTCGTGTGGCTAATTGAGATCAAGAACTAGGAAATGTACATAATCTAATTCTGCTAGTATTCTATTAATAATTGGATTCTTTTCTGAGTCTCTTATCTGCTTATTTTTCTATTTAACTAATCATGGCAATAAAAAGATCATCATCTCAGGACAAAAAACAAAGATTACCCCTACAGCGTAAAAATAAATACAAAAATCCTGTCTCTGAAGATAGTCAAATTTTATTGCCACAGGAAATAAGCGAAGACGTTTCACAAAATGAAGACAAAATAAGACCACAAAAATTAGATGATTATATCGGACAAAAAGATTTAAAAGGAGTCCTGAATATTGCCATCGCAGCGGCAAAACAAAGACAAGAATCCCTCGATCATATTCTCTTCTATGGCCCTCCCGGATTAGGAAAAACAACCATGTCCCTCATTTTAGCCTCCGAGATGGGCGTTAATTGTAAAATTACCGCCGCCCCTGCCCTTGAGCGCCCGAGGGATATTATTGGTTTATTGGTTTCCTTACAGGCAGGGGATATTTTATTTATCGATGAAATTCATCGTCTCAATCGAGTTACAGAGGAACTTTTGTATCCTGCCATGGAAGATAAAAGATTGGATATAACCATCGGTAAAGGACAATCTGCCAAGATTCGTAGTATTCCCCTACAATCCTTTACCCTCATCGGTGCTACTACCAAAATAGGCTCCCTAACCTCCCCTCTGCGTGATCGTTTTGGTTTAATTCAAAGGTTACAATTTTATCAACTAGATGAATTGACGGAAATTGTCAAAAGGTCAGCGCAAATATTTAATGTTAATATCGACTCGCAAGGTGCCGAAGAAATCGCCCGTCGCTCCAGAGGTACTCCCCGAATTACTAATCGTCTTTTGCGTCGAGTCAGGGATTTTGCCCAAGTGAAAGGGGTTGAACAAATCGACCAAACCATTGCCAGTGAAGCCCTTGACCTTCATAATGTTGATCGCCTCGGCTTAGATTGGACAGACAGACTGGTATTATCTACGATCATAGAACAGTTTAACGGCGGCCCTGTGGGGCTAGATGCCATCGCCTCTGCCACAGGAGAAGATGCCAAAACCATCGAAGAAGTATACGAACCCTATCTTTTGCAAATCGGTTTTATCAATCGCACCCATAGAGGCAGAATTGCCACCGAAAAAGCCCAAGAACATTTATTAGGTTAAAATATTCGGAAAACTATCCTTCCAAAATATCGGTTTTCACTACCCTAAATAGGGTGGATAATTGTCAGAATATAAAGTGAAGAACAACTTATAAATAACGATTGCTGGAGGATTGAATATATGTCTTTAGTTCGTTTTTATCCCCTATCCGAAGTCAATGGTTTACACCGTCAAATGAATCGTTTATTTGACGAGTTGAGCAGTGGCTGGGAACACTTACCCACAGTGGGAAATATACCTTTAGAGTTGTTAGACAATGGAGATAATCTTATCTTAAAAGCAGTTATTCCCGGTATAAACAAGGATGATATTGATATTAGCGTTAGTCGTCAAAGCCTAAAAATTTCGGGAGAATATCATCAAGAAGCTGAAGAAAAAGAAAATAATTATTATATTTCTGAATTTCATTATGGTAAATTTGAACGCACTGTTAATTTACCTGTAGCGATTAAAAATGCGGAAGTTACTGCTGAATATAATGATGGTATTTTAACTTTAACTTTACCTAAAGTTGAGGAGGTAAAAACTAAAGTTGTTAAAGTTAGTTTAAATCCTGCACAAACTACTGCTTAAACCATCGATAGTTTACTTTGTTTTGGCTGGGTACTTTTACCCCCGATTCTATGATTAATCATTTCTTAAGGGCGATCGCATTTAGGTTGCCCTTTTTACTATGTCTTTATCACAAATACTCAATACAAAACAAATTATTGTTATAACAAATATGCTAAAATTGTCGAAATAAAAACTCAAAAAATATATGTCTATTAAATATAACTTAGTCCTAGGAGCAACTCAGGGCATAGGCTTAGGTTTCGTGCAACAATTAATTAAAGAAAACAAAGAACAAGTAATATACGCAGTATATAGAAATAAAAATACAGCAGAAAATCTATTTAAATTACAAAAAGAATATCCCCATCATATTCGTTGTTTACAAGGAGATATTACCCAAGAAAAAGACATTATCAATATAATCGAAAATATAAAATTAGAAACCAATCAACTCCATGTAGTTATCAACTGCGTCGGAATTTTACACGAGGGAGACATTGAACCCGAAAAAAGTCTCAAACATATCAATCCCGATAAATTACTACATTATTTTCAGGTTAACGCCATTCCTACTGTCCTATTAGCCAAACATTTACTACCTTTACTAAAACATTCTCAACCTAGCATTTTCGCCTCAATATCGGCGAAGGTAGGCAGTATAGAAGACAATTATTTAGGGGGTTGGTATGGCTATCGTGCCTCCAAATCTGCCCTCAATATGTTCTTGAAAAATATTGCGATCGAATATAATCGAGTCAGTAAAAAAACTATTGTTGTGGCTCTCCATCCCGGTACCACCAACACTAAACTATCAAAACCATTTCAAGGCAATGTATCCCCAGAAAAATTATTTTCCGTTGAGCGTTGCACCTCTCAATTATTATCAATAATAAACCGTCTCACTAAAGATGATCACGGTAAATTTTTCTCATGGGATGGCTCTATTTTGCCATGGTAAAAATTTTAAATTTTTTCTGCCACCAAATCAAAAAGCCCGTCAAAGCTAAACTAACCAAAATTAGTCCGAAAACTAAATAAATAATCATACTGAATATCCCCAAAAAAATTCCATAGTGAAAAACATCAGACCATGAGCGAAAACGCTTATAAAAAGACTGTTCAGAAAGTTTATTGATAGTTAATAACTCACCAGTTTTACTATGAAAAGAAATATAACTTTTTCCCCTTGGGTTAATTTCATAGGCTTGTTTGAAACGTAATTCAACAGTATCTTTTTTGGGAATAAATTTAACTTCGGTAAAGTTAGATTCGCCTGTAATATTTTGAGCGTTTTTTAAAATTATATCTAAGGATAATTCATCATTAATATTATTATTTAAAGAATTATCAACATTAATAGTAGAGTCATTTATAGGTGAAAAAAAGATCTTTTTTATGGGTTGGTCTAATGCTAATATGGATCCCGTAATAGCCATGTTAATGGCTAAAAGAAAAGAAAAAATACCAATCACTTGATGTAAATCATAATTAATAATTTTTGGTTTTGATGACCAGCGCACCTTAAAACCAAGATTAATTTTCTTCCATCCTTTCCAGAGATATAAGCCTGTCATAGCAAGAATAAATAAACTAATTCCCGATAAACCAAGGAGTATTTTACCTATATTTCCTCCTAATAACTCCGTATGAATTTTATGTAAAAAGGGATCGTAAGTATTGTTTCTTGGATAAATACTTAATACTTTATTATCATAGGCATCTATATAAATTTCTTGTCTGACCTGTTCGGGGGTATTAACTATTAAACGAAAAGGATCATCTGCTTCGTTAGGAAAAACAATTTTGCTCAGTTCAAGATCAGGATAATTAGTATTTAATAGTTGAGTTACTTTATCTAATGAATAGGATGTATCAGAAAAATTTACCTGATTAATTTGATTATAAATAATAGGAGTTATTTCCCTAGTCCATACCAAATAACTACCCGTCAAGCCTATTATGATAATAATAAAAGCTACTGTCAAACCAATCATTTGATGAATTTTTAGAAAAATTTTTCTCATCTTATTTAAACAACTAATTTATTTAAAAGGTTGTCCCCAATGTTGCCATGATTCTTTGTTAAAGGGCGATCGCCACTTAAGAATCAAATCCCGTTCTAACCGTTGCCTAATATGACGCTCAGGGGAAATTCCCCACCAAAAAGCCGATCGCACCGTAGTAGTAACTTTATACTGACGATGAAGTTCAATATATCTTTGAATATAACTTTTACAATCATGATTTAACCATCTTTGATAGGGTGATAATTTGGTTTCCCCCACATAAAGTAATAAAGGTAATTCTGTATCTAAAATAAAATATAAACAGCTTTCACTCTCATTATATTTAGGTAAATTATAAAATTGATCTGTATGGGTAGGGATGGAAAAAGGATCAAAACTATCTGTATCCCAAGTAATATTATTTTCAGATGTTAATAAATTAGTTTGTTTTACCTGCTTCTTTTTCGCTTCCTGTTGATAATTATAAATTCTTTTTTTCCAACTTTGTAAATACTCCCCACTCATCTTATATTCAGCTTTTAAAGATGGTTTTTTAAACTGATAAGTGGCAGAAGGTTCAAATAAACTTAGTTGTTGATTTTTATTAGTTTTGTATTCCATAAATAACGGTGGACAATTGACAATTGACCATTGACAATTAATTTTTTTATGTTGTTGATTATTAAAGTCCCCCAAAATTGGCGAATTTAGGTGGCAAAAAATTCCTCGTAGTTGATATTAATTCTCTCCTCTTGCTGATAAGTTAGAAACAGGCGAGAGTTAGGGGATAAAATGGGGAATATCGATAAAAACTAAAATTTTTACTCTCCATTCAAAAAAAATATCAAGCCCCGAATATAATATGACAAAATCAAAAGATGTTCAAATTACCCCGATCGCCCTTAATACAAGAGTATTTCGTTCTCGTACTTGGGACAGACTCAAATTCGAGGTAGAATACGGCTTAAACCGAGGCACAACCGCCAACTCTTTTGTCATCGAAGGAGAAAAAATCGCCCTTTTTGATCCCCCAGGGGAATCCTTTACTGACATTTTTTTGGATGCCCTAGAGCAAAGAGTTGACCTAAAAAAAATTGACTACCTCATTTTAGGGCATATCAACCCCAATCGGGCAGTAACCATCAATACCCTGTTGCAAAAAGCCCCCCAAATTACCATCATCATCTCTAACACGGGAGCAAAATCTTTACAAACTATTTTTAACAATAACTATCAAGAAACCCTGCAAAAAAATCCCCTCAATATTGAAGCCGTCAAAAATGACTTACAGTTGGATCTCGGCAAAGGGCATTTGCTCGAATTTATCACCACCCCCAACCCCCGTTATCCCGATCAACTTTTAACCTACGATAATCAGACCAAAGTATTTTACACCGATAAACTATTTTCTGCCCATGTGTGCGGTGACCAAATTTTGGACGAGGGTTGGATTATCTACCAAGAAGACAGAAGACATTATTTCGATTGTGTCATGGCGCCCTATGCCACCCAGGTTAGTAAAGCCATTGAGAAGGTGAAGGAAAAAGAATCCTTTATCTATGCCACCAACCATGGCCCCTTGGTGCGTTATGGTTTGACGGAGTTAACGGGGTTATATCAACAGTGGTTAGAAACCCAGAAAAATCAAACCCTCAATGTGGCGCTGGTTTATGCCTCTGCCTATGGTAACACTGCTACCCTCGCAGGGGCGATCGCCCGTGGCATTACCAAAGCAGGGGTAAGGGTGGAATCCATTAACGCTGAATTTGCAGGGAGTGAGGAAATAAAAATCGCCATACAGGGCTGTGATGGCTTCATATTTGGCTCTCCCACCCTCGGCGGTCATGCCCCTACCCAAATCCAAAGCGCCCTAGGAATCGCCCTTGCCAACGCCGATAAGAATAAATTAGTGGGGGCATTTGGTTCGTTCGGTTGGAGTGGAGAAGCCATCGATTTATTGGAAAATAAATTTAAGGATGGGGGTTATCGTTTTGGTTTTGATACCATCCGAGTCAAGTTTAAGCCCACAGAAGCAGTGTTAAAAACCTGTGAGGAAGCGGGAACAGATTTCGCCCAAGCTCTCAAAAAACGTAAGAAAGCCCTTAAATCTAAGGAATCCGCCGCCGCCAATTCCCTCACAGCCAGAACCGAACAGGCTTTGGGGCGTTTGGTGGGTTCTTTATGTATTGCTACCACCCAAAGGGATGAAATCAAGGGCGCCATGGTAGCTTCTTGGGTATCTCAGGCTACTTTTAACCCCCCCGGTTTAACCATTGCTGTGGCAAAGGAAAGGGCCATCGAGTCTTTGTTGCCCATCGGTAGCAGTTTCGCCCTCAATATTCTTGAGGAGGGGCGCCATATTGAGTTGATGAAGCATTTTCTCAAACCCTTTGCTCCGGGGGAGGATCGTTTTGTGAATATCGATCATGATGTGGCGGATAATGGTAGTCCTGTTTTGAATAATGCCCTTGCCTATGTGGAATGTGAGGTGAAAAACCGCCTCGAATGTGGCGATCATTGGGTTTTATATGCGATCGCCAAGGCAGGTAAATTATTAAAAGATGATGGCATTACGGCGGTACATCACCGTAAATCTGGCACTCATTATTAAGTTTAAGGCACTTGAAGACGAATTAAATGATCTTCAGGTAAAGCCTCTTTAAACTGACCTTCTTCGGCGAGGATGACAATTAAATTCATTTCCATGTCAGGATCTAAATGTAGATCCTGCCAAGGCACGGCAACCTCAATACACTGATCAAGGGCTATTTTTGCACTACTATAACGGGATTGCCAATGAAAATCTGATGCGGCTTCCTGTAGCCAGAAGGTTTTAGTCACTAAATTAATGCCTAAATGGTGACGGTAATAATAGTTAAGGGGATCTTGATCTGGTACATGGGCGAGAGGAATGGGGCTATTATGCCCTGGGCGATGGGGATAGTACCAGAGTAAATGAATTTCGGAGGGTAAATCCTGTCCTGCCACCGCTCCAGATTTGACATCGAAGCGGAAATAGAAATTAAGGTGATCCCAGCCGTAATAGATCATCGGGATAATACTAGCTCGGTGCATAGTACCCCGTGAGCCTCCTATTTTTATTTTTCCTGCCTTTTCCCACTCTTGCTCGTCTCCTTCGCCGTCAAGCAGAGGGCTGATATAGCTACAGGGGGGTTGTTCTGCTACCGGGCGTTGATTGGGATTGGTTACGGGGCGATGGAGGTATTGGGGGACTGGTTCGTTGAGGGCTTGGTATAGGGCGATGAGATGCTCTCTAAATAGTTGATCAAACATATCATCGTGGGAGGAGTGGTGAGGATCACCAAACCACCAAAACCAGTCCGAGCCTTGGGCGGCGTACAGGGCTTCCCACGCATCAGGGTTGTTTTCTTCGGTGGCTTCGGGGTGTTTGGCTAGGGTTTGTCGGGCGGCACTCAGATAATCCCATGCTCGGTTTTTGGTGGGATCTCCTATCCATGTGGAAAAATTACCGTCAATCCATGATCCACTATGTAGCTGAGAGTTTTGAATGGTATGACTGGGGGGAAATTGTTCCACAAATTCGGACACGGTCACTAATTTTATATTGTGAACATGGGATAGGTTTTGATATAGTTCTTCGAGGAAGGGTTTACCGTCTTGCTCATAAAATTCCCAACAGTTTTCGCCGTCTAGGGCAATGGTGACTAGCCAGGGTTGGTCTAGGGTGGTGTTGTTACTCGGTTGTCTATGGGCAAGGGTACGGGCGATCGCCTGTAGGTGGGAAATCAAATCACAGGCTGCCTCTTGAGGTTTCATGGCACCATAGGTAAAACCAACGAGATCCGATAAACGATGATCTCGAAAGACAATGTTTAAATCGCCGTGGTCGGTTTCTAAACGATAGGGGCGATACAATATTTCAGGTTCATAAATGTTACCTGTTTCATCACGGTGGAAAAAGTGATTAAAACTCCACCCTAATACCGCCTCATCGGAACATATCCACTTAAATCCTTCTTTGGCAATATGGGGTAAAATTTCGGGACTGATGGATTGTTCACTGGGCCATAATCCTCGGGGCGATCGCCCGAAACGCTCTTGATACATCTCCCAAGCCTTATGCAAATGACGGGGAACATCTTCCCCCCACTGAAAACGACTTACGGGTAAATCCATATTGGGTAATGCCACCCGACCTGCGTTGGTATCATAAAGTAACGGTAAAATAGGATGCGCATAAGGGGTAGTGGTTACCTCCAACTGTCCTTCATCCTGCATCTTTTTATGGGTGGGGATAATCCGGGCAATAATTTCCTTTTGTTTACTATAAATCCTCTGGCGATCGCTCAGGGTAAAATCACGCCCCCTTTCCAACCAACGGGAAATATCTGCATCACCCCAAAAAAGAGGATCAAACCATGCTAAATTATGCCACGCCAAAAGATCACTAAAATCTTGATCCGTCCAATTATCTAAACACCACTGTTTACCTTTTATATGCTTGTGTTGAAAAAGTTCTTCATAACGGGCATGGGGGCGAATCATGTGATAATGATTCGCATCAAAAAAGTTATCGACAATGTACCCTTTTTGCTCTAGGGTTAACATATTTACAGGAGTTAAAGTTAAAGCCAAATAAGGATCTAAGGCATCTCCATGGGCATAGTCTTCTAATTGCATTATCAACGAAGGAACTAAATTCACCGTTTGATGAAGAGCAGGATATTTTTGCAGCATTAAAATCAAGTCCAAATAATCCTTTGTACCATGAAGCCTTACCCAAGGAAGACGATAATCAGCCCCAAAATTATCTTTAGATAAACGAGATTTGTAGAGAGGTTGGTGTTGGTGCCAGATAAAGGCAACATAAAGAGGATGGGACATAGATGATAATTATTATTCAACTTTTTCCTTCACCGATGTTAACACTAATCAAATTTTTATTTGATTTTTTTGATGGTTTCCAGATAAACTAGCCGACCATAATTTGGCAAAAAAAAAGGATGCGTCTTGCATCCTCTTTTTACTCGACTAATGGAACTGAGCAGAGTCGAACTGCTGTCCAGATCAGTTATTTACTTATCGCTCATTCACAGGTTTAGCCCTTTTGATCCGCAGGGCGGGAACCATCACTTATCCCTGATGGCAGGATTTTCTAGTATTATCTTTTCTCTATAACTGACTAGAAACAGTACCAGAGAGCATCCGTTGGGGGTTGCCTATAATGCTTAACGGAGTCACACTATAAGCGCTCGAACCAAGTTTTTTGGTCTTAGGCAGCTACAGGAGCGGCTTTACGAGCAAAAGGAACGATGTTGTTCGCAGTTACTATTTTTTTGAATCTTTGATTAACGAGAGGAGATTCGCTCTCGACCTGTATCACGGGTCAGCTTTCACTAACCTGTCGAAACCGTTACAGTCCCTTGATATATATCCATCCTAACTTTTATTTCCAAAATTGACAAGGGGAGCAAAAAAATTTTTTAAGAAGATTGGGAGGTTCGATTTAGGCGACGTCGAATATTACTCAAGGCTTGGGAATCGTCCACAGGTTCTCGGGGGGAGGGTAATTGATCATTGGGCCAATTGTCCAAATCATTACATACACAGCTAGACTCTTGCGCCCCAATATCGATTATTGGTACTGGCATACTACAACGGGCGCAATCACTAATATCCCATTTTGAAGAGAGTAATTGTTGAATCGTCTGAAAAGTACCCTGGACATAACAATCTCCCGTGGCAGGATCTGAAATTAAATCCCAGCATCTCTCAAATTCGAGACTGTAGCGATCGCCCATAATCACTCTGTTGGGTAAAATAGCCTTATTTTGACGGGCAATAATCACAGGTTTTTGTAATTGAAACCAATAGGCTAAATATTTTTTTACCGCGTGGGGAGATGCCATATAAATGAGGTTTTTAGTGTTCTGCTTGTACAGATCATAACTCGTAATAGCTTAAAACCGCTAAATCTTTAGCTATTCTCAAGATTTCAACCATCAAGAGCAAAAAAGAAACCGTAAAAGTAACTCTCTTTGGTTTAATTTTTGCCCATTGCCCTTTTCTGATTGACAATCATTATCCCGAACTGAGGTTAATTAAAAGTGGTCTAAAAAAAGGGATCAGCTATACTGAAAGGGACGTTACAAGGATTATTTTCATGACCATACAGCTAATTGAAAGACAAAAACAATTAGACAAACTGAAAAACGAAGACTTTGACTGTCTGATCATCGGTGGAGGTGCAACAGGCACAGGCTCTGCCCTTGAGGCGAACAGTCGGGGTTTAAAGGTGGCTTTGGTGGAGCGCTTTGATTTTGCTTCGGGAACCAGTAGCCGTAGTACAAAGTTGTTACATGGTGGGGTAAGGTATTTAGAACAGGCTTTTAAGCGTTTGGATATTGAGCAGTTTAATTTGGTAAGGGATGCTTTATCGGAGAGAAAAAATGTCATCCAAATTGCGCCCCATTTAGCCAAGCCTTTACCTTTAATTATTCCTTTATATCAGTTTTGGCAAATCCCCTATTTTTTCACAGGGTTGTTGATGTACGATTTACTGGCGGGTAAACAAAGTTTGGGCCGTAGTCGTCTTTTGAGCATTAAGGATACTTTGGAGTTATTTCCTTCTTTGAATACCGAGGGGATGATTGCCAGTGTGATGTATTATGATGGGCAGTTTGATGATGCTAGGCTTAATGTGGAAGTGGCAATGAAGGCCATTGAGCAAGGATGTGCGATCGCCAATTACTTAGAAGTTATCGAAATTATCAAGGAAGATGGCAAGTGTCGGGGTGCAGTGGTAAGAGATAGCCTAACTGACGATACTTTTACGATTAAATCGAATGCAGTGGTTAATGCCACCGGCCCATATAGTGATAGTATCAGACATTTAGATCAACCCGAAGCCGAAAAAATCCTTAAAGTAAGTTCGGGGGTTCATATTGTGGTGAATAAATCCTACGCCCCTGGGGATGGTGCTTTATTGATTCCCAAAACCGACGATGGTAGGGTAATTTTTATTGTGCCTTGGCGCCAATTTACTCTCATTGGTACTACGGATGAGACGGCAAAGGTAACGGATAATCCTACCCCCACGGAGGAAGAAATTACATATTTAATGAGATATGCCAATCGCTATCTAAGTGATACCATTACCCGTGATGATGTATTATCAGCATGGAGTGGATTACGTCCCCTTGTTTCCCCCGATCATAATGCTAATTCTACGGCAAAAATTTCCCGCGATCATACTATTCTTAAATCTAAAAGTGGTTTAATCACCATTACGGGGGGAAAATGGACAACTTTCCGCAAAATGGCCATTGATACTGTTAATCATGTCATTAAACAATTACCCTCTCCTAATGGTTTTTCTGGTCATCCTCCTACCCTGATTCCCGTGGCAGGGGGCGAAAACTATGATTTTGATGATTTGGATCAAAAATTGTCTGCAACCATTGAAGATGAAGCGATTAGGCACCATCTGATTAATTATTATGGGTCAAGGGCGATCGTCATTCAAGACATTATCCAAGAATCTGGTTTAGAAAGACTTGCTCCCCAATACCCCTTTATTACCGCCGAGGTAATCTATGTATATCGCTATGAAATGGCGCAAAAACCCGAAGATATATTATCTCGCCGATTTCGACTCACTTTCCTTGACTCGGCTGTCAGTGAACAAGTAAAAGAAAAAGTGAATGCCATTATAGATCAAGAAAAATCTGATGTGAACCAAGAAAAAATAACTGTTAATTCCTAAAAAGCATCTATATCAAAATGCTTAGAATAAAATAGTGGTGGGCATTGCCCACCCTTGGCAACCATCACGCACTAATAATGTTTAATTATGAATCGATGAAGTATCCCAATCAGTTATAATTTCAAGAAAAAGAACAAAGTATCCCCGACGAAATTCTATGGTCGTATCGTCAGACATCATTGAAAGTATCGCTCAAGATTTAGGTAGTTCAAAAGAAGCCGTCAGGGCTAAAAAATTAGTTTTCTATGTCAGTCAAAGATACTGGGAAACAGACGTTAATGTCATTGACCGTTTTTCTTTTATCGAATTATTAGAAAATCTGTATCAAACTAACCCTACTTTAGAAGATCTTAAAGCATTACTTCATCATGCCGTAGAAACATTAAATCGTAAGACTGTTTACAATAAAATTGCGATGTATGTTCTCCGTCGTATGTCTGACTTATATCAAATATCTCCCCTAGAAAATGACTATGTAGAACAAAATGAAGTTTCAGACGCTGAGATAGTCGCAGATATTGCCCAAGCAATTCAATGTCATGAAGAATCTGCTCGAATGAAAAAAGTTATTTTTGCTGTGTGTAAGCAATATTGGGAAGCAGACATTAATGTCATTGATATGTATGATCTACGGGATTTAATTTATGAAATAAAAGAGCTTTATCCTAGCAATAAAAGACTGAAAAAAGCTCTTGATACAGTAGTTTCCAGTATTAATAGACAAAATTTTTATTCATTTATTGCCGATACTATTATAGATAAAGTTAGTCCTCTTTATCGCTATGAAACAAGGGATATGGACAAAGAAACCTATACAGGAGAAGAGGAAGAAACCCAACTAATTAAGGCAAAATCAAAGAAAGTTGCTCAAGAAAGTTCAACGACGCATTCCACCGCTACCACTCCAGAAGTCGTATCAACCGCAGAGGAAAGTAAACAACAAAATGTAACCCCTACTAGCGTACCAGAAGGGCAAATTATTCCTTGGTTAAAAATCGAAAATTTATTCGAGCTTAAACAGGAAATTATGCAATATACCAATCCTTTGAGGGCGAAAATAATGTTATTTTATGCGGTGTATGAGATAGACACCCTCGAACAACATTGGTCAATTGTGAGAACCTGTAGTTTAGATGATCTTTTGATTAGGATGTTTGAGCATTATGATAAAAATATTAAAGTTATTGCTCAAAAATTACAGTATGTTGCTAATTCACCCATTGAAGGGTTAGAGCCTGAAGATAATCTGCAAACGGTGAGCGCAATTATTGAATCTATCAAGCATTTTTACAAAAAAAGATAGGTTTTCTGTGGGCTTCATATTAAGGCATATAAGACAATACAATTATATATTTTTATTGGGCTCAAGTTCATATATTACCCATTTTATCTAATAAGTAGTGTGGTTTTTCTGAAAAGCTATCCAGGTAATTTTAGATTAAGTTTCAAAAATTATATTTTATAGATAACATAATTATTATTGTCTATGAGGATTTTAATTTGTTATGTCTCATCTTGAAGAAAATCAGTCTAACAGTTGGAGGAGTGGTAATTTTTTAGTTATTATTATCTGTGGTGCGATCGCCCTTATGGGATTTGGATACGTCTTGATTCAATTACCAGAAATAACACCAGAACAAATCGAAATCTACCAAACAGGAACTTGCATAGAAGGGGGTTGGAGATATGGATTAATAGTAACCCATGTACTGACCTTTATTTTAATCCCCGTAGCCATGAGGATATTTTACGAAGCATTAAATAACCTAAAATTGCCCACCAAAACAATTTTTGCATCGCAACTCGGACTAGCTCTTATAATGGTTTCTATCGCCTCAGAAATAGGTTGGCATGTCACCCAGTGTTGGTATTATCAAAACGATTTTACCATGTTAAACTTCATGTTTTATTTCTTTTTAATATCAGCTTTTGCTCTGTGGGCAGACGGGTTAAATAAAGAAACTAACTCATCAACTCATATCATTAATATAATTTTTTCCCTCAGCTTATTAACTGTATCTATTCTTTATCCCATTGGCTATAAATTAGATAATCCTAACTTAAAAATACCAATTTATATCGCATTAACTCTCGTTTTTGCAGTGCTTACTTACCGAGGATATAAACTATTAGAAGACTGGAAAATTGTTTTAGTCCCCACTTTTTCCGTGGGAGTAAACCTCACCTTTGTATTTCTTTTAGATCAATTTGGTGGAGATCCTTTTCATCCAGAAATTTTTTATAATGCCCTATTTCATATTCTCCATGATCTCACTGGAACTCAAGCAGGAATAGCCATTTTTACTTGGTTAGTATACCAAAAAGGTATTGCTGAATATCAAAAAAATAACTAATAAATAAACATAAAAGACATAAAAAAATGATTTTATATCCTTTAGGACATTTAATTTTAGGAATTTTAGAACTTCTTTTATTAGTTTTTGCCTATCCCTTTTTTAGAATCTCCAAAAATTGGGCAATGATTATTTTACCCATAGTTTTATTAAGTACCATTTATGATAATTTTATTCTTTGGAGCGGTCAATTTATTGGAGTAGGACAACTATTAGAAAACCTTTCTCAAATCAGATTTTTATTACATTATTTAATTGTACCTTTATTTATTGTAGTTGCCATAGAATTAGCTCACTTTTCAGGGGCAAAATGGGCAAATAATTTTATTAGAATATCGTCTTGGTTATTAGCTTTTTTATTAGCAGGATATGACACTTTTAACAATTTCATTGGATTACAATTAACCCCCGATATTTTTGCCAATGTTGTACGTTATGTTCCTGTCAATGCTCCAATACCAGTAATAACTATCGTTATCAATATCTTTGTTTTGTTGGTGGGCATAGGTGTCTGGATAAGAACAAAAAATTGGCAGTGGTTATTTATTGGATCATTGGTTAGTTTAGTGGGTAATGGCATCCCATCGGCTGAAGTGGGAACTCTTCCCGGTAGTGCATCAGAGTTTTTCTTGGCTTTAGCTTTATTATTAACTCAATATCATTTTGAGGATAATATCGATGATTCTGCCCCCGTTACTTCCACTTGTCCAGAGGATTGGATATGTCATGAATATGAAGGTTATCAATTATTTGAAAAACAAGAACCAGAATATGTAATTTACCAGACGGGTAGTCATCAGCAAGGAAATTTTGTCAGAGTTTATGCACCCAATAAACCCTATCGGGAAAATAATAAATTAAAAGTTATTACTTATTTACATGGTTTTGCCCTTTGTTTACCAAAATTTTATGAAGAACATTTAGAAGAGTTAGTGAAACAGGGTTATTATGTCTTTTTTCCTGATTATCAAAAAAGTGATTATCCCAATTTCGTGGAGGATGAACATACTTATTTAGATCACACCAGTAGCCGTGTAAATACTAAATATTGGCTATTTAATCTTGGTCTTTTATTGATTAATGTAATTTTTAAAAGAAAAATCAGGCAACAAAAATTACAAAAGTTTAGCGAACAAGGTGTATGGAAAAGTGTCAAGTTAATTCTTGGTTCGTTGTTATTTGTATTGGGAGTTAATTTAATTTATTTTTTTGATCGCCAGTACGCCAAAAATTTAATTAGTATGATTACAACGGTGATTGAGAGTTTAACGGATACACCGATAAAATGGCTGGATTTTGCTGTTAATTCTACCGTCCAAGGGTGGGAAAAATTACTGCAACATACGCAAAAATACCCTAATCAAAATTGTAATTTATCAGAGGAAGAAATAGACTTTTATGTTTTTGGTCATTCTCTGGGAGGACTTTTAGCTTTGAGTTGGTGTTATTATTTGGCAGAAAATCCCAGCCCAACATTAGAGTTATTTAAACCAAAACAAGTTATTACCAGTGATCCCGCTCCTAGTACGGCTTTGGGAATACCTGCGATCGCCCTATGGATTTTGAATATATTTCGTTTTCCTTTTGCGACTCAATCCCTAACTATTGAAAATACGGGGAAAAAATTAGATGTTCCTGTGGGTATTTTACACGGTAACGACGATCGCATCGTCAAACCCACAGAGTGGATAAAACCTCCTTTAAGTAACAATCAGGGGGCATTTTTTACCATTGCTTCGGAGCATAAGAAAATTTATTTTTCCCTTTCCAACCAGTCTCAAAATTTAGTGGCTGATCATAATCAATCTGTTACTGATACCACTTATTATGGTGATGGTTTCATGGCGAATTTTGGCGGTGCCAAAGAAAAACCCAACGCCTACAATTTCCAATATATCTGGTCTGCGCTAAATGCGATCGTTAAAAATGAGGTTCAAGCTGATAAATTAAGTAATCATCAAGGATTTAACCTAGAAGATTTTGAGGTAGTAGATGAACCTACAAAAATTTGACGAAAAGTAAGGTTAATGCGAGGCTCAACAGGTTTGCTAGTTTTAGGAATTTGGTGTAACCAATAATGTTGAGTCTCTCCCCCCATCACCAACAAACTACCATTACAGAGGTTGATTTCTGATTTTAGGGGGTTTTTTTTATCTCTTGTTTTCAACATAAAACGCCTTTCTCCTCCCAAACTCACCGAAGCAATGAGAGGATTTTTCCCCAATTCTGGTTCATTATCACTATGCCATCCCATACTGTCTTTGCCGTGGCGATAGTAGTTGAGTAAAACACTATTAAATTGAACTTGTAAAAAAGATTCTATTTGATTTTTAATCTCTTCCAAACAATTAATCCAACCATGGGGATACATGGTGATATTAGAGTAAGTATAAGTCAAGCCTTCGTCCGCATACCAAGCCGTTAGGCGAGGCTGTAAATGAGTTTTGCCAAACACCGTAATATAGTCTTGTCGCCACTGGATTTCCCTATTTAATTGATCAAATAAATTATTGCTAATAACAGGGTCAAAAAAGTTGGGGTAATAGTATATTTCGCTGTGGGGTAACTCAATTTTAGCCATCGCTATGTAATTATTGAGGGTTTTTGCGGTGTTCTACTTCAATGACTGTATGCACATTACCTCTGGGGTAAAAGTCACCCTTAACGGATATATAAAGGGGATCACAGGCTTCTACAAAGTCATCTAAAATTTGATTTATGGATTCTTCATGGGAGATGTAGCGATCGCGATAATTATTAATATAAAGTTTGATCGCCTTTAGTTCCACCACTTTTTGATCAGGGGAATAGTTAATATAAATAGTCGCAAAATCAGGATAACCTGAAAAAGGACATTTACAGGTAAACTCAGGTAAGGTCACACTGATGTTATAAACCCTACCAGGGCGGGGATTGGGGAATGTAATTAAAGAACCCTCTGCGATCGCCCTTTCCCCGTACATCATTTCTTTTTTATCTTCAGCCATACAATTAACCCAATATAAAAATAATAACAATTAAAAATATACCCCTCCCCCTCATATAAAAGGGCTTGGGGTAAAAAAGAGGAACAGACTCAATAAATTATTCTGCCGTTACCTCAGCAGTTTCTGCCTCAGTTACTTCCTCCTCATCAGTGGTCAAAGTACCTTCAGGTACTAATTCAACCTCATTTTTCTCCTGTAAGAAAGTCAAAACCTTATCAGACAAAAGATCATTTCTAACAAACTTTTGTAACTTGTTTTCATCAATCTCACTAGAATTTAAATCCTTAGTCACCTCAGCTATTTTTTCATTAACTTCCTCATCAGTTAAAGTAATAGATTCTTGCTCGGCAATCTTTTCAATGATGAGATTAGTATGTAAATTTTTACTAGCTTCAGGACGGGCAGTTTCACGCATTCTACCCACCATTTCCCTCGTAAAGAATTGATTAAGATCAACCCCCATACGCTGAATTTCGTTAGCAGTTTGCATTAAGAGGTTTTGTACTTCCTCTTCCATCATGGTTTCAGGAATTTCGATGGTAGTATGTTTTAAAAGTTCATCCACCAAAGCCTGTTGAACATTTAATTTAGTATCATTTTCTGCCTTTTCCTGATACTGCTTTTCTAAGGACTCCCTTAATTCGGCAACGGTTTCAAACTCGCTAACCTCTTTTACAAACTCATCATCAACTTCGGGTAATTCCTTCTCTTTTAAATCCTTGAGGGTAATAGAGAAAATAACGGGTTGATTAGCCAAATCTTTCTGAGGATAATCTTCGGGGAAAGTTAAATCAAGTGTTTTACTATCATCGATATTCATACCCACGATGCCTTCCACAAAACCAGGGATGAACTTACCTTCAGCCAATTCCACTTGGAACTCATCAGCTTTAGTACCTTCAATTAATTCTCCTTCTTCCCCTTCATTTTCTGCAGGTTTACGACCTTCAAAATCAACGATCGCCATGTCACCCATTTGAGCCGCCCTACCTTCTACGGGAACTAGAGTCGCTAAACGTTGTCTTTGTTCCTCAATTAAATTATCAACGGCACTAGGATCGTATTTTATTTCTTCTGCCTGAACTTTTAAACCTTGATATTGACCCAAAGTAACCTCGGGGGGAACATCAACCGCTGCCTTAAATACCACAGCATTACCCGGTTGATAGTTGCTTACTAATTCCTCAAATTCAGAACGTAAGGAATAGTTACCCAAAGAGTTGATCGACTCTTGCTCGATAACCAATTTTAAACTATCCTGAATTAGCTCCTCCAATACCGCCGCTTTAATTCTATCGTGACCTAAACGTTGTAACAAAATAGGACGAGGAACTTTACCTTGACGAAAACCCGGGATATTGGTAGTTCTGGCAATTTGTGTAATTACTTTTTCATAAGTTTTTTTGGAGGTTTCTGCTGGAATTTCGATTTCTAAACCGATTTGACTAGCAGGAAGTTTTTCCTGAGTAATTTTCATAAAAATTAATGTTGTTTTTCTTTATAGATTCGCTCTAACAATAATAAGTATATTCGGTTAATATATGCAACTTGTACCAAACCTTTCAAGTCTATCATTTAAGTGCCAAAAGAGGAATCCCGCTAGAGCCGATAGGTTTAGCGGGAGATGAATTTTGACAAACCTTATGTAAATGTACAAGGTTAACAGTGGAGTCTTCACCACCATCCTTAACAGCTACTATATGATGGCTTTCCATTTAGCAACGGCGATTAAAAAGCAAATACATAACCCCATTAATAGGTATCAAGAAAGAGTTAGGCTGTATCCGCAAAAACAACTAAGTTTGTTTTAAAATAATTCGATTTCAGCAGATAATAGACTGTCAACACAGTTGAAGTATAAAAGAAAGCCTGAAACCTTAATTATTGATTATTCTGCCTCTACTTTCACAACTAAACCCTCTTTGTTGCCAAGAATTAAGGTCAACATCTGCAAGTTTTATCACTTTGTCACAGGGAGGATTAATAAATTGTCCAGCCCATGCCCATAAGAAACTACGAGCTATATCTAACTGCGTTTTTAAATTGTTTTCATGGTTAGCTGGAATGCCGTCCACTTCAGGAATACCATTAACATCTACGGCGATTCCTTGGGCTATCAAGTTTATTTGTGCCATAATTCCCGCCCGAGGAAGATGGGTATCTGAGGTAATCATTTCCACTTTTTTAACTCCCCAACTTTTCAGGATAGGTATGGAAAAAAAGAAGTTACCAAAAGTAGAGTCAGCACAAGTTTCTAGCCAAGTATTATCTAACCTCGTTCCTTCTCTTTCAAAAATTAACAAAATACAGGGATCATCAGAACCTTTGGAAATGATAATGGGAATCTGAGGATTTGCTCGGGCAACTTGTGCGACATAAATTTCTCTGGTAATGCTTCCTCCTAATACCAAATAAGCATCTATGGGCTGTTGTGCATTTTGTCGAGCTTGGAAAATGTTGTTAATTAAATTCAGGGTGATGATAGTTCCTAAGATAAGACAGAGTAAGGTAAGGCGTTTCCACCATTTTTTGATTACATATTTTACTCTGTTCTTTTTTTTGACCATTGACTGCTTGAACGACTAAATTCTTATTTTCTATTATGGCTTGGGCAATGTTAACTTTTAATAACATTTCCGTTTTCTGAGAATATGTTTTGTATCATTGTATACAGAAGTTAATTATATTTTCTGTTGTAGAGGGTTAATTAATTTCCTCAAAATAATATATTGATGGAGTCAAATTATGGTTGTAAAATCAGTATCTGTTGCAAAGGCAGAAAGTGTAAAATCTACTGATTGGAGTCCTGTTTGCCATATTACTTATAATCGTGATTCTTGGGTTAAGTTAAACAAACCTGTGAGTGAATATAGCCAAAGTGAAGCATTGTTATTATGTGAGGAATCGGCTGGGGTTTGGGTTTCTTGGGTTCCTGAGTATGGGGAAGTAATTTTAGATAAAAGTGATTTTTATTGTTAATAAAAAAAGACGATCGCCCCATATCTACTAATATGCGATCGCCCTTAATGTTTTGTGATTGTCTACTTACAAATACTAATTATCAAGAACTAAAATAGCTTTTTTGGAGGTTATTTCGGGTTCTTTTTTTCTGTTTTGTAGTAGAGAAAACCGTTCTTTGGGTAAAATCATATCCCAATGACCTTCGGCAAATATTAACAGGTTACTCATCATCACTAACCCTGTAAATAAAAATTGCCAACCAAGAAAATAAGGTAATAAAAAAACTGCTCCTCCATGGATAGCCGTGGCGAGGAAAAAAGCCCGTGAACGCATGGCAAAACCTGTTACGAAATAGCCCAGCGCACTAATCAATAACCAAAAACTACATAAATGTCCCAGTAACCAACCCCAACTAAAGGCGATCGCCAGATCCGTCATTGCCACACCAAAAATCATTAAACCAACCCAAGTATATAAAAGCCATGACAATCGCTCAATTACTGTCCAACCATAGGTTAACACGATCATAATACCACTACCCACCACCGTTAAGATTGACCATGCGATCGCCTGATCCACCCAACTAAAAGGGCAAAATTGAGCCACCAAAAAGATCAACCCAGAAATCAAACCCCACAACACCATACTCTGGTCAATACAAGTATAGACACCACATAAGGGAAGCCAAGGATAAGGATCAAATCGCCAAGGGCGCATAGCATCAAAATCATCACTCTCCCTAGATAAAGGCTTTCTTTGCAGAATAGGTTGTTTAGGTTTAAAAAAGGACATTACGAAAGAAAATAAACAGTTTTATTAATAAAGTTCATAAAAGTTAATACTATTTTAACCCTTTGAGCAGAAACCATTACAGGGTTTTCCACAAAAATAGCAAGATTATCAAAAAATCGTATAACCTTAACAGTATAGAAGTATAGAAAATCAGTATGGTAGATACAACAATCAGTAAACCTAATCTTAAATTAGAAGAAAATCGCACTGGCATGAGTCCAGAAACCCTGAAACAGGCGTTTTTGGATAACCTCTTCTATATCCAAGGAGTCAACCAAAAAAAAGCATCTAAGTATGACTACTACGTAGCCCTTGCCTACACCATCAGAGATAGGATTTTGCACCGTTTTCTCAAAACCATCGAAACCTATCGAGAAAACAACACCAAAACAGTATGTTACCTATCCGCCGAATTTCTCATGGGTAGACACCTAGGCAACAACTTAGTTAACTTAGACATCTACAAAGAAGTAGAACAAGTCATCCAAGAATTAGACCTAGATTTAGAAGAACTATTAGAAGAAGAACCTGACCCCGGACTCGGTAACGGTGGTTTAGGAAGACTAGCCGCTTGTTTCCTCGACTCCCTCGCCAGTTTAGAAATACCGGCCATTGGTTACGGTATCCGTTATGAATTTGGTATTTTCCACCAACTCATTAGGGATGGTTGGCAGGCAGAAGTACCCGACAACTGGCTCAGATTTGGCAACCCTTGGGAAATTCCTCGCCCCAACGAAACCATCGAGGTAAAATTGGGAGGCTATACCCAGCCCTACTGCGACTCAAAAGGTCATTGTCGAGTATCTTGGATACCCGATCGCACCGTAGTTGCCATCCCCCACGATACCCCTGTACCCGGCTTTAAAACCAACACCGTAAACCCTCTACGACTCTGGAAAGCAGAAGCTAGTGAAGAGTTTAACTTTGAAGCCTTTAACGCAGGAAACTATGACCGTGCGGTAGAGGAAAAAATCAACTCCGAAACCATCTCCAAAGTTTTATATCCCAACGACAACACCCCCGCAGGGAGAGAATTAAGACTTGCTCAACAATACTTCTTTGTTGCCGCTTCCCTCCAAGACTTAGTCAAACGTCATTTGAGCAGAAACGAAACCCTCGACAACTTCCATGAAAAAGTCGCCATCCAACTCAACGACACTCACCCCGCCGTTGCCGTTGCTGAATTAATGCGTCTATTGGTGGATGAACACGCCATGGATTGGGATAAATCTTGGTATATCACCCAAAAAACCCTCGCCTATACTAACCATACCCTCTTGCCCGAAGCATTGGAAAAATGGTCAGTAAGTCTGTTCAAAAAACTTCTACCCCGTCACCTCGAAATCATCTTTGAAATTAACCATCGTTTCCTCGAAGATGTACGCACATGGTATCCCGACAACGAGGAATTACTAGAACAAGTATCCCTCATCGAAGAAGGTGCCGAGCAAAAAGTGCGTATGGCACATCTGGCCTGTGTGGGTAGTCATGCCATTAATGGGGTTGCCGCACTCCATACCGAGTTATTACAAAAAGAAACCCTCCGCGCCTTTGCTTTCCTCTGGCCCGAAAAATTCTACAACAAAACCAATGGAGTAACTCCCCGTCGTTGGATTTTGCTCAGTAACCCCGAACTTTCTAAACTCGTCACCGAAAAAGTGGGTGATGGTTGGTTAAAAGATTTAACCATGATGAAAGGTTTAGAAAAGTATGTGGATGACAAGGAATTTGGTGAGCGTTGGCGCGCCATCAAAAAAGCTAATAAGCAACGTCTTGCAGAATATATCTTCCGCAAACAGGGCATCGAGATTAACGTTGATTCCATCTTTGATGTACAGGTAAAACGTATCCACGAATATAAACGTCAACATTTAGCAGTGTTGAATATCATCGCCTTATATAACAAAATTAAGGAAAATCCTGATGTGGAAATTGTACCCCGTACCTTTATCTTTGGTGGTAAAGCTGCCCCCGGTTACTTCATGGCGAAATTAGTCATCAAATTAATCAATAGTGTAGCGGATGTCGTTAACAAAGATCCTGATGTGCGTGGCAGAATTAAAGTGGTATTCTTACCTAACTTTAATGTTTCCCTCGGACAAAGAATTTACCCTGCTGCGGATTTATCCGAACAAATTTCCACCGCAGGAAAAGAGGCATCGGGTACTGGTAATATGAAGTTTGCCATGAATGGTGCTTTAACCATCGGTACTTTGGATGGTGCTAACATCGAAATTCGGGAAGAAGCGGGTGCTGAAAACTTCTTTTTGTTTGGTTTGACTGCCGAAGAGGTTTCCGAATACAAGGCAAATGATTATGATCCTATGGATTATTATGAGGAAAATCCTGAGTTAGCCCAAGTGGTTAATCGCATTCGTGATGGTTACTTTAGCCATGGTAATCGTGACTTGTTTAAGCCTATCGTTGATTATTTACTTTATAATGATCAATATATGTTGATGGCTGATTTTGCTGCCTATGTTGATTGTCAAAATAAGGTTGCCGAGGCTTATAAAGATCAGGAAAAATGGACAAGAATGTCTATCCTCAACAGCGCTCGTATGGCTAAGTTTTCTAGCGATCGCACCATCAGAGAGTATTGTAAAGAAATCTGGGATGTGGATGCTGTTAACATCGATTTAGGATAGTTTTTTATTGATCGTAGGGACGTACCATGGTATATCCGTACTTGTCATGGTACGTTCCTACATAATTATTTATCATTTTTTCTCAATTATTTACCCATGACTCAGGTATATAAAAGCCCTACTAAATTAACGGTTTTCAACCATAAAATTATCATTGCTCTTTTGTCTTTGATAATGGTTGTGTGGTTGTCAATTATGGGTTTGAGTCGTTTGGGGGTAGAACTTCTTTGGTTTGAAGAATTGGGTTATGTACAAACTTTTTTAACTCAGTTTAAAACTAAATTATTTTTAGGTTTATTTACTTTCATTTTTTCTATTTTATTTATCGGTAGTAATATTTTTGTTACTAATAAATTAAATAATCAGCAAACATTATATAAGCTAAAAAAGCAGGAAAAATTTGAGCCACAATCCCCTGCTATTGGCATAAAAACTCTTTTATTTATTCTACTTCTGTTCAGTTCATTAATAGCTTTGAGTCTGATTTTTTATACTGAAACAGTTAACGAAGCATGGCAAGTAAATATTAATTTACCTAATTTACAAAATTCCATTCAGTCTCCTTTTCGCATAGGGGCGATCGCCGAGTTGGTGGGTACCGCATCAGAAACCACTTGGCAAATAATGCTAATTACTGTCATAACCAGTTTAATCATGACCAAACCTCGGTTTTGTTTAAACCTGATTACGGTTTATATTAGTGTTATTTTTGCCTTTACTAATGCAGGTTATTGGGAGAGATTTTTTAGGTTTTTTTATAGTGTAGATTTTGATAAAGCAGATCCTTTATTCAACCACGATATTAGTTTTTATATCTTTAAAATACCATTTTTACAAATTCTTGATTTTTGGTTACAAGGATTATTTTTTTATAGCATTACCGCTTCATTAATTATTTATTTAATAAGTAATAATAGTATCAGTGAGGGAAAATTTGCAGGTTTAACTCGCTATCAACTAAGACATATTTATGGACTGTTGGGCGGTTTAATGATTACTGTGGCAGTCATTCATTGGCTAAATCGGTATGGGTTACTGTTTTCTACTCGGGGGGTGGTATATGGGGCAGGTTATACGGATATAAATATTAATCTACCCCTAGAAACCGTTGCCTCGGTAATGGCTTTATTTATCGGTATTTGGTTACTGTTAAAATGTATTACAGGGTATGGAAAAACCAATAAACATCAAAGGGGTTTAAGTTTTTCTAGTATTCCTTTTGCTATTTATTTTGCTTTTTACGGTAGTGGATTGATCGTCACAGAAATTTTCCAAAGTACCATCGTACAACCTAATGAGTTGGGATTGGAAGAACCTTATATTCGCAGAAATATTGAGGAAACTAGATCAGCTTTTAATTTGGATCAGATTGAGGTACAAACCTTTAACCCCGAAGGCTCTCTTACCCTCGAGGACATCAGAGCCAATAATTTGACCATTGATAATATCCGTCTGTGGGATACTCGCCCCATTCTTCAGGCAAATCGTCAATTACAACAAATTCGCCCCTACTATGTTTTTAATGATGCGGATATTGACCGTTATACTATTCAAAATGAGGAGGGAGGAAGTAATTATACTCAAGTAATTGTCGCTCCTCGGGAGTTAGATTATAATTTAGTACCCCAACAGGCACAAACTTGGGTGAATGAACATCTGATTTATACCCATGGCTATGGTTTTACCATGTCTCCTGTGAATAGGGTACAGCAGGGGGGCTTACCTTTTTATTTTGTGAGTGATATTGGCACTGATATGGACCCGGGGGGCTTAAATGTTTCTTCCCCTGCCATTCGAGAAAGTATCCCCATTGTGCGGCCTCGTATTTATTTTGGGGAGATTACCAATACCTATATTATGACGAATACGAGGTTTCCTGAGTTTGATTTTCCCAGTGGGGAGGAAAATTTTAATACCCGTTATGATGGTTTGGGGGGTATTAATATTGCTGATTTTTGGCATAAGTTCGTGTTTGCGGTTCATCTACGGGATTGGCGAATGTTGTTGACGGACAATTTTACCCCTGATACTCGTATGCTGTTTCGTCGTAATATTAATGAGCGGATAAAGGCGATCGCACCTTTTCTGTACTATGATCGAGATCCTTATCTAGTAGTAGCCGATGGAGAACCAGATGACCTCAATCATTTATATTGGCTTGTGGATGCTTATACTATCTCCAACTATTATCCCTACTCCGATGCAGGAGAAAACCATTTTAATTATATTCGTAACTCCGTCAAAGTATTGGTAGATGCCTATAACGGCAAAACCACCTTTTATATCAGTGAAGAAAATGATCCCCTCATTCGTTCATGGCAAAAAATATTTCCTGAACTATTCCAACCCCTCAGCAATATGCCTCCCGATATTTTGGAACATATTCGCTATCCCATTGATTTATTCAGTACCCAATCCGAAAGACTACTCACCTACCATGTTGAGAATACCCAAGTATTTTATAACAGGGAGGATCAATGGGAGATTCCCCAAGAAATTTATGGAGATGAGGCGCTTTCCATGAATCCTTATTACTTGATCATGAAACTACCCATTGCTGATCAAGAAGAATTTATACTTTTACATCCTTACACCCCCGTATCTCGTCCTAACCTCATCGCTTGGTTAGCCGCGCGCAGTGACGGCGATAATTACGGTAAATTGTTGTTATATCAATTCCCGAAACAGGAGTTAGTATTTGGGCCAGATCAAATCGAGGCATTAATTAACCAAGATCCCTTCATTTCAGGGCAAATTTCCCTCTGGAATCGTCAAGGCTCAAGGGCTATTCAAGGTAATTTATTGGTAATTCCCATCGAACAATCTTTATTATATGTCGAACCCATTTACCTAGAGGCAGATCAAAATAGTATCCCTGCCCTGACTCGAGTAATTGTGGTTTATGATAATCGTATTGTGATGGCGAACAGCCTTCAAGAAGCCATTGACGGTGTTTTTAATCCTGATCAAACTCCCGAATCTACCATCATCAGACCTTTGCAGGAGTTGGGAATTGAATAATTCGGGAAATTATATTTTACCCAAAACGATAGCCAAAACCCCTCACCGTAATAATATATTCTGGACTACTAGGGTCTTGCTCTAATTTTTCCCTCAACCAACGAATATGCACATCCACTGTTTTCGTATCTCCGAGGAAATCAGCACCCCAAATATTGTCGATGAGTTGATCCCTATCCCAGACTCTCTTAGGATAGGTCATAAATAATTCAAGAAGTTTAAATTCTTTTGGAGATAGATTTACTGATTGATTTCTCACCGTCACTCTACATTCATCGGGGAAAAGGGTAATATCTTTATATTGTTTGATATTATCCGATGATGAGTTATTAATGTTATTACGACGAATTAAGGCGCGACAACGGGCGATTAGTTCCTTCATGCTAAAGGGTTTGGTTAGATAGTCATCGGCACCGACTTCTAATCCTAAAACTCGGTCTGTTTCCGCTGCTTTGGCACTCAAAATGAGAATGGGGATATTATTACCTCGATGTCTAAGTAAGCGGCATATATCTAAGCCATTTACTTCAGGTAACATTAAATCCAAAATAATCATGTCAAATCCATGGGTTTGATCATTGGATATTTGACGCTCAAGTAAATTCAAGGCTTCTCTACCGCTTTGGGCTTTGGTTACTTGGTATCCTTCTTCTTCGAGATTTAGACTAATCATATTTCTGATTAAGTCTTCATCTTCAATAACGAGAATACTTGTGGGTAACTGTCCCTTTGTTTTGGTAGAAATCGATGGCAAGTCCAGAGACAACATAAAAACTCTCTACATTTTGTTCTCTAATAACATATATAGCAGAATATGGGTCGTGGATTTCATTTTGATTATTAATTTTGTTAAAAGTTTTTGACCTATCCTTGGGGGATCGTATTAGATTAGTAATAAGGTATTTATTGGAGATTTAAGCAATTATGGATGTTAAACTATTATTATTAGTTTTGACTGGTTTATTTATCGTGGCAGCTCTGTTTTTCGGCACTAGAAATGGTTTTTATGATTCCGATAATTATGACGGGAATGGTTCTGCTCATTAATTTATGGCGGTTATGAGTCAACGGCAAGAATATTTTTCTTCCCCATCTTTTAATTTATCTTGCTACCCTTTTGCGGTGGGTCATGATACAGAAGGGGTGGCAATTATGTTGAATTTGGGGGAATACCGCATTTTATTGGATTGTGGTTTGGAGGATATAAAACCTCTTGTGGTTGATGAACCGCCTCATTGGGTATTTTGTACCCATGCCCACCGAGATCATGCTCGGGGTTTATTGTCTTTACATCAAATATATCCCCATTTACCAATTTATTCTAGTGAGGTGACCAAAAAACTTTTACCTCTCAATTGGTTGAAGGATGATGGTTCGATGATCGATCCTTTTTGTGATAGTATCCCTTGGCGATCGCCCTTACAATTAGAGGAAGATTTAAGTGTAGAATTGTACCCTGCAGGACATTTACCGGGGGCAGCGGCGATTTTATTTCGCTATAGTCATGGGGACAGGGTGTATAAAATCTTTTATACGGGGGATTTTTGCCTTTCTAATTTGCAGTTGGCTGAGGGTTTATCCCTTGATAATATGCGTGGTTTAAACCCCGATGTATTGATTATTGAGGGGACTTATGGCACCGCACGACACCCCCATCGTCGGCAACAGGAAAAGCATTTGATGACAAAAATTCGAGAGGCGATCGCCTCTAATATCAATGTTATTTTACCAGTGCCTACCTTTGGTTTGGGACAAGAATTATTAAAACTGTTGCGATCGCACCATCAATTTACTGGGGCAAATATTGATATATGGGTCGATGGTACCGTGGCGATCGCCTGTGATTTGTACTTAGAATTAATGGATTATTTTCCCGCCAATGTCCAGAACTTTGCCAAACATCAACCTCTTTTTTGGGATGAAAAAATAAAACCGAGAATGAGACGACTAACTCCAGACATTGATAGAAAAAAACTGGGAGAAAATACTTGTATTATTTTAACCGACCAACCAGAAAAAATTAAAGAATATTGCCAAAAAAAAGCCTATAAGTGGTTAATATTGATTCCCGAGCATTCAAAAATAAACAAAAGTAAAAAATTTAATCAAATTATTAATAAGTTAAAGCCAGAACAAGTAATAGTCGAACAATATCTTTTAGCCGAACACAGTGACGGACGTAATACGACCCAATTAATTCATAACCTTCGCCCCCAACACATTATTTTTGTTCATGGTACCCCCAACTATTTAGCCGATTTAACAGCCCTCGAAGAACTACAAAATCGTTATCAATTGCACTGTCCAGAGGTCAACATCAAAGTTGATTTACCCATCGGAGAGCAATTTATTCAACCAAAAATAACCCCCCAACAAAACTACGAAGGGGAATTAAACGAAACTGGTGCCTATATCACCATCACCTTACCAGAACAACTCAACCGAGATCCCCGTTGGCAAGATTTTGCCGACACAGGATTAATCGAAGCCCGTTGGCAAGGAGACGAATTAGTTTTGAGGGGTTTATCTCAAAGGGAATTACTCCAGCAAAATAGTTCTATTCGTCGCCAAATCAATGCAGAATCCTGTTATAACTGCCGTCATTATGAGCAAAATTCTTGTCATAACGAAAATTCACCCTTACATGGTTTTGAAGTACCAGAAGATGGATTTTGTCCCGGCTTTGAAGAAGATTGATCTTATTCGCGCAATTCTAGTACCAAATTACGGAAATCTTCTCCCCGTTCCTCAAAACTGTTATATTGATCAAAACTAGCACAGGCTGGAGAAAGTAATACTACACTGGCACAATTTTCTTGGGCTAATTGTTGGGCTTTGGTCAAAGCATTACCCATATCTCCCACCTTATAGTAATAGTTAAAACCTTCCTTTTCCAGACTAGAGGCAAATAAATCTGAGGCTTCACCGATTAACAATACAGCTTTACATTTCTGCTTGATGACATTTATCCAAGCCTGATTATCTCCTTCCTTCGCTTGTCCTCCTGCAATGAGAATCACAGGGGATTTTACCGATTCTAAACCTACTTGGGCGGCATCATAGTTAGTGGCTTTACTATCATTAATATAATCTACTCCGTTGATAGTTTTTACCAACTCTAAACGATGGGGTACTCCAGAAAAAGAGGTAATGGTATGGGCGATCGCACTTTTACTAACCCCTGCTAATTTAGCAGCCGCCACCGCCAACAGCAAATTTTGTTGATTATGAGAACCAACCATTTTAAATAAAGAAATAGGAGCAATTAATTCACCAAAAGCCACAATCCAACTATCCTGGAGAAAAACACCCCTACTTTCATCACCGATTAAAAAATCTTTGCCTTTTACGCTCGTCCAATAGGAATTTTTCCAAGTCCTTTCCAATCCCATATTATATATATAAGGATCATCCCCATTAAAAATTTTCGCCTCAGAACGCTCCAAAAGACTCGCTTTAATAAAACAATAATTATTGAGGGTTTTATGACGCTCCAAGTGATCAGGAGTAAAAGTCGTCCATATACCTATTTTGGGGGCTAAATCACGGCTCGATTCAATTTGATAACTGCTTATTTCTGCCACCACCCACTCTGGGGGATTATCCAAAGACTCCAACGCCAACTCAGAAGCGGCATAACCAATGTTACCACAGGCAGAGGTTTTGATATTTCCTGCCTTTAACATCGCTTCAATTAATGCCGTGGTGGTTGTCTTGCCATTAGTACCCGTGATCCCAATCCAAGGAGAAGTATTTAAATAACGCCACGCCAATTCCATCTCACCGATAGTCATAACTCCTTTGGCTCTAGCTTCCTCGAGAATAGGAATATTCCAAGGTACTCCCGGACTCACTACCACCAACTCAGGAAGATTATCAGGGTTTAGGGGAAGATTTTTTCCCAATTCTACATTAATATTTTCTTGGGCTAAATCCTCTTTTATTTGACGAAAACTATCGGATTCTCGGGCATCATATATGGTTACATCTTTACCTACTTTTTTGAGTAACTTTGCCGCCCCAATGCCTGATTTTCCCAAACCAATAATCTCTACTTTTCCCATGTAAGTGATGATGGTACGATGTCAACTTTCTGATTGTACCGTTTTATTTCACCTTTTTTCTATTTTTCTGCCATGTCCTTTGAGCTTCTTTTATCCATTTTTTTATTCTTAAATCAAGGGAATATCCTCTTCTTGTTTGTATTATTATGGTGTTAGAAATGCGATCGTGAAATGCTTGATTATAGTCTTCATCGGTAAGGGCAGTAAAACCATCGACAATGATGGGAGTTAAAAACAATAATAGAGAAAGAAAATTACGAAAATTGATTTTTAATCCAATCATTGCCAAAAATGAGACAATACTAATAATTCCCTCTCTTTTTGCCAAATTAAGAAGAGATGGGCGACGATTTAACTCCGCATCAATTACTTTCAAATCAAAAGCCCATCGCCCCAAACTTTGCCCATGATTTTTATCAACCACAATCACTCTTAATACTAGCCATAGCAAAACAAAAATCAGAAATTCCGCAAAGACATTAGTAACCAGAGAAGAAATCAACCAAACCAAGATAAAATCCACTAAAAAAGCATAAGCTCTTCTTTCTGCTGGTGCTTTACGTTTTGTCCTCATCAGGGATTGTTCTTCGTACATGGCTTGGTTTATTCAATGATTTTCCATGTATTTAGTATATTAGATTTCTTCTCTCGATTGATGATCCCTAGTTCCAGCCTTTTTCTGCCTGGGCTAAAACATAACTGGCTACATCCTCTATTTGCTGGGCATCCAAACGTCCTTTAAAAGAAGGCATCGCTGCTTTTCCATTAGTTACTTGAGAGACAATTTTTTCTAAGGAATACATATCATACTTTTCGAGGTCTTCTTTTTGAAGGGTTTTGGCAGCATTAACCACATTTCTACCACCCAAATGACAAGATGCACAGTTAGCAGAGAAAATAGCTCCTCCTTGGGCAACATCTGCGGCGAGGACAGGACTGGTAAAGGAAAAACTAAGTAAGGTAATTAGTAGTAAGATTAGGCTTAAAATTTTGTTCATTGTTTCTTAAAAAAGGTTTTGTTTCCTTTTTTATTCTTTATTAGCCTAATCTTTGATGTCAAAAGACGAATGGTCAATTATAGATGATTTGTAATCATTCTTTACAATTGACAGGGAAGGGGAAACTACTGATCAACCCCTAACTTTTCCTCTAACTTAGCTATATCTAGGAGGGTTTTTAGTACCGAATCAGGGTTAAGACTGATGGAATCAATACCTAGCTCCACGAGGAAACGGGCAAATTCGGGATAATCGCTGGGCGCCTGTCCACAAATACCGATTTTACGGTTATTTTGGTGGGCTTTTTCGATTACCATTCTTACCATGTCCTTAACGGCTTGGTTGCGCTCATCAAAAATGTGAGCCACGAGGGAAGAGTCTCGATCCAATCCGAGGGTAAGTTGGGTTAAATCGTTGGAACCGATGGAGAAACCGTCAAAGATTTCACTAAATTGATCCGCTAAAATGACGTTACTGGGGATCTCACACATGACATATACCTGTAAGCCATTTTCACCTCGTTTTAAACCATGTTTTTCCATCTCAGCTAATACCTTTCGACCTTCATAGGGTGTGCGACAAAAAGGAATCATCGGTATTACATTGGTTAAGCCCATTTCATCCCTTACCCGTTTAAGAGCTTTACATTCCAAGCCATAGGCATCACGATATTTTTCGTCGTAGTAACGGGAAGCACCACGCCAGCCAATCATGGGGTTTTCTTCGTGGGGTTCAAAGTCTGCACCACCCAAGAGGTTGGCATATTCATTGGATTTGAAGTCAGACATTCTTACTACCACAGGATTAGGATAGAACGCCGCGGCGATCGCCCCTACCCCTTGAGCCACCTTATCTACAAAGAAATCAGCCTTATGGTCATAACCCCTTGTCAGGTGAGCAATTTCCCCCTTAACTCTTTCATCTTTCAATTGCTCAAAGTTCATCAAAGCGAGGGGATGAGCCTTAATATGATTAGCAATAATAAACTCTAAACGAGCCAAACCAACCCCATTACAAGGAATAGAAGCCAACTTAAATGCCTCTTCAGGGTTGCCCACATTCATCAAAATTTGTGTGCGGGTAGTGGGTAGATTATCAAGGGGAGTTTCAATAATATCAAAAGGAATTAAATCCTCATAAACTCGACCTTCTTCCCCCTCCGAACAAGATACCGTAATATCTTGACCTGTTTTTAAAATACCCGTGGCGTTACCACAACCCACAATGGCAGGAATACCCATTTCCCGAGCTATAATTGCGGCATGGCAGGTGCGGCCCCCTTGATTGGTAACGATCGCACTGGCTTTTTTCATAATCGGTTCCCAGTCAGGATCGGTTTTATTGGTGACTAAAACTTCCCCCTCCTTAAATTGCCCAATTTCGTGGACATCGAGGATGACACGGGCTAAACCTTGCCCAATCATTTCCCCCACAGCCCTTCCTCTGACCAAGACTTTACCATCGCCGAGGAGTTTATAATCTTTAAGTACATTACCCGACTTACGAGATTGTACCGTTTCGGGACGGGCTTGGACAATGAATAACTCTCCCGTTTGCCCATCTTTTGCCCATTCAATATCCATGGGGGTAAGTTGTCCCCGTTTTTCGCTGTAATGATCTTCAATGATACAAGCCCATTTTGCAAGGAGCAAGGCTTCTTCATCGCTGATGGCATATTGTTGGCGTTTAGCTTCGGAGACAGGGACATTTTTAACCTTCTTGCCACCCCCTAAGTCATACACCATCTTGATTTCCTTAGAACCAAGACGCTTACTAAGGATCGGTTTAAAACCTTGTTTGAGGGTGGGTTTAAAGACGAAAAATTCGTCGGGGTTAACGGCACCCTGTACCACGTTTTCCCCTAAACCATAGGCAGCGGTAACAAAGGCAGCATCTTTAAAACCTGTTTCCGTGTCGATGCTGAACATTACCCCAGAGGAAGCCAAATCGGAGCGTACCATTTTCTGAACTCCCACCGATAACGCCACTTCAAAGTGATCAAACTTGTTGGTGGTGCGGTAAGAAATCGCCCTATCGGTGAAGATGGAGGCGAAACATTTATGGCAGGATTCTAATACGTCTTTTACCCCATGGACATTAAGATAAGTTTCCTGTTGCCCTGCGAAACTGGCATCGGGTAAATCTTCGGCGGTGGCAGACGATCGCACCGCCACATCGGTATCATAGACGCAATCGCGCAATCTCATCTGTTCTTCTTCGGTTTTTTCACACAAAGCAGGATCTGCTCCATATCTTTGGCACAATTTGAAGTAAGCATTGGCGATCGCCAGTTCCAACTCTTTAGGAAAAGGAGTATTCAAAACCAACGCCCTCGCCTGTTTACCCACCGACTGCAAACTAACAAGATTATCCACATCCAAATCTGCAAAGATTTTCCGTAACCCAGACTCTATCCCTGCTTTTTCCACAAAATAACGATAAGCATAGGCTGTCGTTGCGAAACCCGTCGGCACATTGACTCCCTTAGCGGTTAATTGTTGGATCATTTCCCCCAAGGACGCATTTTTTCCACCCACCATGGGGACATCTTCGATGCCAACCTCCTCAAACCAAAGGACAAATTTATTTTCGTGGTCAATGTCTGTGTTACTTTTTTCTGGAGCTGTATTCACCATAATAGCTAATCTCCTTAATTATTTTGCTTACTGCCAATGTATGGAGACAAAACAACATTTTGCTACCTCAAAACAATTAAATTGTCAAGATTTTTTACCTAAACAAATATAAGGTTTTGAAAAGTTGAATAATATCGTTTTTTACCTTAATATTTTTACTTTTCTCTCAACAAAATATTGCTTAAATATACTGATAGCTTATATTGTACAATGTTTTAGTAATATTTTTTAGCCTCTAACTTATTGGAAGATCTTTAAATAGTTAGTAATTTATTTATGATCCTATTTTCATTAAAGCAAATTAAATATGCTTATAATCAACCCTGATAAAAAACTTAATGTTTGTTATATTTTCTCAATTTTAAAAAAGAAAAAAACCCAATCATCACAAAATGACTGGGATAAAGAAAAGTAGTGTATGTAACAAAAGATGGATTGCCTAAAAAAAATTAAAATTTGAAATTTGCCCAATCTTTGGGTTGTAAGAAGAAGTCAGTTAATTGTGCCTCACGACTATCTTTTTCTGGTTGATAACCATATTCCCAACGGGTAAGAGGAGGTAAAGACATCAAAATTGATTCTGTACGTCCATTGGTTTGCAAACCAAAAATAGTACCACGGTCATAAACCAAATTAAACTCCACATAACGCCCCCGACGATATAGTTGGAAGTTACGCTCTTTTTCTCCGTATTCTATGGAATTACGACGCTCCACAATGGGTAAATAAGAGGGGAGAAAAGCGTTGCCACAAGTTTGGACAAAGGAAAATATATCTTCCCAGCTATGGTTCACTTTACCAACTTTTTCACTATATTGATGGGCTAATCCCTCATGGTTTGAACCTCCATAGAGTCTTCCTTCACTATTTTGATAGTCAAAGAAAATACCTCCTATTCCTCTGGCTTCTTGACGATGTTTGAGATAAAAATATTCGTCACACCATTTTTTAAAGGTTGGATAATATTCGGGATGATGGCGATCGCACCCTGCTTTTAAAGTTTGATGAAAATGAACCGCATCCTCCGCAAAACCATAATAGGGAGTTAAATCAGCACCACCGCCAAACCACCAAATAGGGCCTGCCTCAAAATAACGATAGTTTAAATGTACCGTTGGCACATAGGGATTTCGAGGATGAAGCACCATAGATGTACCTGTGGCATAGAAACCATGACCAGCACCTTCAGGACGCTGAATGAGAATAGAAGGAGGTAAAGTATCCCCCCAAACCTCAGAGAAGTTTACTCCCCCTTGTTCAAAAACGCCTCCATCACGAATCACTCTGGTGCGTCCTCCGCCCCCTTCTTTTCTTTCCCATTTATCTTCCTGAAAACGAGCTTTGCCATCGATTTCTTCTAAACCTTGACAGATTTGATCCTGTAACTCCATGACAAATTGCTTGGCTCTTTCTCTGGAGTTTTTAGGCACATCTATTTTTGCTTGATTAGATGGTTGATTTAATACCGTGGTCATATTAGCTTTTGTCAAAAAATAGTAGTCATGTCATTTATCACTATAAAGTGATTAAATAAAAAATAGCTAGTTTTTGCAATATAACTTTACAGTACAGGGGTTGATAAATAGAAGAAAAAGGGGTTGCTTTAGCGAACGTAGGAGGTTTGACAAAAAATCAAAGAGGTTTAATTTATGAAAGGTAAGGGGCTTAAACCCCTTGTTATAAGTTTAAGTAATGTAACAAATCCATGCAAAGATAATATAATCACCTTAAAATCAAATAAATAAAATCACTATTAAGTAATTAAATATGACATCAGCCGTAATTAAACCCCAAAGTAATAAAAAGAAAGCCATCAAAGAAACCCTATTAACCCCCAGATTTTATACTACCGACTTCGAGGCGATCGCCTCTATGGACATATCCAGCCAAGAAGACGAACTAAGAGCGATGTTAATCGAGATGAAAAACGACTATAATCGCAATCACTTCGTCAGAGATGAAGACTTTGAGAAAACATGGGATCATGTGGATGGAGAAACCCGTGCCGCCTTCATCGAATTTTTAGAGCGCTCTTGCACCTCCGAGTTTTCAGGCTTTATCCTTTTCAAAGAAATTTCTCGCCGTATCAAAGACAAAAACCCCCTCCTTGCCGAAATCTTTAACCTCATGGCAAGAGACGAAGCCCGTCATGCAGGATTTTTAAACAAAGCCATGAGCGACTTTAACATCTCTCTCGACTTAGGCTACCTAACCAAACATAGAGTTTATACCTTCTTCAAACCCGAATGGATTATTTACGCCGTTTACCTCTCCGAAAAAATTGGCTACTGGCGTTATATACTCATGTATCGTCATCTCGAAAAAAATCCTGACTACCAATTTTATCCCCTCTTCAAAAAATTTGAACATTGGTGTCAAGATGAAAGTCGTCACGGTGACATTTTCAACGCCTTACTCCGCTCTCAAAAATCCATGTGGCAAGGATGGAAAGCCAAATTATGGGCAAAATTCTTCCTTCTCTCGGTTTTTGCCACCCATACCCTCACAGTCCATGAAAGAGAAGACTTTTATCAATCCGTGGGTTTAGATGCCCAAGAATATGATCGTCAAGTAATTATCAAAACTAATCAAACCGCCGCCAAAGCATTCCCCGTCATCCTTGATACCAATAACCCTACTTTTTTCCCTAGGCTAGAAAAATGTAACGAATATAATATTAAACTACAAAAAATTGGGGCTTCACAACAACCCCAATTCATAAAACTTATACGTAAAATACCTATTATGGTGGCAATCTTCTGGAATTTACTCTGCCTATATCTACTAAAATCCCAAGATGCCGAAGAATTGAGAACTGTTGTCCTCTAAATTGCCCAAATTCCTATACTTCCCACTACTAACTGATACCACATACAGTGGTGGGAAAAAATTAATAATCCTGAAATGATGAAAAAAGTTAAAACTAAAAGAAAATTACAACCTAACTAAAATATTATTGCCATGGGTGTCTGTGCCACAGGTACTATGAAGATCATATCTAATCGCCATAGACTTTACTGTTTTTGTTTGTTTTGGGCTACATTGCCAAGGCTGAGGATTACCATAGGCGTAATAACTCTCTACCCCGTCAATACCTAATAAACTGGCTTCAGGAATCAACTCTTCTGCAGGACGACGATAACGGGCAGGATGGGCTAATACGACGAGAGCCCCTGCTTCATGTAAACTATTAATCACTTGTTTAGCTTGGGCGTTATATCCTTCAGGTTTATATCCATCTAAATATTTAGCCATAACTGAAGCATGGGGATTAAAACCATATCCTAAGATATGGACGATGGTACCATTTAATTCTGAGGTAATTTCTATCCCTGTCCACAGGTGGGGTAATGAGATGGTTGAATTAATTTTTCTTTTTTGTTTCATCCAGGCCAAAGCACGATAAAAACCGTCAATACTATGATGATCTGTGATGGCTAAACCTTGTAAGCCAATTTGTATGGCTTGTTCAATTAATGATTCGGGGGTGAGTTGTCCATCAGAACAACTGGTGTGCAGATGAAAATTGTATTGTAATGGGCAACTGTTCGGTTGAAGGGTTGCCCACACTTGTTTTAGTTTGTTGATGTCCTGAGATTTTTGATTATCAACCCATAGGGGTTTTTTTTCTTTACTCAATAGCATAAATTGGTCAACTATTACAGATTGTTAAGTTTAATTTAACAAATAAAACATTGTTTTGACCGTAAAAAATCAATAAATAATCATTTTTTTACTAAAAAATAAAAAAATAAGTATTATTACTTATACTGTTTTTAAATGATTAATATTAGGGGGTCAAATATTAGATAGATTTTTAGATATAGTTCTGTAATAAAAATGACAGTTTTCTGTGGATTTGGGAAGGGCGATCGCCCTTAAAATAAAGATTCACAAGGTTCTGTTAGGATAAACTGCCAAATAATATCATCGCTGTTTATAGCCAAAACCATTGATTTGTCAAGACTTTTCTTGATTGAAAATAAGTTAAAATTACTATTTATTTGTGATGGTAATTTTATGATTAATTTTCAAAAATATCTCTTTCTTGCCATGGCAGCGATGCTAATACCAAGCCTCTATCTCAAAGCCAATGCTCAATCATCCCGACAAGTTTATAACCCGATTCCCATCGAACACAATCAAACTATTCAAGATCAACTTTCTCCCACAGACATTCCCACAGGAGAAGGTGGTTTCGCCAGAGATTACTACATCAATTTACAAAGAGGAGAACAAATAGTTATTGATGTTACCTCTAATGAATTCGATACTGTTGTCATTTTAATGAAAGAAGATGGCACAACCATTGGAGAAAATGATGATGGACCAGATGGCACCACCAACTCATTATTGTTTAGTCGTATTATGGAAGATGGACGATATATTATAAGAGTTCGTTCTTTTGCTCTTTCAGGTAATGGTAACTTTAATCTCCGTGTTACTAAACTACAGGAAAAAAAATAAATGAATCTTATCCTAGTAAATGAATCAAAACACTAGGACAGGAAAAGTCCACAATGGTAAAAACTCAGATCATTTATTTATCATCTGAGATAGTATCTGTAAGAGAATGAATGAACCACGGATCACTCAATCTATATTTATTCATTCTCGATTATGAATTATTTTTATAGTTATTATCATGAGTTCAGCAAAAGAAAAAGTAGAATCCATGTTGAGAAAATTACCTGATGATTGTACTGTAGAGGATATACAGTATCATTTATACGTACTAGGTAAAGTTCGCCAAGGTTTACAGGTAGCTGATACCGAAGGAGTTTTGCAACAAGCAGAAGTAGAAGGATTGTTAAATAAATGGCTTATCGAGTAGTTTGGTCTTTAAAAGCTGTAGAAGATGTAGAGGCGATCGCAGCCTACATCGCAAGGGATTCACCATCCTATGCCGCCGCAGTAGTACAAAGAATTATCTCCATTACCCAAAAACTCCCCGAAAACGGTACCGAAGGTCGTTTGATTCCCGAATTTGAAGAATCAACCATCATCGAACAATTTGCCTACAGCTACCGCCTCATTTATCGTCTCGAACAAGAAACCTAATGAGCTGAAAAGTAAAAGATTTATCGCCTAGGGAAGAGCTCGCGGCTGATTAGCTAGTTGGTAGTGTAAAGGACAACCAAGGCAACGATCAGTAGCTGGTCTGAGAGGATGAGCAGCCACACTGGGACTGAGACACGGCCCAGACTCCTACGGGAGGCAGCAGTGGGGAATTTTCCGCAATGGGCGAAAGCCTGACGGAGCAATACCGCGTGAGGGAGGAAGGCTCTTGGGTTGTAAACCTCAAAACTCAGGGAAGAAGAAAGTGACGGTACCTGATATAAGCATCGGCTAACTCCGTGCCAGCAGCCGCGGTAATACGGAGGATGCAAGCGTTATCCGGAATCATTGGGCGTAAAGCGTCCGTAGGTGGCATTTCAAGTCTGCATTCAAAGACCGAGGCTCAACCTCGGGCAGGGTGTGGAAACTGAAAAGCTAGAGTACAGGAGGGGTAGAGGGAATTCCTAGTGTAGCGGTGAAATGCGTAGAGATTAGGAAGAACACCAGTGGCGAAGGCGCTCTACTGGACATGTACTGACACTGAGGGACGAAAGCTAGGGTAGCGAAAGGGATTAGATACCCCTGTAGTCTTAGCTGTAAACGATGGATACTAAGTGTAGCGGGTATAAACTCCGGCTGTGCTGAAGCAAACGCGTTAAGTATCCCGCCTGGGGAGTACGCACGCAAGTGTGAAACTCAAAGGAATTGACGGGGACCCGCACAAGCGGTGGAGTATGTGGTTTAATTCGATGCAACGCGAAGAACCTTACCAAGACTTGACATCCGATGAATCTTTTTGAAAGAAGAGAGTGCCTTAGGGAACATCGTGACAGGTGGTGCATGGCTGTCGTCAGCTCGTGTCGTGAGATGTTGGGTTAAGTCCCGCAACGAGCGCAACCCTCGTCCTTAGTTGCCAGCATTAAGTTGGGGACTCTAGGGAGACCGCCGGGGAGAACTCGGAGGAAGGTGGGGATGACGTCAAGTCAGCATGCCCCTTACGTCTTGGGCTACACACGTACTACAATGGTTGGGACAAAGGGATGCGAGACCGCAAGGTGGAGCGAAACCCATCAAACCCAGCCCCAGTTCAGATCGTCGGCTGAAACTCGCCGACGTGAAGGAGGAATCGCTAGTAATCGCAGGTCAGCATACTGCGGTGAATCCGTTCCCGGGTCTTGTACACACCGCCCGTCACACCATGGAAGTTGGTAACATCCGAAGTCGTTACTCCAACCATTTATGGAGGAGGACGCCGAAGGTGGGACTAGTGACTGGGGTGAAGTCGTAACAAGGTAGCCGTACCGGAAGGTGTGGCTGGATCACCTCCTTATAAGGGAGACCGCAAAATGTGGTCAGCAAGGAATGTGGAGAATGGTTTTCAAACTAGAGATTGGGTTCATGGGCTATTAGCTCAGGTGGTTAGAGCGCACCCCTGATAAGGGTGAGGTCCCTGGTTCAAGTCCAGGATGGCCCATAAGTGGGGGTATAGCTCAGTTGGTAGAGCGCCTGCTTTGCAAGCAGGATGTCAGCGGTTCGAGTCCGCTTATCTCCAGTGAGAAGCACTTGGCACTGTTTAAACGAACAACTGCTGAGAAAAGTCTCAGTAAGAACCTTGAAAACTGCATAGAAAAAAGTAAGTAGGAAGTCTGTATGAATAATCAGACAAGGTCAAGCAATCAAGGGCTAATGGTGGATACCTAGGCACACGAAGGCGAAGAAGGACGTAGCAACCTGCGAAAAGTCTCGGGGAGTTGGAAGCAAACATTGAGCCGAGAATGTCCGAATGGGGCAACCCTAAAAACACACCTTTTTGAGGTGATGAGCGAACCTGGTGAACTGAAACATCTTAGTAGCCAGAGGAAGAGAAAACAAAAGTGATTCCCTTAGTAGCGGCGAGCGAAGCGGGAGAAGCCTAAACCAGTGTTTACGAATACTGGGGTAGTGGGACACCAACATCGAGAGTAGATGTTAAACGAACTAGCTGAAAACTAGACCATAGAAGGTGAAAGTCCTGTAGTTGAAAACAGAAATAATCGTAGGTGAATCCCGAGTAGCACGGTATAAGAGAAATCCCGTGTGAATCAGCCACGACCACGTGGTAAGGCTAAATACAAAGTGTGACCGATAGAGAAAAGTACCGCGAGGGAAAGGTGAAAAGAACCCCGGGAGGGGAGTGAAATAGAACATGAAACCATTAGCTTACAAGCAATGGGAGTCCGATAGAACGGATGACCGTGTGCCTGTTGAAGAATGAGCCGGCGACTTACAGGCTGTGGCAGGTTAAGACGGAAAGTCGAAGCCAAAGAGAAATCGAGTCTGAAGAGGGCGTTAGTCACAGTTTGTAGACCCGAACCCGGGTGATCTAACCATGTCCAGGATGAAACCACCGTAACAGGTGGTGGAGGTCCGAACCGACCAATGTTGAAAAATTGGCGGATGAGGTGTGGTTAGGGGTGAAATGCCAATCGAACCCGGAGCTAGCTGGTTCTCCCCGAAATGTGTTGAGGCGCAGCGGTGTGAAATGTCATGGGGGGTAAAGCACTGTTTCGTTGCGGGCTGCGAGAGCGGTACCAAGATGAGACAAACTCAGAATACCCATGATTGTAGCACTAGTAAGACGGTGGGGGATAAGCTTCATCGTCGAAAGGGAAACAGCCCAGACCATCAGCTAAGGTCCCCAAGTAAAGACTAAGTGATAAAGGAGGTGGGAGTGCAAAGACAACCAGGAGGTTTGCCTAGAAGCAGCCATCCTTGAAAGAGTGCGTAATAGCTCACTGGTCAAGCGCTCCTGCGCCGAAAATGAACGGGGCTAAGTCTTTCACCGAAGCTATGGACTCATATATTGAGTGGTAGGGGAGCGTTCTCTATTGGGAGAAGCATTAGCGGCAAGCAGATGTGGACGATAGAGAAGTGAGAATGTCGGCTTAAGTAGCGAAAATTGAAGTGAGAATCTTCAACCCCGAAAGCCTAAGGGTTTCTCCAGAAGGTTCGTCCGTGGAGAGTTAGCCCGGACCTAAGGCGAAGCGAATAGCGTAGTCGATGGCAAGCAGGTAAATATTCCTGCGTGGCTTTGCAGGAGCTATTAAAGGGACCCATGAAAGATAAACTCGTCCTAAGTGGATTGGAAGCAACCTCGGTTGTGTGAGTGTAAGGATAGTGGCAAGAAAAGCTTTAATAGTG